>NZ_QVFV01000005.1 GCF_004212215.1 Leptolyngbya iicbica LK
CGGTGCCAGGTCCCTAATAACCGTCCTCTGTTGTTCCCGCAGCAGAGGACGGTTTACTTTAAAATGAAAGGCTGATTTAAGGAAAGGTTCACCTAATCTAGAAGCTCTACAAATCAATAGTCTCGCTAAAGATGGCCTTCCATAACTCTTTTCATGAAATGTAGAACCGTCTTTTGGTTGACGACTGCGCTCAGGGTGACGACTTGTAGTTTAATGCGCTGCGTAGATAAAGAAGAATTTCGTCGAAAAGTTCTTTGCTCGATTGCTCTGAGCTAAGGGATGATATCGGTGTCTACAAAATTTTATCCAAGCCGTAGATGAGGGACTTCAGAGGCATGACTCGCCGCACTGCCAGCAGTACACCGGGCATGTAGCAGGCACGATCGCTGGTATCGTGACGCAGAGTATAAAGCTGTCCCGGTGCCCCAAACAGCACTTCCTGATGGGCAATCAGACCGGGCAATCGAACGCTATGGATACGAATGCCATCGTCAGTGGTGCTGCCGCGAGCACCAGTCATTTTTTCGGATTCTTCTACTTGGGCAGGGTTGAAGGCTTTGTCAGGGGTAGAGAGCATTTGAGCAGTCTGGATGGCCGTGCCGCTGGGGGCGTCGGCCTTTTGATTATGGTGTAGCTCGATGATCTCGACGTGGTTGAAGTATTGTGCTGCCTGCTGAGCCGCCTGTTGCATCAATACGACTCCGATAGAAAAGTTGGGAATGATCAGGCAGCCGATGCTGGCTTTCTCTGCAAATTCTGCCAGTTCCTTAATCTGGTCTGCTGTCAAGCCTGTGGTACCTACGACGGGACGAACGCCATAGGCGATCGCTGCTCGCACTGAGTTGTAGATGGTATCGGGGTGGGTGAAATCAATCATGACTGCCAAGCCTTCGCTTTGGGCTTGTACCAGTGCTGCTTCAAGATCCGGCGTGACCGGAATTTCCACCGGACCGCATCCTGCAATTTCGCCGATGTCTTCGCCAAGGACCGCAGGATTTTTGTCGATCGCTGCCACCAGGGTCATATCTTCAGCAGCGGTGACGGCCTTGATAACTTCGCGGCCCATCTTGCCACACGCGCCATTTACCACCACAGGAATCGTAGATTGTGCTGCCATGAATCTGATTTTGAACGGCCAACAGGATGAGTTTAGAGCAATTTGGGGGCGGTAGCGGAAAAGTGGATAGATAGAGGATGCTGGTCTGTCGATGCAGCTGGTGCTGTGAGCGAGGATTAGGGGTTAACTGCACAGGGCGGTTCCGAGCTTTGCTTGACAGGCGCTTTGCTCGGCGGTGCTCAGGTCAGCCAGTTCGAGGTCACGACGAAGCACCATGCCGTTGTGCCCTGCTAAATAGCGGGGGAGTTGACCGTACTCAATCAACTCCAGTGTCTGAATGTCATAGGTGGTATAACGAATTAGCTCGCTCTCAGCTTGCTCAAAGTCTATATCGAGTACGGTGATGGCTTTCCAGCGGGGCAAGTCGCTATCGATCAAGGCGCGAGGCCCCGAGCCGATGATCCCCATGTGGAGGAGCTGTAATTTGCCTCGATGGCCAGGATAATAAGCGTGGTGATGGCCGCTAATGTAGGTATGCACGTTGTACCGCTCTAGCATGGTCCGTAACTGCTCTGCGTTGGCCATTACTTCACCGGGGGCGTTGCGTCCTTCGGCCACGGCATACAGCGGCAGATGGCTCAACAAAATCCGCAGGCGAGCGCTCTGGGCGGCTTCGCTGGCTAGGCTTTGCTCTACCCAGGTCAGCTTGTCGGGGGGAATCTGGTGGGTCGAGCCATCCCATGCCATAAAGAAGACATCGCCCTGGCGAAAGGTATAGAAAAAGGGATAGTCAGCGCGATCGATGAACTCGACGTCGGGAGTGTGCTCTGGCGCTTGCCAGTAGGCAGTAGCCAAATCTCGCTCTTGCTGAAAGGTAAACTGGCCGTTGGCCCCACGGGCTCCGGAGGCGTCGTGGTTGCCGATGGTAAAGCCGAAGGGAATACCTGCTGCATCCAAAGGGGCGCGAACATGTTCATCAAAGGCGGCCCACATGGCCTGAATTTGTGCTGTTGTCAATGAGGACGATTGCCCTGCAATCATGTCGCCACCGGCTACAACTAAATCCGGTTGCCAGAAGGGAATGAGGGCGATCGCTTTATCGACATCGGGGTCGTAATCGGTAGATCCGTAGGCCCCATTTAGGTCACTAATAGCCACCAGCCGCAGATCGCCGCGCTCAGGCTGAAACGGCGCTTGATTAAGGCTCGCGAGCAGCGCTTGAGTCGCGGCGGGCAGTTCGATGGAGGGGGCAGTGACGGCTAGGGCCTCAGTGGGGGCAGCGACCTCAGTTGTGGTGATTTCGGTGGGGGCTTTGGAGGTTGTAGTTGGTGGTGGGGCTTGCATCGCAGCGTGGGCATAGGCGAATACGATGCCACTCAGCAGTCCCAAGATAATCAAGAGTCCTAGCCGTTTCCAATTCATCGCCCCTCGTCACTTGTGAAAAGCTCTACGGCCCATACTCTACCCCACATTTAGAGGTCGGCGAGCACATGACATGCTGCTTAAGAGGGAGGGATGAGGTCCGGGTGGATGAGAACGCGGGGCAGGCGAGCCCCAAAAGTTTTGACAGAGACAGATTTAGGGGGAGATTGATGGGGCTGCCCACCACTGCTGAGGAGAGAGTTCTCTGTTGAACTGGTTGAATAATAGTCAGCATTAGTTCGAGGGAACCGTTCCCTTCTGTAAGCTCATTCCCTTAAGGCTCACTAGCAAAAAGCAGCGTCAGGTTGACGAGAATTTGGCGAAAAGCAGCTAAAGATACAAAATTATCTCGGTCTTTTATCAATCCTTAATTTGAGCCAGATTGAGACTGTGATGTTGGGTTGGCTTGATGGCGGCGATCGCTGCCCGGCAAAATTGTTTGTTGGCCGATATTCTGAGCCCATTCACTAATTCTGCCTCCCCTTTTCAATGCCCCATTCCTTGTAGGAGAAAACGCTATGACTCAACGCCGATTTACCCGCATCTCTCGTCGCCAGATGGTGCGCGGTTTGATGGCGACTACTGCCTTTGGCGTGGTTACCAAGTTTGGCACAGCCTGCAGCCCGGCTCCGGAGGGCGATGCCACTACTGACGAAGCCGCCACGGGGGACGCTGGTGGTGAGGAGTTAGTTGTCGGATTCATCTACGTTGGCCCCAAAGATGATTTTGGCTATAACCAGGCCCATGCCGAAGGGGCTGCTGCCATGGTCGCCAACGTTCCCGGCATCAAGCTAGTGGAAGAAGCCAGCGTACCTGAAACGACCGCCGTCGCCGAAACCATGCGCAGCATGATTGAAATTGATGGTGCGAAAGTCTTGTTTCCCACATCCTTCGGTTATTTCGACCCCTACATCTTGGAACTAGCCGCAGAGTTTCCGGAGGTGCAGTTCTTCCACGCTGGGGGGCTCTATCAAGATGGCGTTCATCCCGACAATGTGGGTAGCTACTTTGGTTATATTGACGAGGCGCAATATGTCGCCGGGGTTGTGGCGGGTCATATGACGCAGTCTGGCAAGCTCGGTTTCGTTGCGGCCAAGCCGATTCCACAAGTGTTGCGCAACATCAATGCCTTTACTCTGGGCGCGAAGTCTGTAAAGCCAGAAATTACTACCCAGGTCATCTTCACTGGGGACTGGGCAGAGCCGGTGAAGGAAGCCGAAGCAACCAATAGCATGGCCGACCAGGGTATTGACGTGGTGACCTGTCACGTTGACAGTCCTAAAGTCGTGATGGAAACCGCAGAACGTCGGGGCATTTATTCCAGCGGCTATCACGCTAACCAAGGTCCGCTTGCCCCCGAAGGTTACCTCACTGGGGCCGAGTGGGACTGGTCGAGCATTTATTCTCAACTGGGCGAGCAGTTCAAAGCGGGGCAAACGCTCATGGCCGGTGACATTCCTCACATTTTGCGGGGGGGCCTTGGTGGGAAGTTCTGTAAGCTGTCGCCCTACGGCCCAGCCGTGACCGATGAGGCTAAGGCAGCTGCCGATGCCGCTCGCGAGCAGCTGATCGCAGGCGAATTGGTCATCTATAAGGGTGAGCTGAAAGATAACGGCGGCAATGTCATTTTGACCAGTGACCAAGAATACAAGCAAGATGACATTGAGCTAGAGAAGATGGATTACCTCATCGAAGGGGTTGAAGGTAGCATTGACGGCTAAAGCTTAGTCGCGTCCTCATAACTGGCTGAAATCTACATATTGATGAAAACCGGGCCGGGAGCGATCGCTCCCGGCCCGGTTTAGTTTCAGACGGATCGGTTGGTTAAGCGCTGGGCGGGCTTACATCATGCCCATGCCGCCCATACCACCCATGCCGCCCATGCCACCCATGCCGCCCATACCACCCATGCCGGGGTCGCCACCAGCAGGCGCGGGAGGTTCAGGCTTCTCAACGACGAGAACTTCGGTGGTTAGGACCATTCCAGCGACGGAGGCGGCATCTTGCAGCGCCGAGCGCACTACTTTTGCGGGATCGATGATGCCACTGGCGATCAGGTCTTCAAACTCACCAGTCAGGGCGTTGTAGCCCATGTTGAAGTCGAGTTCGCGGACTTTCTCGACGATGACGGAGCCTTCGCCACCGGAGTTATCGACGATTTGGCGAAGGGGCGCTTCCAGCGCTCTGATTACGATATCCACACCGACTTTCTCTTCCGCCACGGAAAGGGAAGCCTTCAGCGTTTCGAGCTTGGTCGCCAGGTGCAGTAGGGTGGCTCCACCTCCAGGAACGATACCTTCGTCCACAGCGGCCTTGGTCGCGCTCAGAGCGTCTTCAATCCGCAGTTTGCGGTCTTTCAGTTCGGTTTCTGTGGCTGCACCCACTTTGATGACGGCGACGCCGCCCGCCAGCTTGGCCAAGCGCTCCGAGAGTTTTTCCTTGTCGTAGTCAGAGTCGGTGCGCTCCAGTTCTTGACGAATTTGAGCGACTCGTGCCTGCACATCCGCTTCGTTGCCCGCGTCAGAAACGAGGGTGGTGGTGTCTTTGGTGATGCTGACTTTGCGGGCTGTACCCAACATATCTAGGGTGGCAGCTTCGAGGCTCAGGCCAATGTCTTCGGAGATCACCTGACCGCCTGTGAGGACGGCGATGTCTTGCAGCATGGCCTTGCGGCGATCGCCAAAGCTAGGCGCTTTCACGGCGGCAACGTTCAGCACGCCACGAGCCTTGTTGACCACCAGGGTGGCCAAGGCTTCGCCTTCAATATCTTCAGCAATGATCAGCAACGGCGCACCCGCTTGAGCAATGCGTTCCAGCACGCCGACCAGATCCTGAATGGAGCTGATTTTTTTGTCGGTGATCAGGATGCGAGCGCCCTCCAATTCCGTGACCATGCGCTCTTGATCGGTCACAAAGTAGGGTGACATATAGCCGCGATCGAACTGCATCCCTTCGACGACTTCCAACTCGGTGAAGAGGGATTTGGACTCTTCTACGGTGATGACGCCATCTTTCGTCACTTTTTCCATGGCGGCAGAAATCATCTCGCCGACTTCGTCATCGCTGCCCGCTGAAACAGAAGCAACTTGCGAAATGGCATTGCCCGTTACAGGCTTGGCTGCCGCCTCAATGCCAGCGACCACTTGGGCCACGGCTTTGTCGATGCCGCGACGCAAGCTGACCGGGTTGCTACCTGCTGCGACGTTCTTCAACCCTTCACGAATAATGGCTTGGGCCAACACCGTTGCAGTGGTGGTGCCGTCGCCCGCCAAGTCTTTAGTTTTCGAGGCAACTTCCTGAATCAGGCGTGCGCCGGTGTTTTCGTAAGGATTTTCTAAATCAATTTCTTTGGCGATCGTGATCCCGTCATTCACGATTTGCGGTGCGCCAAATTTCTTTTCTAGTACAACGTTGCGACCTTTTGGCCCCAGGGTGATCTTGACCGCATCGGCCAGGGAGTTCACGCCTTTTTCCAGGGCTTGCCGCGACGCTTCATCAAATATGACTAGTTTCGCCATGTCCCACTCTTTCTCTCTGCAAATGAAACATTAGCACTCAATTGTGTCGAGTGCTAACCAGCATAGAATAGCCCCTTCGGTGCGTGCTTATAAGTGGCGATAACCGACCATTGAGGGGGTGAGGGCAGGTGGGTGTGAGGATAAGGAGTGGATGAGTCGATCAGTAATAGAAACGGTTATGAAGGGCAATGGAGGAACAGTGACTGTTAAGGCTTTGGGAACCATCAGACTGGCACAAGAAACCTATCGAGTTCACAGCTTAGTCCCTCTAAGCTCTTGCTGCCATTAGAAGATGCAGACCCAAAATCCTTTTTATGCATCGCCCAACCGACCAATCCACCGATCATCCTAAACTTAGAAGCGTCTGGTGATTTTGCCTCTCCAGTTGCCAACTCCCATGCAAAATGCTGGCAATTATTGTAGACGATGTGATAGTCGCTATCGTGATACTTGGACTTAAGGTGACGGACTCTTTGCTTGATTTCAGATGTATTCCATGAAGTCGTAGGCAATCTTCTTAGCGTGTATTCAGGCAAGCCATCACTTATAGGATGCTCATTAGCAATCGAGAAATCAATAAGAACCAACTTGCAGATCATTTTACGCTTTGACTGGTCTTTTTGAGCAATTAGCTCGACCGATCTGTTGTGGTCTACTACAACTCCACAGTGAGGATAATCATGACTTGTGAGTTGAATAATGCTTCCGATGGGGTATTCAAATTTGTTGTTCATCCTCTTCTCCCAGAAAATCATCTAGGTTCTTCTCAAACTGATCTGGCAGGCAAAGAGCCTTGGAGGCATTGATGAATGAGCCTGAAATATGCTTTGCAATAACCTCTTGGTTTTCTTCATCTTCCAGAAAATCTTCCAAGGCTTCAGTAGCCAACTCGATAGCAATTTTTCCTGCGATTGAGGCAGAAGCTTCTGAACTAAAAGTCATAGCAAGTGTATCCCTATTGCGTTGAAGCAGAGTTTATAGAGGAGTTTATGTATCAGAACCAATTCTTTTTTTCTGGAATTACCCGCACTTATACATAAAGCTGTACTCATGCATAAAATTAAGTTTCCCGTTTTACTTCTCTCTATATCGTGAATATCTATTGATTCATGCTCTTGAGCAAGATCATAGATGAACATCTAAGTCTCTACCAGGAGGAATCCTAAAGCTCTAAATACACTGCGCCCCTTATTCTGATTTGGATAAGGGGCGCAGTTCTTTACTTAATTGCTCTACCTGTTCTGTAAAAAAGACTTAGAGAAAAGTCTACAAACGGGAATGCCACCAATTAAAGGTTGCTGAGCACTTGGCAAGCGGCGGCGATCGTCTTCTCAATATCCTCGTCGGTGTGGGCCAGCGACATGAAGCCCGCCTCGTATTGCGAGGGAGCCAGGTAAATGCCCGCCTCTAACATGCCGCGATGGAAGCGGCTGAACTTCTCAGTGTCAGCTCCTTTGGCGTCGTCGTAGCTATGCACGTCTTTATCGGTAAAGAACATGCCGAACATGGCGCTGATGTTGCCGCCAGTAGCGGCATGGCCCGTTTCATGGGCCGCGGCCAACAGTCCGGTGATGAGCTTGTGGGTCATCGTTTCAAGTTGTTCGTAGGTGCCGGGACGCTGCAAGATTTCGAGGGTCTTGATGCCTGCGGTCATCGCCAAGGGATTGCCAGACAGGGTGCCGGCCTGGTAAACCGGGCCAGCGGGGGCGATCATTTCCATGATGTCGCGGCGACCGCCGTAAGCGCCGACGGGTAGCCCACCGCCGATTATTTTGCCGAGGGTGGTGAGGTCGGGGGTGACGCCAAATTTCTCCTGAGCACCGCCGTAGGCAATGCGGAAGCCGGTCATGACTTCGTCAAAGACGAGCAGGGCGTCGTATTCACGGGTGAGTTCGCGCAGCCCTTCGAGGAAGCCGGCATCGGGAGTGACAAAACCAGAGTTGCCCACGACGGGTTCGAGAATGACGCCGGAGATTTCGCCGGGATTTTCTTCAAACAGCTTTTTGACCGCTTCCAGATCGTTGTAAGGGGCGGTGAGGGTGCTCTGGGTGGCGGCTTTGGGGACGCCAGGGGAGTCGGGGAGGCCCAGGGTGGCGACGCCCGATCCGGCCTTCACCAAAAACATGTCGGCGTGGCCGTGGTAGTTGCCTTCAAATTTGATGATTTTGTCGCGTCCGGTAAAGGCGCGCATCAGGCGCAGCACGGCCATGCAGGCTTCGGTACCGGAGTTGACGAAGCGCACCATCTCGATGCTGGGGACGGCGTTGATCACCATCTCCGCCAGTACGTTTTCGAGATAGCAGGGGGCGCCGAAGCTGGTGCCTTTTTCGAGGGCGGCGGACAGGGCTTGCAGCACTTCGGGGTGGGCGTGACCGCAGATGGCGGGGCCCCAGGTGCCGACATAGTCGATATATTGGTTGTTATCAACGTCCCAAATGTAGGCACCTTTGACGCGATCGAAGACGATGGGTTGGCCACCGACCGATTTGAAGGCGCGAACCGGAGAACTAACGCCACCGGGCATGAGGTGTTGAGCGGCGCTAAAAATCTCTTCAGATTTGCTGGTTTTGAGTGGGGCTGTACTGACCAAAGTGTTTTCCTCTTAAATACCTGGCTAAAGTCGGTTGAGCAGGGCGATCGCCCGCTGTATGACCTGTTCTAAAAAGTTGCTGTTTATTATCCTATCGATCGCGTTGCCACGATTTCAGCCATGTCAAGAAGTATTAAGGACTTGTGGTTGCGGATGATGGGCCAACTGCCGCGATCGCGTTAAGACGGTCGACTTTGCTGAGCTGCGCGGGCATTGCGTCGCCACATAGAGGGTTTAATGCGCCGCAGGGCCGAGGCGGGAAAGCGACGATTCCAGTCGACCTCACTCAAATTCGTTAACTCGGCCAGGTTAGGTGCCACGTTATCGGGGTAAGGCTGAAAATCTTTCACATCCGTGGGTTGGGCAAAGCGTTGGTTCCAGGGGCAGACGTCTTGGCAGATGTCGCAACCCGCCACCCAGCCGTGTAGGTTTTGCGCAATGTTGGGGGGCAGCGTTGGGTCGCGGTTTTCAATGGTGTGGTAAGCGATGCAGCGGTTGGCATCAACGACGAAGGGGGCGGCGATCGCATCCGTGGGGCAAGCCTCGATACACCGGGTGCAGGTACCGCAGTGGGCGGTATGGGGAGTATCGGCGGGCAAATCTAGATTGGTGAGGATTTCGCCAAGAAACACCCAGGAACCGTAGTCACGGGTGATGACGTTGCCGTTTTTAGCGATCCACCCGATCCCGGCCTGCTGCGCCCAAAACTTATCGGAAACCGGGCCAGTATCGACATAAAAACGGGTTTGAATGTCGGGATGGTGCGATCGCAGCCATTCTGACAGCGCCTTCAATTTTTTTTGCATGACGCGGTGATAGTCGCGTCCCCAGCCGTAGCGCGAGATTTTGCCGTGCTGAGCATTGTCGGAGTGCTGATGCGGGGTGTAATAGTTCAGCGCGACGCAGATCAGCGATCGCACCCCTGGCATGACTTGTTGAATGTCTTGGCGTTTGGGATTGCTCATCCACGCCATATCAGCCTGATAGCCTTGGTGCAGCCAATTTTGCAGGGCAGTGTTAGCGGCGATCGCGGCGGGTTGACTGTGATCAATGCGAGCGATGCCGACGCGATGAAAGCCAACGTGATGCGCTTGTTGGCGAATGACATCAATATCAAGGGTCAGTAAAGGTAGCGGATGATCGCTCACAGGGAAGAGTGGTCTTAAAGGGTCGCCTTAACAATAGCGACTCAGGTGAGCCCTGATCAGCGATCGCGGTTACCTCAGTGGCTCTCTGTGGCTAAATTGCCATCATGAGATTTTGCTCAGCGGTACAGGTCACCCAAGCCGTTTCGACCCGATAAGTGCCTTCTACTTGTTTTGCTAAGCTGACCAACTCTCTTAGCATGGCGTGATCGCTCACAACACCTTGAAGAATGACCACGCGGCCCCGCTGACTAACGGTCAAACGCTCTAGCTCTGAGGGCACAAACTGTTGAGAAAACACAGCCTCGACGCGCTTTTGCAGGCCATGGTAATCATATTCGCCCTGTAACCCAATGCGCTCAGGAGGAGGCGTTTGAAACCAACTCGGAAACGCCTTTGCCCATTCAAATGGCAGCGGATCAGCTGGCTCAAGTGACTCGGCGTGAGTCATGTGTTTGCATTGATAGATACCCATTCTCTGCTCCCTGGCGATCGCCAATCTGACTCAATCTTGCCTAACCTGCGAGAGAACCTACGTAAATACCCTGATTGTGTTCTACAGGATACACTTTTGCCGCCAGGCTCTTGGGTCATTCCTTCACAAAAACCCAAACTAAGTTAACTGTAACTTTACATTCAGAAATGTAATTATTACCGTCATCCTGATGACATTTGTGCAAGTTGCTCAGGTCGAAGCCCTAGCAATCAGCACGACAGCATAAGCGGCAATGCCTTCTTCACGACCTGTGGGGCCGAGCTTTTCATTCGTGGTGGCTTTGACGCCGACTTGGTCGGGGGCAAGATTTAACGCTGCGGCTAGGGCACTGCGCATGGCAGCGATATGGGGCTTGAGCTTGGGACGTTCGGCAACGACGACGCTATCGACATTGACGATCGCCCAACCGCGATCGCGCACCATTTGGTAGACCTGGTCGAGCAATTTCAGACTATCGGCACCCGCCCACTGGGGGTCACTGGGGGGAAAGTAGGTGCCAATATCGCCCAGGCTTAAAGCGCCTAGCAACGCATCGGTAATGGCGTGGGTCAGCACATCGGCATCACTGTGACCGAGCAGGCCCATGACGTGGGGAATGGTTACTCCCCCTAAAATCAAGGGCCGCCCTTCTACTAACCGATGGATGTCGTAGCCGTTGCCGATCCGTATATTCATAAGTCGATGGTAGCAAATTTACAGAAAACGTCTAGGTATAACTCAGCACATTTGACTAAGTATGAGCGATTTTGACCAGCCATCAATGTCTGAGGATAGGGTGTGAGTGGTCAGCTAGGGGGACTCGGTTGAGGACTGCTGGGCTTGCCAGGTGGCGTATAAATCGGGGCGACGCTGCCGTGTCCGATTCACTTGCTGCTGGTGCCGCCAGGCGGCGATCGCGGCGTGATTGCCCGATCGCAAAACGTCGGGTACGGTCCACCCCCGAAACTCGGCCGGACGAGTGTATTGAGGATAATCCAGCAGGTCCGCTTCAAAGCTTTCGAATTTGAGCGAATCGGTTTTGCCGACGGTGCCCGGTCGCAGCCGCACTACGCCGTTAATCAGGGTCAACGCCGGGATTTCGCCACAGGTGAGGACAAAATCGCCGAGGGAAACCTCGCGATCGACCAGATGCAATACCCGCTCATCGACCCCTTCGTAATGGCCGCAAATCAGCACAATTTGGTCGAGCTCAGCATTGAGCTGCCGGAATAAGGGCTGGGCCATCGTTTCGCCCTGGGGCGTCAGCAAGATGACTTCTCGCCGAGGATAGGTGGGCAGGGACTCGACGGCGGCGAAAATCGGTTCCGGCTTCATCAACATGCCGACGCCCCCGCCATAGGGTTCATCGTCCACTTTGCGATGCTTGTCAGTGGTGAAATCGCGAGGGTTCACCAAGTTGACGCTGGCGATGCCCCGCTCTAGCGCTTTGCCCAACAGGCCAGACTGCAACGGCGACGCAAAGAAGTCAGGAAATAAGGTGACGACATCAAACCTGAGCGGAGATTCCGAATTCATAACACAATTACGCAGGGGAATTGACCGCGATCGCCCCCAGCCTCATGACCACGGGCGATGCTCACTCTACCGCAAACCGGATGGGTTTGGTTTAGCGGGGTTGAGACTTTGATGTCGAGTCGGTCCCTCCGAGGTCGGCTGGCGCTCAGGGCGGGTCAAGAGAGTTTGACAATAATGATGCACAATAGCTTTGGGGTTGGGGGGAGGACGTCTCCCCAATGTTTTTGCCTCTCTACGGGCGCAAACGGATGCTGCGCGTAGAAGAGAGGTTGGTTGTCACCCTCTGAGCCCAAGCTGCTATGGCTAATCTGAAGCGCACCCGTGAGGATATTCTCGAAGCGGTCATCGACACGGTTCACCGCCAGGGGTTAACCGCTACGGGGCTGAGCGAACTGTTTCGGTTGAGCGGCGCTTCGTCGGGCAGTTTTTACAACTATTTTGAATCGAAGCAGGCGTTGGGGCATGCGCTGATCGATTTTGAATGGGAGAAGCTGGAGAAAAACGTGCTGGAACCCGCTGTGACCCGGCATGAATCGCCCATTGATCAGGTGTTTTGGATTCTCGATACGCTGGAAGCGAAGCAAACCCGTGAGCCGTTTTGTGGCGGCTGTCTGCTCGGCAACCTGATTGTGGATCTGGTGGAGCAGGACGATAGCTTTCGCGAGCACTTGCAAACAGTGTTTGCGCGGTGGGAGGGGGCGATCGCTCAACGACTCCATGCCGGACGTGACCAGCTCTTACCTGCCACCGACCCCGATTTGCTGGCGGCGCAAATTATGACGGTAATTGAGGGGGCAATGCTGATGGGTAAGCTGCACCGCGACACCCAGCGCCTTCACGCCAGTTTTGATGTGGCGCGGCAGTTGCTCACCCTGGCGCTCAAACCTGCGTAGCTGCGTAGCTGTTGAAGACTTGCGGGTGATGCAGCCTTCCCGATCGCCCAAACTGTAGCCATCACCACATTCCCCAAACGAGAAGTTTCCTTTAATATAAATAGATAGATCGTTCTATTTGGTGAACCTTATGTCTGATACCGCCAAGGTGTCCATCGCGCCCATTCCCAAAGATGGCCTGCAAGAGCTCGGCGAAAAGAACCGCGCCAACCCCGCCGACAAGACCCTCAAGGTCAAGACCGTTTGTGAGCGCAAGTTCCGCAGCTTGAACTACGCTCGCGATTTAGAGCCCTTTGTGGTGGATGAGCCCCCCGGTCTCTTGGGCGACAATACAGCTCCCAATCCCTCGGAGATTGTGTTGGGTGCGTTCGGTTCCTGTTTGGCGGTGGGGCTGCAGGCCAATGCTGCCGCTCGCGGTATTACCCTCACCAAGCTTGAAATTTCTCTCGAAGGTGACATCAATATCACCAGCACCTGGGGCACGGGCGAGTTGGCGAAGCCGCAAATTGGCTTTACCGATGTCCGGGTCAAGGTTGACATTGACGGTGACGCCTCGAAAGAAGAGTTGGCCGAAATGGTGGCCCATGCCAACAAGTGGTCGCCTGTGTCCGCCACTTTGAGCAATCCGATGCCCGTCAGCGTGGAAATGGCGTAAGCCCCGCGATCTCAACGGCTCAAGTCTTCTCGGCTAGAGAAGTCAGTCAGTGAGGGCTGAAGCAGAGCCCGGCTCTGAGCGATGGTCATACTCCCGAATCATGACCATCGCGCCACTTCAGCCCTTTACGGCTGGTGTCCACCCGCATCATGAATGGTTACTGATGGCTGTTGACAGTTACTCACCCAGGCAACGTTCCGTGGGTAAGCCGCTTGGCAGCCGCCCCCAAAGTCATAAATGTATAGTTAAGTTAACGTCTGAAAGCAGCTGTTAATGGCTGTTTTTGGTCTGCCCTAATAGGCGCTTTGCACCGATAAAGAACTTCACCATCACTCACAATGCAGACGATTCAACAAGCTTCTCAGACTCACGCCGCCATGGACTATCACGCCGCGACTGAGGCCGTGTCAGCGGTGGTTAAGCAACAGCTCACGCCCAAGGTGGCTGATATCGACCTCAAAGGGGAATATCCTCGCGAGATTTTGCATCAGTTGGGCGACGTAAACGCTTACGCCCACGCAGTGGCTCCAGAATTGGGCGGCACGGGCCTGGGTTTGAAAGCGGCGATTCAAAGCATTGAAGAGATTTCTAAAGAGTGCATCTCCACCGGGTTTATGGCTTGGTGTCAGGTGGCCTGTACCTGGTATTTGCAAAACACGGACAATCAGGCGTTGGCCCAGGAATTGCTGCCAGATATCGCTACGGGTAAGCAGCTGGCGGGCACTGGCCTCTCGAACCCGATGAAGCATTTCGTGGATATTGAAAAAATTGCCCTGACGGCAGAACCCGTGAAAGGGGGCTTCCGCGTGAATGGCATGTTGCCCTGGGTCTCGAATTTGGGGCCTGGTCACTGGTTTGGAGTGGCGGCCAAAATCGCCGACAGCGATGATTACATGATGGCTGTGGTGTCGGATGACATGGAAGGCATGACGTTGCGTTGCAATGCTCACTTCATCGCGCTGGAAGGGACTGGCACCTATAGCTGTGTGTTCCGCGATGTGTTTGTGCCCGATGCTCGCGTGTTGGCGGCCCCCTGTGATGACTATGTGCTGCGGATTCGGCCCGGTTTTATCCTGACGCAAGTGGGGATGGGGCTCGGTTTGGTAGATAGCTGCGTGGAGCTGATGAAACGCACCAATAAGCGGCTGGGCCATGTGAATCGCTTTTTGGATGACCAGGCCGAAGACATTGAAGCGGACTTGCAGATGGCACGCGATCGCACTTACGCTCTGGCCGATCGCCTCGACGCCACTGACGGCATTATTGACGACCAACTCTTGCGTGAAGTAATACAGGCTCGCATTGCGGGATCGGAGTTGTCGTTGCGGGCGGCTCAGGCCACTATGCTGCACGCCGGAGCGCGGGCTTACGTTCACGGCAGCGCGCCGGAGCGGAAGTTGCGAGAAGCTTATTTCATCGCCATTGTGACGCCCGCTTTGAAACATTTGAAAAAAATGCTGTTTGCGATGCCAGAAGAAGCACTCACGTCTGTTGTTTCTTAGATGCTCTTCGAGAATAATTAAAGTCGATTCATCATCGACAAACATCGCTCCGTTTTGACCTAGCTGCCTCAGGTATGATTGGCTAGGTCTTTTCTTTTGCTTCAAGCTAAAAATGCTGATCCCATCCTCACATTCACTGCCAGAAAAAAGGGGGGGTGAATGTTGGACGGTGGCGAGTATATTGAGGCTTTAGGGTGCTGTTGGGCTCACGCTGAAATACTCCTGATGACTTGTTCGCCTCCGGTAGAAAACCTCTGAGATATTCACAAAGTTGATATCCCGTTGCAATTAATGAGCGATCGCGAGCTGTGAAAAAGCTTCTGTGAATTCCACGGCCTCATGATTTTTGGGACTAGTTTTAGATACCGTATTTTTAGTTACAAAAATGTTGCCTGAACGCATTTCTAATGGAATTAATTCAGGACTTGGCCTTACTGCTAAAACGACAATTGGTGAGTTAATATTGCTTGCTCAAAATTGACTGTTTTATCGGTGGGCTTGAGCTTGCGGGATCGCAGCGATCGCTAACGGTTTCTGAGCGTCGTTCTTTACTATTTGTTGCTTCGATGGGAATGACAGAGATGGCTGCTTGGTAGCATTGATGTCGCCCATCAGCACAAGTGTTTAGCTCAGCACAACCAGGCCAAAGGGTCGTTGTATTTGCTGCCGAGGGCTTTATTTAGCGAGACCATTGAATAATGATTAACTCTGTATCGACTCCCAGCCAACGGTGGAATGCCCTGACCTGTGACCAGGGCAACCTCGGCGATCTAGCCATCCGGTGTTTGATTTGTGGCAGCATCCACGCCACCGAAGACCACTGGAAATTTATGGCCGATATGCCCCATGATCCGGCTAATTTGATCAACGATTTGGTCAAAATGCGGTTGTATCAGCCGGAAGCGATCGCCGTCGCCGATGCCATCAGCCAGGCTGAGTTGCGCAAGGCCCTGTTTGTGCAGATGGCGGGCAAAGGCAGCCCCAAGCGCGAGAAGCTGGTGCTCGACTTGATTAAAGTGGCTGGGGGATTGGACGAAGCCTTTGCGGCGGCCTTTGGCCCCAAGGCTGGACAGTTCTTTACCGACGCTCAGCGGATGAGTCAGTTCACCCGCCGCAAGTTTTTGAAGAATATCGCCGTCGGGGCTGCCCTTGTTTCCCTCGCGAATTGTGCCCAACAGCCTACGGAAGAAGCGGTGCCTGAAGGCGAAACGCCGCCCCCGCCCCCCACCACGGGTGAGTTGGAAAAGAATGATCTGAAGATTGCCTTTTTGCCCATCACCTGTGCCACGCCCATCATCATGTCGGATCCATTGGGCTTTTATGACAAGCATGGGCTGAATGTGGAGCTGATGAAGTATGCCAGCTGGTCGGTGGTGCGGGATGCCGCGATCGCGGGCGAGTTGGACGCTTATCACATGCTGGCTCCCATGCCCATTGCCATGTCCCTCGGGCTTGGCTCGACGGCCTTTTCCGTCAAGTTGGCCAGCATTGAGAACAATAACGGCCAGGGCATTGCGGTCGCCAAAAAGCATTTGGGCAAGGTGAATGGCCCCGCTGACTTTAAGGGCATGACCATCGGCATTCCCTACGACTATTCCAACCACAACCTGATTTTGCGGTACTACCTCGCCTCGGGCGGGCTGGACCCTGACCAGGACGTGAAGCTGCTGATTTTGCCGCCACCCGATGCGATCGCTCAAATGTCCACGGGGCAAATTGACGCCTTCATCCTGCCGGATAACTTTACCCAGCGGGTCGTGTTTAACGACATCGGCTTCATCCACCTGCTGACGAAGGATTTGTGGCCCGGCCATCCCTGCTGTGCCTTTGTGGCTGCTCAAGATTGGATTGATGAGAATCCCAACACTTTCCGCGCGTTGAACAAGGCCATTATTGACGGGGCGACCTACGCTAATGAACCCGCCAACCGCAAGGAGATTGCCGCCGCGATCGCCCCTCGGGAATATCTCAACCAACCAGTAGAAGTGCTGGAAGCGGTGATGACGGGCAATTTTGATGATGGTCAGGGCAACACGCTGGAAGTGCCCGATCGCATCTATTTCGATCCCTATCCCTGGAAGAGCTTTGCCAGCTGGATTTCGACTCAGTTGGTGCGCTGGGGCTACATGCCGACCGAAGACGCCAACTACGACGAAATTGGCGAGCAAATCTTCCTCACTGACCTGGCCCGAGAACTGGCCGAGGAACTCGGAGCCGAGGCCCCGCAGGAACTCACCCGAGTCGAAAACCTCAAATTTGGGGACTTTGACCCCGCCCAGCCCGAGGAGTATCTGAAAGAGCAGATTGACCAATACGGCGTTTAGTCGTGAGCCATTGAGGCTCGTTTGGGGGCTGGAATACGCTTGCCCACGAGGTAAAGCGCTCGACTTTTTCAGTTCCCTTGCGCTCTCCCCATTGCCCCCTACAAGGGGGCAGTGCAGTTTGGGAAATCTGCAAGTCTTCAATTTTTTTGAGCGTCACCTTACACGCCCGAGAAGCTGTTCCGTATCCGCAGACCGAGGTATCCCATGTCGAGCAAACGTTACACCTTTGAACTGGCGCGATCGCCCCAGGACGTTCGTGCTTACTATCGATTGCGACAGGCCATCTTTTGCGAAGAGCAAGGCTTATTTGACGACCATGACGAAGACAATATTGACGCGATCGCTTACCCCATCATCGCGGTGGAAAATGACGTGATTGCGGGGAAAAAGATTGTGGGCGTCGTGCGTATTTATGAAGAAAAGTCGCGTCATTGGTATGGTGGGCGGCTGGGCGTACATCCTGACTATCGGCGGGTGGGCCGCATCGGTAAAGGCCTAATCTACAAAGCGGTAACGACGGCAAATACCTGGGGGTGCGATCGCTTCCTGGCGACGGTGCAATTGCAAAATGTCCGCTTCTTCCGTCGTCAGCACTGGGAATCGATTCAGGAAATTTCCGTGTGCGATCGCCCCCATCACCTGATGGAAGCCGACCTCGACTTTTATCCACCGGGGAACGAACTGCGTCCCGTGCTCTCCTCCGGAGCCCTCAAGGTGTCGTAATGCTGGCCGATTTGGTGGCGGCCTTGCGGCCTGCCCTGGGGATTCTCAACAAACGCGACATTCAAACCGCTGCCGATCACTTAGGCCGCTATGTGCCGCAGGCCGCCACAGGCGAATCCATTGCCTTGGGTGACGACACGGCAGCTATTCCCGATGGGGATGGCTACCTACTGCTCGCTGCCGAGGGCATTTGGCCCACCCTGGTGCGGGAAGATCCCTGGTTTGCGGGCTGGTGTGGTGTCTTAGTCAACGTTAGCGACATTTACGCCATGGGCGGTCGTCCCATCGCTGTGGTCGACGCCCTGTGGACCGAATCGGCTGAGCAGGCCGAGCCCCTTTGGCAGGGCATGGTCGCCGCCGCTAAAACGTTTAACGTGCCCATCGTCGGCGGCCACACCAACTGCCACAGTCCCTACGCGGCGCTGTCGGTGGCGATTCTCGGTCGTGCTACTCGCCTGATCACCAGTTTCGACGCCCAGCCGGGTGATGCCCTCGTTCTCGTAATGAATCTGGAAGGGCGATCGCACCCTAAATACCCCTTTTGGGATGCCGCCACTATGGCTAATCCGGTAGATTTGCAGCGCCATTTCGCCTTGCTGCCCCACATTGCCGAACAAGACTGGTGCAAAGCGGGCAAAGACGTGAGCATGGGCGGCATCATCGGTACAAGTCTGATGCTGCTCGAAACCTCTGGCTGCGGTGCGATTCTGGACATTGACGCCATTCCCCGTCCCAACGCGGAACCGCTCGCCAAATGGCTGCTTAGCTTTCCCAGCTACGGCTTTTTGTTGAGTGTGTCGCCAGCAAGTTTTTCCCAGATGCAGCCCCATTTTCAGGCTGAGGGATTGGTTTGTGACGCGATCGGGCAGGTGACAGCAGGGTCGCAATTGGTGCTGCGATCGCACGACGAATCCACGGTTTTTTGGGATTTTACCCAGGATGCGTTGACTGGGTTTGGCGATCGTGGCGCTTAATTGTGCCCTCTAAGAGCAGTTGCTCTGGTCAACGGTGCGTGATCTCAATCCCCAATCTCAGATCATCTTTATGGTTTCCGCAAAGGGTGAGGTTGTGATGTGTTGCGATCGCTGGTACTGCATAGCTACGGCCTTTTTCTAACTCAGCATTAAGTCCGAAAAAAAACTCAAAATCCCGCTTGGAAAACTGTCAACCTTGCTAAATTTAACCGTTCAACTAAATTGTTTGGGCCAAGTTCTTAAGACGGATAATTCTCATTCCTAAGTTCTTGGGCTGAGTCCTTCAGGTAATCATTTAAGCGAGGATGTTGAAGAGTAAAACCATCGCTCCCATGGCTAAAAGTGTTGATGAAGTGCCCAAAACTTCGGCCCGCACTGAAATTTCTTGGTGAGCAGGCTGCAGCCAAAAATCCAACACCCTAACGACAAAAGGCATAACTACGAATGTCAAAATGCTACTAGTGATCATCAAATTGACCCACATGGCACTCGCCATCGACCAATCTTCCATAATGCCGAAATACTCAAATATCCGATCTTGCACCATGATGACCGGATAAAGTGCTAGCACCACAGACAGAATTTGCTTCCACGCCGCAGGGCCAAGACTATCCATCTCAGTCCCAGATCGCCGAGAAAACCACCCTTCTAATCCTGTGGTGAAAGACTTAAATCGATAACTTTCAAAGATGTCACGCCCCTGTTGCAAGATTGCTTCTCGTTCTTTGGAAGCAAGCCACTGGTTAAGATGCTCCGGTTGATCAAAATGCACCACCCAATACCACTTGAGTACACCGTCTTTGCAGTTGAGGGGACGATGGCGGTCAACCCGGACAAACCCTGAAGAATCACGCGCACTCCGAATCAGTTGTGCATGCCACCCACGAAACGCCCAACTTTTTTGTTTGGGGACAATATACTCAACAACGACGCTGGAATATCGAATATTGTTGTGGTCTGGAAGGGCTTCGATGAGGCTGATCGAGGCTGATCGCGAAACAACAGCTGTGCGCCATAGCAAGCGTTTCAGTCCTGTCAAGACATTATTCGCTGTCAACCTCAATTCTTCTTTGGAAATATTCATACCTGACCGATCGATCTTCTTTGTATACATTCAGCATACAAACTTTAGACAGGGGAAGATTCGGTCTTAAGATATCCTCATTTTAGTGAGGGTATCTGCATGAGTGTATCTGAATGCAGCGACGACTGAACCAATCACGAGAGGACATCATCACTGGGTACCACTACGGCCTTGCTTCGCTCAATGTGAGAACGAGTCAGCGATGAAAAACAATGGCTCTGAAAGCGAAAAAGCCGCCAATCAGAGTCAGGATAAAGAGGTTTTGCTTCAAGCTCTTTAATTGTGAAATGATTTGTTCGGCTTGGGCTGAAGTGATTCCTGAGGGCAGCTCGGTTGATTGGGGAGTCGACACTGATGACGCTGAGCGAGCCTTCTGCGCTGGCTCTTGAAGCACATCATGGTTGTCAGGAGTGCTGGCTGTATTGTTGGAGTCTGCTTGAGTCATCGTTTCTCCTAGCTGATGTGACAAAGCTCGTTAGGGGGTGATTTGTGCCAAATGTTTGCGGTGTGTAGCGATCGCGGATAAGGAAACTAGAGTAATCGGTCACTTAGGTCAGGTATGAACTGAACCTAACACACAGCCCATCCACATTCGGCATCAAAGCGCTAAAACGCCTGCTGATTCAAGAATTTATTGTCGAATCAATATAGCTTATGTACCTTTTCTAAGGTGGCAACAAACAATGTATACAATAACAATATCGTCTGCAATAATGTCATTGCATGGAGATGTTTCACTGGCAAGGCAATGACATTATAAAGATGTAAGAGAGTTTTCGAGTCAGATGTTACGATGACCGAGCTAAATCAAGAGATTTGTTAGTCTGAAATCGACGGCATTCAGTGGGAGGAATTTACTGTATAGTCGTCCTATCCCTGAAATCTGGATTGATGACTCAGGTTTGGTACGCACGAGGTGTGTTCATATACTCTTTCCCATCTAAAGAAAGGTGCCAAAATTCATCTGGCCCGGTTTCTTATAAGGATCTAGGAGTGATGCTGCTAGTGCTGAGGTAAGGTCCAATACCAAAACTCGGTTTTGACTCTAGATGAGGTTTATTGTCACTGTTGATTTAGTCCTACTGCTGGGTTAATTCTAAATTGTCTAGGTTGAGGATTCTTGCAGAGATTCAACAAGGCTTTATCAATTGTTGGTCTCTATTGCTTTGAATCCAATTACAGCTGAACCACAACTTTCAGGTTGACAGATGACTAGGCAACTTAGGTTTGAGTTATGTTTTCACCTTTCGGAGGTTTTTGTGCTGAAAATTAAGTCTCAATTTTCCAAACAACTTGTCCGCGTGGCGTTGATTAGTGTGTTAGTGCTTGGACTTGGATTGTTAGGTAATCCTTCACGTGCGTTGGCTTCTAGTAAGGTTGCTACTCCTGAAGCGTTAAATTTAGCAATCAACGAAGCGGCTCAAGAGTTTGTTGAGTCTATCTTGGATGACTACGGCGATATTTTGGAGAGCTCTTTTGATACAGCTTACGATCCCTTTAAGACGGCAGTAAAAAGCCTCTCTAAACAAATTAGCAAGGCTGAAAAATCGGCTCAGAAGGCAGGGGAAGAGGCAACAACACCTACGTTAATGATTCCAGAGGGGGCGTTTCAATCAGCGGTTGATGCTTTCTCAACTTTGCAAGAAACTACTGCCGGATTTAAGGCTCAGTTAGAGTCGGCCCCTGAAGTAGTTCAAGCTCTGATTGACGAGCAAGTTGGCGCTAAAATGGATGCGCTTGATCAGGCGATCGCAGAAGTTTCAACTGTTGTCGATCAGCTTGCGGCAGATGTTGCCGGTTTAGATGCGGCTGATCCCTCGGCAACGGCTACTTTCAATGAGCATGCAACTGCGTTGACCCAGTCAATCCAGGCTGTGGATTTGGCGATTGATGGGTTTGATAGCTAGGTTTGCAAAGCTTTGATAAATAGACTTGAGGATGTGGCTTGGATTACAGGCCACATTTTTTTAGACTATTTGTTGAAATAAGTGAACGATCTCCTCGGGTAAATGGCTGATTTCTAACCAGAGTTGTCGAGGGCTAATATTAAACACAAACTGCAACAAGAGCACGATCGCGACGATCGCTAAAATCGTCTTTGCTTCTTTATTCAACAGCCGGAACATTAACCGGGAAATTAATAGAACAATTGCGATCTCTCCTGTGAGAGTAACCGTTTGCGCATCAATAGCTTGGGCGATCATATCCATCAACAAAACCTTCAAACCTCTTGAAACACCAACATCATGGTGAGTAATCCAGCGCAGATGATACCTAAACCCGTTAAATCGACCGAGAAGGTCGATTGACGATAGGCTGGATAAAGCCAAAAACTCATCATTCGCGTAATGAACGGCATGACACCAATTGAGAGCAAAGACGAAGTTGCTAAAGTTGCCAAAAGTGTCACTGCCGCAGGGGACCAGTTGCTCAAAAATGACTCCGGCCAGAATGCCAGTCTTAGCATGATTAAGGGATACAGTCCCAGCACGACGGCTAAAATCTGTTTCCACACGGGTGGGCCGAGATGACTTTTCTCACCACTAGATGCTCGCCGAGAAAACCATCCTTCTAGACCTGTAGTAAAAGACTTAAATCGATAAGCCCGAAATACTTTTTGCCCTTGCTCAGTTAAGTGCTTGCGCTCTTTGGAATCGACCCAGTCTTGTAAATTTTCAGGGGAGTCAAAATGGATAATAGTGTATCGCTTGACAACATCATTTTCACAGACTAACGAAGGACATTGATCTAATCGGATGAAGCCAGGTTGGCGACTCGCTAATCTCTGTAACTCCCATTGCCAACGGTCAAATGCAGCTATCGCTGAGTTGGGAACTATATGCTCAACCACCAAACTGCTGTAAAAAACATGGCTGTCTGGATGATTTTTTGCTGTACTTGACACGCGATGACCTCATAATTTGAATGACTCTCGCTCTCAGACTCAAGCTCTGGTGATCAGAAAAGTGCGTGGGCAAATGTTTGAGAGCAATCGCTATTTCTGGATGCCGATTAGACCTCGCCTGCTAGATTTGACAGAACAGCCAGGGAGAATCAAATAGAAAATCCTTGGCTAAAGCAAGATAATTCAGAAGCGGATGAAGGAATGGGCAAACTTCTGCAGGACGATATTAGTCATCGCTCCCTGTGATGTTCTCCATTTCCGCTTCTGCTTGTTCCATTCCGGCTTTGATCTTGTCCATAATCTCTTCTGACGAGGGCATGAATTTATCTCTCATTTCAACGCCGGTTTTGATCTTGTCCTTGACGGCTTCGGGAACTGATGCCCCTTCGGGAATCTTGGACTCAATTTTGTCAATGATTTCTTCGGAAGAGGGCATAAAAACCTCTTTCTTCTTCAGAAAAAGCTCTTTCTTCTCCATCGCTGACAGGGTTGAAAAGGCGTCTCTTTGAGGGATTGTGTTGATCACGGACTTGATTTCTCGCTTCTGTTCAGGCGTTAACATGAGCGATCGAAAAGTCTTACGAAAGCTCTCGCCTTCCAACATATTGGCCTCAAACATTTCCTGCTGCAGGGGCGTCAAGATTTCCACAAGCTGAGGTATGACATCTGATTTGAGCTGCTTTAAGCTTTGCGTCTCATTGACTGACGATGAATGGCCAAACAAGCTAAATCCCAAAGTCGTACTCATCGGAGCAATGCTACTGGCATGAACTGGACTAAGCGCTCCGAACGCAGCACTTAGGATCAATAAGCCAGACAAAATTGAGACTAAAAAGCGGTTGAGTTTCATGGTGTTTGGTTTACCCTTTCACGCAATGGCAAAAAACTGTTTTACGACGCTGACGGCTGAGTATAGTGGTGAACATAAGCCGCGATCGCTAATACTGAGATGATGATGGTTGGAAAAACCAGTGTCCACCATGACTCTGAGACAAAGATTAAAAATGCAGCGGCTACCCCACCTATAGCAAAACCAATAATTACTGGAAGATAGCGACTAATGCGCTCCCAAGACTCGGCAGCCTCCTGTTTAGCCACTTCTCCGGAGTCAAATTTAGCTCCGATAAGCTGTACTAAATCGATGGTCAGCTGGGTCGTATTTCCCGTCATAACGGTAGTCGGAATATAGCTTTTGAATACTCGTGCCTCCTTCATCAACGTATTCTGAATGGCCATAGCCACAACCCCCGACATGCCGATAGGAAAGATGTATTCTTCCTGAACATCTAGAATCAAAGCAGGTGTAAGGGTGGCGCTGATAATTAGAAAAATCGTAAGGGCAACTGCTTCTGCCGTGAGCAATACGGCAAAGACTGGCCATTGGCGACGACGAGCAAACCTAGCTAATAGTGAAGTTAAAGCGACTGACAACATAAATACAGGAATCATCAACAGGCGCGTGAGGGTCGATTCTTCTTCTTGATCGACGAAGGAAGCGCCTGCCAGAGCAATGTTTCCGGTGACGTGAGCCGTAAAAATGCCAAATAGGATAATGAAAGCTGACGTATCGATGAAGCCAGCGACTAAACTCAGCAAAAATCCTGCAGGGCGATCGCCCACCAGATAACCACTGATGCTAAAGATCCTGTGGGGCTTTGAAATTGACGTCATTTCGCCAGTCAAAAATTCAGTTCTCCTATCAATCTTGGGGCTGCGATGACAGCGGGTGCAGGGCCACGGTTATCGAGCTAACTCGATCTGCCAGACAGTTGCATTTGTATTTAAGCTACTAACTAAAAAGCGGTGTTTACCAAAAAGTCGAGCAGTTGAATGTTAATCAAAATTCAACATTCAGCCATGCAAATGCGATTAACATACCTTTCTTGCCCTGATTGGCTAGAACAGCGGCATAGCCATATCTATATGAATCTAATCTCAACTAATCCAGTGAAATCTGTACCTAAAACTACAAATTAAGCTGCAAACTCCCTCACAGGCACCGAACATTTCCCAAGGCTGAGCAGCATTCTTAGCTCCATTAATGTCAATGCATACCAATTGTATACATTGAATTAGCACTGTGAATTCAGATTTTCTACTTTACAATGTTATATGCCGCTGACTTTTGCGACAGATTTTATGGGCAAGCTTTTTAGCAAGATTTATTGGGCACTGCGGCAAGAGATTTTGTCCGGCCAACTCTCCCCTGGGGAAAATTTGATCGAACAAGGGTTAGCCGATCGCTTTGCGGTGAGTCGCACTCCCATTCGGGAAGCTGTTCGCCAGCTGCAGCAGGAAGGGTTGATCGATGCTGATCCGCGTGGCGGCATTCGAGTGGCGGTGATTACAGTGGCAGATGCCATTCATCTATACGACTGTCGCCTGGGGTTAGAGCAAGTGGCGGCCATGGGGGCCTGCGAAAACGCGACCCCGCAGCAGTTGGATGAATTGCAGCGCTGTTTGCTAGAGGCACAGTTCTCTAATCTCCCTCAAGCTGAAGCGTCAGCGGCGGAATTAGAAAACCGCTTACAGATTGATCGCAGCTTTCATTGCCTGATTGCAGAAAGTTCAGGTAATCCCTGGCTGACTCAACTGCTCAGCCAAATTTTGAACAAAATGTCACTTCTAGGTAGCCGTGTCACCCATCACAATCCAGCCGCGTTAGAGATTTGGGCCGAGCACGAGCGAGTAGTTGAAGCAATTTTGGAGCGAGATGCTTCAGCGGCTTCGATCGCCATGCGTGACCACTTAGTGGCGAGTAAGGCACGCGTTGTTCAAGAACTCCAGGGATTACAGTCTAACGTTGCTTTAAACAGTCTCAAGATTATCTGACGTTAACGATATGTCATCCCTCAATCGGTTTGCTCCCCAGGTTTTAAAAAGGAGTCACACAACTCTGGGCTACGTGAAATGCGAGACAATTCTTAATTAATTTGGAGATTTGAGAGAGTTACTTAGGTTTTAGTGTTTTGCATTTAGATGTCGATCGCGGATATCTCAATGCATTGCTTCTTTGTTAGTAAATTGAGAATGTGTAACGTTAAATACCGATTCGCTAAGGACTTTATTTTAGTTTGTATACAATCTTGGTCGCCTTAGCTAAAAACACTTTCAGAGATTCTTATTGACTTTGTTTTGGTGGAATTTGTCTGCGTGAGAGTGGTTGTTTAGCCTCAGGCCATCGTGGGCGTTGAGCCACATTTGTTGTTAGCTACGCACCTTAAATTTAGATTTTGGAAAAGTTTGGCTTATGACTAATCCCGAAGCCGCTCCAGACCAGATGATGTTGTCCGAAGAGGATACATCTCTGGAAAGCGCTCCCACTGGAGTTGATTTGATTTACGGGCTAGAAGATCGTCCTCCCCTGCGGGAAACGCTATTCGCTGCGGTGCAACACGTTTTTGCCTGTTTTGTCGGTATTATCACACCTGCTCTGATTATTTCTGGGGCGCTAGGGTTGGATCCTGCTGATGGGGCTTATCTCGTCAGCATGTCGCTATTTGTCTCTGGCGTCGCTACGTTCATTCAGGCTAAGAAGATTGGCCCTATCGGGTCTGGTTTGCTCAGCATTCAGGGTACGAGCTTTGCCTTTATTGGCCCGATTATTGCAGCGGGTGTGGCGGTGACGGGGGCCGGTGGTACGCCGCAGTCTGCACTCGGTACCATTTTTGGGCTGTGCTTTCTGGGGTCATTTGTGGAGATGATTCTCAGCCGATTTATTCAGTTTGCCAGCAAAATCATCACGCCACTAGTCACCGGCATTGTCGTTACACTCATTGGTTTGACGTTAGTTAATGTTGGTCTTACCAGTATGGGTGGGGGCTTTGCCGCGCGCGAAGCGGGCACCTTTGGCAGCCCTGCCTACCTGGGACTGTCGCTGTTGGTATTGGCCATCATTGTGATTCTAAACAACGTCGGTGGTGCATTTTTGCGCATGTCGTCGGTTGCGATCGCGCTAGTTGTGGGCTACATCATCGCGATTCCGATGGGGTTGGTGAATTTCAGCAACCTCGCCAATTTGGGTGGAATTAATGTTCCAATTCCCTTCAAATATGGGTTTGGATTCAACTTTTCGGCGTTCATTCCGTTCATCTTTCTGTACCTCATCACCACCATTGAGTCGACTGGTGACTTGACGGCAACGTCGCTGTTGACGGGGCAGCCAATCACCGGGCCAAAGTATATGAAGCGGATTAAAGGCGGTATTTTGGGCGATGGGGTTAACTCGGCGATCGCAGCAGTTTTCAACACGTTTCCCAACACCACTTTCAGCCAAAACAACGGGGTAATTCAGTTAACGGGGGTTGGCAGCCGCTATGTGGGGCTATTTATTGCCGGTATTTTCGTGATCCTCGGCATTGTCCCAATTGTGGCCGGTGTGTTTCAGACCATTCCGCAGCCGGTCTTAGGCGGGGCCACCATCATTATGTTTGGCTCGGTGGCGGTCGCTGGCATCAAAATTTTGTCGTCGGTCAATTTAGACAAACGGGCCTCGATTATTTTGGCGACTTCTTTGGGCTTAGGACTAGGCGTCAGCGTTGTGCCCGACATTTTGGAACAGATGCCGCCTTTAGTGAAAAGCATCTTTTCATCGGGTATCAGTACAGGCGGTTTAACGGCACTGGTGCTGAATATGGTGCTACCGGGTCGCCGCATTTAGGGCCTCTCGTTCATCGACACATCGGATAGCTCACGATAGCTTCAGGTTTACACATCACCTGGAGCTTTTTTGTGTGGCTGATTTGAGGAGAGTCCCAACTAGCGGTTGAGTGAGCGCGATCGCCCATAACGGCTCCCCGGTTTTATTCCATGAGTAAGTTTAATGGAATCGCTGAAACCTAGTTTTGGTAATCCTTTTTAAGATTGTCTATCGTAGATGTATCGAAGGAAAACGATTCATCTCAGGCGGTAGATACGATGCAAGTCACGACCAGTAACCTTTCCCCAGTAGGCTTTGTGCAACTGGCCCATAGCCTATTTTTGGGCCGCACTCTAGCCGATACCTACGGCTTTGGCACGGTGACGGCTGACTATCTGCGGGTTCCTCAGCAGAACTGGACACTCGATCAACTGTTGCTGCTGTCTAGTGCCCGGTCGAGCACCACTCTCGCTTAAAGATCGCAATTTGTTTTCGCTGCGTTTAAAAAAGGAGTTAATCAAATGAAACCGACTAGCAATCACGCATCTCATCGCAATCTGACCGATGCTGCTCGCCGATTGAATTTAGGCAGAGCCCTGGAAGAAGCTTATGGAGCAGGCGTTATGGGGACTGACACCCGGCAAGCTCCGTCCAGAGCCGGGTGGACGGTCGCCCAATTGGTGGCAATGTCTGAAGCCAAGTCGTTGTATAACTAATCGCTGTCTGGTAGCCCGATCTGAGGAAGCGGGGTTTCGGGCGAGATCGCGGCTGGTGGAGTAAATTGAGATCGCAAAATATCCAGCAAAGCATAGACCGCTGGTGTCAGCAGGGCATCGGCTAAGACCGCAACGCCGATGGTGCGCATTAACGGTGTCGGCAGAGAATATACCTGTACCGTTGGCGGAATCGGCTCTGCTGACAGTCGAGGCAAAATCGTGCCCCCTAATCCCTGGGCCACTAAGCTGACGGTGGCCGCATCCGTCTCAATTTCGTTGACCACGTTGAGCCAGTAGCCGAGCCCGTTAATGTGTTCGTACACTGGGCGCATCATCACATAATCAACTGGCGGCATGATTAACGGCTGTTGTGTCAGTTCTTCCCAAGTCAGAGGGGCGCTCTTGAGCTGGGTGTCTGGCGGCAACAACACAACGTATTCATCCTGCAGCAATTCCCAGGTTTGCAAGCCCTGACCGGCAGGCAGCGTCACGATACTAATATCGGCGCGACCTTCTTTGAGGGCCTGCTTGGCCTGTTGATCGTCGTCATGTTCATTCAGGTTGATGATAATGCCCGGAAATCGCTGATGCAGCTGTTTGATGCTGCTGGGTAAGACGTGGGTGGCCACGCTGCGAAAGGTGGCCACTCGCACTTTGCCGTGCTCGACCCCTTTCGCGATCGCCGCCTCGCGCAAAATGGCCTCAGTGCTATTTAAAATGCTGTGGGCATGGGCCAGAATGCGATCGCCCACAGGCGTCAACGTCGCCCCATGCCGCCCCCGAGAAAAAATAATGACGCCCAGCGTCTCTTCCAAAGTAGAAATGGCATGACTCACTGCCGATTGCGAAATACCTAATGCCAGGGCCGCCTCACTAAAGCTGCTCGTCTTTGCCACCGCTGCCACAATTTCGAGTTGCGTGAGCTTAACTTGGTTGTGCGGCAGCTTTTTCATCACTCACTCGAGAAACCGTGGAACTTTAGGGATATACGGAGCAATCATTTGCCCGTCGTTGCGACCAGAAGAGTCAGGCTTCCGTTCCCTGCCCTCTACTGAGAATGTTTGAGCGCTGATAGCAACCGCTTCTGCAAGGGATGTCTGACCAAGACAGCGTCCAACAAGGTGGCAATGTCTATGCCTGTTGTCGCCCAAACAGCCAGTCGGATTAAGGATTTAAGCCAGCCAACTCAAGGTTTGAGCAGGCCAACTCAAGCGTTTTGATGCTCGGTGACGACAAGATGCTTCTCATAAAAAAACACCTTAGCCAGCTTGTATCCCTCTTTTGAGAGATTATCTAAAGACGCCAAATCCGGTAAGTGACATGGCGGCGCTGAGAATTACAAGACCCAAGACATTGAACGATCACGTTGCTTTGGCTGAACAATCACAGAAGCTGGTTAGAGTAAGCCGCAAGTTTCCCAAAATTCAGCATATTCTAGAGCGGTTTTTCAATATCCTCTGGAGGAGTCGTCATGGCTGTTTTAGCAGCCGGATTTGGGTATTCTCCCTCAACATAGGTGTATACGCCGTAGCTGGCGAGACCAAATAGCATGACCCCCATAATGGCCCCGCTACTGAGGCAGAGTTTGCGCACGGCTTTGGAGGCCCGTGCCGCAATGGGATAGTCGCCCCGGCGATAAGCTGGTTTGACTTGGGCGGCTAATACGAGAGCCAGCACCCCAAATGGCGGAAACAGTAAGAGTGTGGTTGCTACGGCATCGCGCCAATGGGGAGAAGGACAGGGGGCTTTGTCATAAATGCCGTAGGTTTGATCCCATTCCGATAGAGAGGAGTCGCCAGCCTTAGCAAGGAGTCGAAATCGCCGCACCTCTGGTAGTTGTAGCTCGACCAGGCGATCGCGTAAAACATTGGGCAATTGAAAATAATTGACCGGAGTGCCCACCGGACGGTGCAAAGTCAGGGTGAGCTGAGTTCCTTGCTGTTCTGCAGCGATCGTTAACCCAGCAGGCAGTAAATCTTGAAATTGGTCTTGCAGATTCAACGAATCGACCTGAGTTTGAGTCTGCACTAATAGTTGTTGGGCTTCGCTCAACCGTAAATCATTGCATAAGGCGATTTCCCAATCTTTAACTGCACCAGCTTGATCCCCCAGTTGGTTTCTGACTTTGCCCCGGTGCAAATAGGCTTCAGCCAATAGCGGATTTTGAGCGATAGCCACGTTAAAGTCTTCTAAGGCAGCTTGGTATTGGCCTTTCTGGGCCATGACCAGGCCCCGGTTGTAGCGCACAGTGCCATCGCTGGGATTTAACTTTAATGAGGTGGCCCAGTCGGTCAGCGCCCCGGTTTCGTCACCGAGTTGATAGCGTACTAAGCCGCGATGGCCGTATGCGGTAGCTTGGTTGGGGGCAATCGCGATCGCCTGATCAAAATCAGTCAGCGCCTCGGCATAGCGCTCTTGCTGTAGGTAAAGCAACCCGCGCCGTACAAAAATCTGGGTTGGCTGCGGATGATAACTAAGAGCTGCCGTCAGCGATTGGACCGCCGCCGGATAGTTGCCTTTTTGGGCAAAGTTTAGGCCCCGTCGCAGCAGATATCGTCCCTGTTGCTGTTGTGCCCAAGAATGCAAGAATCGTGACATGATTTTCGGCCTCGCTGGACAGTTCCATAATGCCCACTTCCCAACGTGACAAACTTATTCCGTAACGACAACGACAACTTGTAATTGTATTAAGCGGCGCTCTATCACAGAGCACTAACTCGACATTGCGGTTGCTGAGGCGATCGCCGCTACGAGAGAATACTTTCAACTAAATCAATGGGTTGTGTGAGGGTAACGAGATGAACCGATTGATGCCAGCGACCATCATCCTCAGTTGGGGGATAAGCATTGCGATATCGTTATTCTCGCCGCCTGCATTTGCGCGCTCGTGCCGGGCAACCCCGCCAGCGATCGCGAGCCCCGACCTACAGACCTTCAGCGTCGATGCGTTGGGGGTGACCCTAGAGATTCCCCGCAATTACCGCTCGATGTTGCGGAGCAGTGGTCACATTACGTTTCACGACCCCCATAGTTTTAGCTTTATTCAGTGTTTAGCCCGCACAGGGGAATATGGGGCCGTTCCTCCGTATGTCGCTTTAGAAGTGCATCCGGCGATCGACCCTACCCAGTCCTTGGTGGATTTGCTGCGCGAACGGCGGCCCTGGTTAGATTATTACAATCCCGAGTATGTGGCTTCTACGTTCGCTGGGCAGCCCGCCGTGCGTTATGTCTACTTCAATGAAATCTATCGACTAGAAATCGCAAACCTGACCTTTCTCAGCCAGGATGGCCGCACCTTATTGACCCTGACAGGACCCACCGATCATCCCATCATGGTGAATGTGCTGAATGCGCCCGCTACGAATTTGTCAGACTTACAGCTTCCACAGCAACGGTGATGTTCTAAACCGTAGCAGTCTGTCAGCTGACCGAGTTGCCCCAATCAACCTGATGCCTGGCCTCAGCTATGCAGCTAGTGTCCGGCGTTAAAAGCATCGGTCAGATAAGCTGCTGCCGCCTCAACCGCCGCGATCGCATTTTCGTACATCATGCGAGTGGGGCCCAAAATGCTCACACTGCCGATGGGCAAGGTGTTTTGGCAATAAGTTGAAGAGACCAATGCACAGCCCTGCATCGGTTCGAGCGGATTTTCCGAGCCGATGAGGACGCGCACCCGACGACCAGAGTTATCTTCCGCATCCGTCTCAAAGACTAAGGGCCAGATCTGGGCCTGTTCTTCTTCTAACAGCTGGACGATCGCTTGCACCTGTTGCGCTTCCGAAAATTCTGGCTGCCGCAGTACTTCCCCGAGCCCACTCATGACGAATTGGGTGCTTTCCATCGCTTTTTGATTGCGTTGGGCCAGCAAAGCCATGGCCTCGGTCAGAGTGTCGGCATATCGCTGAAACTCGCGGTTGAGCTGACCCCAGTCTAACTCCGCAATCTTATGGAGCGGACATCCGACTAGATGCGCGGTGAGAAAATTTGAGAGAATCCTTGATTCCCGCTCTAGTGCTTCAACCTGGGCGGATGTGTCAACCTGATCGCCCGGTAGCTGAATCACCATTGACTGAGTTTCGAGCGAATCTAGCACCACCGACATTAATAATTGAGTCGGCCCCAGCAGCACAATTTGGACATGACGAATTCTGGCATTTTGCTTGGTGGGCACGGTAATGAGGGTCAGATAGCCGCTGACCGTTGACAAAATCTGTGCGGCTCCTCTCAGCAGCGCCTCTAAGCTCCAGCCATCCCACTTGAGCGTTGCTGAGAGCTGGGTATCAATGGTTTGGGCAACTCCCTCGGCGGGATGAATCAGATTGTCAACATACAGTCGATAGCCAAAGTCTGAGGGTACTCGCCCAGCCGAAGTGTGGGGTTGGAATAGCAGCCCGGCTTTTTCCAACATGCTCATTGCCTGCCGTACCGTAGCGGGGCTCACTTTCAGGCCATACTCTTGAACCAGCGCTTTAGAGCCGACGGGCTCTGCCGTCGAGACATACTGACGCACAGTCGCCCAGAGTACCTGCTGCTGACGCGTGTTTAAGATGACAGGGTCTAGCATGCAATGATTAGGTTGCTTTCAAAGAATTTAAAGATTGCATTCAACCTTAGCAGATTGATTCGCCGTTGGGGGCAACAGCAGTAACCGCACAGTCATGATTGGGGCTGAGTGCTTCACATTTTTGACTAGGAACGGCAACTACTCCGGCAAGTTGCGCGGCGGCAGACCATCGCCCTTATAAAACTTTTGCTCTAACTTGCCGAGCCACAGCCAGAGGGCTCCGGCTGCAATGGGCAGCGCGGTGAGCGATATTCCCAAGGTGAGGGAGAAGGTTCCTTGTAGGGCAATGCTCAAAGGAAGGGCAGACCAGATGAGCGCACTAAAGATGAGGGCGGCTTGACGCAGTTTCTGGATGTTGGCCAGCGCGGGACGACAGCTACCGCAATGTTGAGTGTGAGAATGGTAGCGATCGAGCAGGTCTAGTTTTGACCACTCCGCCGGGAGCGCTTGCCTGGGAAATGGATCAGCGCTAAAGTCGCGGATCCACTGGCGAAAGACCATTACATAGCGATCGGCTGGAGTTGGCAAATAACAGGCTTGAGCGTAAGACTTATTCCCAGCTTTCTCCAACATTCGTTCTTGAATGTGCAAAAAGATTTGGTCATCTTCTAGCACGCGATTGTTGCCGATGTGGCTGTACCAACGCGGCGTCAGTTTGATGAAGAAGCTGGGTAATTTGGACGAAAACTTGAAGGGGAATCGAGCAAACAGACGACACTCGCCTTTACGTGTCGGCACGGCATAGACAACTGTCAGCGTGCGCCCAAATTGCTTTGAAGTCAGGTCGTGATACATCAGCGAAGGCGCCACAAAGGTGGTGTGTTGCGTTCCCAACTTGCCTTTCCGCGGCCCCTCCGGCCAAATGCCGGTGAATCCTTGCTTGCCCGCGGTCAAAACCTCCATTTCCATGGGCGCGGCGTTCTCCCGTTTGCCGACCGTTTTGTGATGGGTATAGGGGATATGGCTGGCGTCCAAGACGTTTTCGAGCAGGGTCAGGGCGTCATAGGGCAAATCGCGAAAGGTGTTGAGCAATACCCAACCATCGGGATCTTCCTCAAGGGGATCAATGCCAGGCACTGCGACCTTTTCGGCGTTTTCAGCTTTGCCCGGATATACGAAGAGCAACCCCTGATGCGTTGTCGTTGGCAAGGACTTGGCACAAGCCCGATTAGAGCGTTGGGCCTCAAGCTCGGGGGCCGCTTGGGGAATGTGTTCGCAGGTGCCATTTCCAGCAAAGGCCCAGCCATGATAAGGACATTCCAGTAAGCCAGCTTCATTCACTCGTCCCTCAGACAAAGGGGCCAAGCGATGGGGACATTGGTCGACGAAGACGCGCCAATTATCAGCGTTGGGATCCCACCAGATGACCAGGTCTTGCTCTAGCAGGGTGAAGCGAGTCGGACGGGTTTTGTCCAGATCTTCGACATAGTGGACGGGATACCAAGCTTCGGCCCAGTCAAAGTGCTCTGCGTCTGGCCCGCCAGCCGGTAGGGTCGTAGGAATCTGGTCGGGCTTAGCTGCGTCTTGGGTAACCGTCATAGTTTTGAGAAATCACAGTGGTGCTTTTTCTATTGTGTTACATATCTTCACTGACTGACAGCTCAATTGTCCTTGGCAGATGTTGCCAGTTGGATCAGTCCCAGTGATGTTGACGAGCCTCATTGACCATCCATTGTGCTTCTTCGAGAGAGATGCGGTAACGAGTGCTCAATAGCTGGGGGATTCGATCACAGGCTCGGTTGGGATTGAGATCGGGCTGCTGACCATAGGACGGCAAAGCCACATGACACAACAGCGGTGAAGGTTGAGTTTCTAGCTGGAACGGTTCCAGATTGAGTACATCGCGCAAATTGGTGAAAAATAGCAACGCATTGCTGAGATTGGTGTCGCTAAAATTGGCTCGGCTGAGCAGCGTGCAGTTGAGATCAGCCTCGCTGAGATTGGCCTGTCGAAAGTCCGCGCCGCTCAGGTTGGCATAGCGACAGTCTGCACCACTCAGATTGGCGTAGCGCAATGAGGCATCGCTCAGATTGGTGCCGTTGAGATTGGCACTAATCAGGTCGGCCCCATTCAGGTTGGCCCGGCTGAGATTGGCTCCACAAAGGTCAGCGCCATTGAGGTCGGCCCCATTCAGGTTGGCACCACTCAGATCCGCGCCGCAGAGATCGGCCCCATTTAGATTCGCACCACTCAGATTCGCGCCGCAGAGATCGGCTCCACTTAGATTCGCACCACAGAAGTCCGCTTCGCTCAGGTTGACGATCGCATCGTTTTCCGCCGCCAAACGGTACTTAAACAGCAGGGAAAGTCCACCAATGACTGCCGCGATCGCCCCGATATGGCTGACTGGTGTGGTGTGATAGGGCTGTATCGGGGTGACGGTTTCGTGCTCAGTGGGACGAGCCGACTCGCTGGGTAATTTGCGCTCGGGGAGCTGCCACAGCGACCACATTACGACCATGGCAACTGGTGTGGCGATCGCTCCCACAATCCAAGTTATATATGGTTTTGGCTGAGATTGCGGCTGCTTGAATCTTTTCCACATGCCTGAGCCCCGGTCAGTACGAGCTCATTATTGCTTCCCTCAATTGACGCCTCACGAATACTTAATGCCTGCTTAAACACTAACGGCATGGACTTTATAGTCCGCAATGATGCCGTTTCAGTGTGCCCCTAAAAGGTTGGCCCAGCATTCGCGGCGAGCCATTGAGTTCCCCTAAAATCCAGGTGGCAACTATTTCAACTCTAAGGAGAACCACCGTCAGGCAAAGCTTCGCTTAAGCGTCTTCGGAGGCTTCTGCCTCAAGGCTGGGACTGCTGCTGGTGGGAGCTACTGACTCGGTGGTCGAGGGGGAATCGGGGACGGCGGTTGAACTAGGGGCCGGAGGTGGCTCGGGAGCGGGTGATTTGGCCTGATGGGTTTCAGCCTTGGGTTTCTGTGGCTTGGGAGCGGGCGGCTCAGCATCAATTCCGAGTTGCTTTTTCGCTTGGTATAGTAGCGTCCCTGCCCCGGTGCCCACTGCCGACAGCGCCGACTGGCCGATTTCTGTTGCCGACTTAGACTCAGCCTCGCTGCTGGTCTGTAGCCCTTCATACCAGTTGCGAGCAGACTGACCTAACGAGATGGAATTTTGCCAAAACCATTCGCCGCCGACAAAGACAAGACAAATCACTAACCAGAGCAAAACCCCAGTTTCACGCAGGATGGCCCAGGTCAAGGTGATGGCCTTTTTGTAAGTTGCTCCAGTATCGGCAGCAAAGATAAGTTCACTCACTTTGCCGGCTTGGCTTTTGATCTTTTCCACGGTTTTGCCCTCTCAATACAGGATTCAGCTTGGCAATGGCAAGGTCGCGACCGATCGCGTTGTCGGCCATCAGGCACTAGCCTTCGCCCCACACCTTGCTCAAGACGGTATCAACGGCGATGTCTGCCACCTGGTTAGTGGTTGATGTAATCCCCAAAAAGCGCTGCTCGGTGTCGTCCACCGGGGGCAGACGATCGGCTGGGGTGTTGCCACCAAATAACACCAGGGTAAAGACACTCAGCGCGACGCCCAACTCTGATACGTAGCTGTCGGTCGCGAGTAGCAGGTTAGCGCCCGCCACCAAAGCCGCAATTTGCCCTAAATTATCAGGCCGCATGATTTTCAAACTGGGCACCCCTTGGACGATCGCTTTAACGGCATCCGCGGTTTCTGGCTGCTGCAATAAGACTAGAGGGAGTCCCGGTTGGCGGCGTTGGAAATCTTGAGCGATCGCCGTCCAATTTTCCACCGGGTAAATATCCTGGTTATGACTATCGGTCGGGCCAGGGTACATCAGCACGTAGCCTTGATCGCCGATTTCCTGGGTTTGGAGTTGCCCTTCTACCCAGCCAATATCACCCTGGGGCACGTTGATGACGGTCTCTGGACAAGGCTCGACGAGGTCCAGTGGCCCAAGCAAATCGTGATAGCGAAAAGCGGCATACTGCTGTGGCTTGTCGGGCACTGTCGCCGTCAAAAATAAGTTGTTAGCTGAGCCTTGATAACCGATACGAGTGGGAATGCCGCTCAACCACAACAGCAACGCGGTGGCCCAGTCTTGGGTCGCCGTCAGCACGACCTCGTATTCGCGATCGCGCACGATTCCCAACAGGTTGGCCCAGTCAGCCGGACTGTTATTTTTGCCAAATGGATAAGGAATGGTGGACTTTACCACCTTGGAAACTCGATAGGCCGCTGCTGCCGTCGGCTCTACCACTACAGAAATCTCGGCCTTGGGGAAGGCTTGTTTGAGCTGCTCAAGCGTCGGAAAAAAAAGAAGCTGTTCGCTGATTCCACCCGGAACGAGAGCCAGTACTTGCATAGCTGTCCATCTTGCTTATCCGTTCCACATTCTAGAGGAACGTGGCCAGTAAGAATGCGTTGTTCCCGACAAAACTACCAATAATTAATGGTGAGATTTGCTTATCAGTCTGGCAGCTGCGGGTTTCAGGGTAGGGTGGGGAGAGAATTCTGCGAAAGGAGTGTCGGTCGTGCATCTGTTGATCCCTGCTGCTGGAGTTGGGCGTCGCATGGGCAGCGATCGCAACAAACTGCTGTTGCCATTGCGGGGGCAACCGATTTTGGCGTGGACCCTGCGAGCAGCGGCAGCCAGCGCCAGCATTGAGTGGGTTGGCTTGATTTGTCAGGAAATTGACAAGCCCGATTTGCTGGCGATTTTAGATACTCTCAACCTGGCGAAACCCGTCGTGATGGTGCTGGGGGGCGAGACTCGTCAAGAGTCGGTTTATAACGGTTTGCAAGCGCTACCCCCCACGGCTGAGCAGGTGCTGATTCACGATGGGGCTCGGTGCTTAGCCACCCCCGACTTGTTTGATCGCTGTGCTGCCGCCCTGCAAACTTGTCCGGGCCTGATCGCGGCCATTCCCGTCAAAGACACCATCAAAATTGTGAACGACGATGGCATCGTGACGGCAACGCCCGATCGCAACTATCTTTGGGCCGCCCAAACTCCCCAAGGGTTTCATGTCGCCCCGCTCAAAGCTGCCCATGATGAGGGCAAAGCTAAGCAATGGACCGTCACCGACGACGCGGCCTTGTTCGAAAAAGTGGGCCTGCCGGTGAAAATTGTGCCGGGCGAAGAGACAAACTTAAAGGTCACCACCCCCGAAGATTTGAAGATTGCTGACAGTGTGCTGAGCGATCGCGAAACCGCCGCGTAAGCTATGAACAATCACGGCTGGAAGGTGGTCAGCTCAGTGCTCCCTGAGTGGCGCGATCGTCTGCATGGCAGGGCGAGATGAAGCGACTTGAGCGAACGATCACCTTCCAGCGTTGCCTCAGTTTGCACCACAGAAGGTACATATGGAACTCAAAGCCATTCCCCTAACCATTCCCGATGGGGCCAATGTCATCTTGGGACAATCCCATTTCATCAAAACGGTTGAAGATTTATATGAAGTCATGGTGGGGATTTCGAGCCAGGTCAAGTTCGGCTTGGCTTTTTGTGAGGCGTCTGGTCCTTGCCTGATCCGCCAAGCGGGCAATGACCCTGAATTGACCGCGATCGCCGTCGAAAATGCTCGCAACGTAGCTGCTGGGCACACCTTTCATATTTTGATGCAAGAGGCTTTTCCGATTAATTTCCTGCCCGCAATCAAAGCCTGTCCCGAAGTCTGTGGCATTTACTGCGCCACGGCCAACCCGGTGCAAGTGATCGTGGCGGAAACAGACCAGGGCCGGGGCATCTTAGGGGTGGTCGATGGCAGTTCGCCCCAGGGAGTTGAAGGGCCTGAGGATGCGGCAGACAGGCACAACTTTTTACGGCAAATTGGTTACAAGCTGTGAGTTCTTGTCTCGAAGACGTCGATCCTGAAAGAGGCGCGGTGTCAACGTGTCGCCCGATTGCGCCCAAAGCGGAGACCGCCGTTGCCTCAGTTTGGATGGAAGGCGATCGCTCGTCCTGATGGCAGATTTTTTGACTCCTGGCCCGCCGCCTCAAGTCAGCCATCATGAGTCAACTTTTTCACGCTCAACAGAGCCTGGTGAGAGGTGATTAGATCCCTGGAAAATCAGGGATTTCAGGGACTGATTTCAGTGAATTCCGTAGTTAGAAAATGCAACATTCGGGGCAAGTTAATAACACGGAGTCACGTCTATCACCCCAGTGGGATTTACGCCTTCGATTTTAATGCTCCTATCCCCTTCATCTATTCATACGCCGTGCTATCTTCCGCCACCTTGAAATCCCAACTCACTCAATCCGAGCTGTCCTTACAGCCAGTCAAGTTGCTCTCGCAACGCGACGATTACACAACTTGCCATGTCTTCATTCCTGAGCCTGGAGTGCCCGGGGGCGGGCACCGCTCTCCCGCAATCGTGCTAGACGGTGGCTTTTACAGCTTCTTTCGCTCAGCTACTGACCCGGTCAAGATTTTCAGCCTCTTGCAAAAGCTGGCTGCCAATGGCGAACTTGCGGTCATGACGCCGACCCCCAAAGGCTATGCTATTTGGGTTGCTGAACCCGAGGCTTATTTGGTGGCTCCCAGCGGTCAACAACCGAGAACATTACCACCGTCGTTTGGGCCAGCAAATTGTTGGATTATCAGTGATCGCCAACCGGGGTATCGTACCTGCACCCTTAAGGTGCCCGACCTGCCGGATACGGTGCCGGGGCTCGCCGAGGGACAAAAGCTTTTTAGTCTCTATCGCCGTGAAACCGAGGCTGACACGGCGCTTAAATTAGGCTCTCGCCTCTCGCAGCGGGGTGACGAAATTGTGATTGTGGCCGCTCAACAAGAATATGCCATCTGCATCTATGAGCCCGGCGCGACGATCGCGGAGTGAGCGATCGCAAAGGAGGCGCAATAATGGCGAAAGACCTGGCTATCAAAGTAATAGTCAGGTCTTTTCATGTTTCAAAGCTGTGCAATTAGCAAGGCTTTCACTTTCTTGCGGTGAGGATTTGAGCCCAGTACCCCAAAAATGTAGGTGGCCGAACCGGACCGCCGGTGTGATTAGCTGCGCCCGCCGTTACCGCCTGGCAACACAGGCTGTTCAACGGCTTGACGGAAGACTTGAACATCTTCACCAAAGTCGATGGGTAAAACCGCAACCACGTTTTCATGGGGACGGGGAATGATGACCCAAGTTTCCAATACCCCACCGGGGGAGTTTTCGGCAGCGGCAACGCCAGCCTCCATGGCTGCTTTCACTTCAGAAATGTCGCCCCGAATGTTGATGCAAAACCGAGCACTGCCAGCGCGAATGTAGTTCACCAAAGTTACTCGCCCGGCTTTTACCATGGCATCTGCTGCCGCCAAAACAGGCGGAAAGCCTTTCGTCTCAAGGGAGCCAACTGCCTGAGGCATTACCTTATCTCCTAAAAATTAAGCCTGTACCTAAACCAACATTGTACGAGTCTTGTGGACTCTAGCGCGATCTCGGGGGAGGCTTTTTCCCTGACTGATACATTCTTTACCTTTATCAAGGTTCAGTTACGTAATTAAGGGGTGCCCTTTACTTCAGTAACCCTTGGGACTTGGCTCAAACCATGCGCCAGTTTTAAAATCCGGGTAAGCGATTGTCCCGAATTTCTTCAATCCAAAACTCTTCAGATGCTTCAGTGAAATCAATCGGCAAGACCACTTCCAGATTTTCGGGTGGGTTGGGCACGATGTAGTGCGTCGTGACGCATCCCTCATTGGGCAAATCGCTACCGACAATCAGGCCCGCTTCCACTGCGCGTTTGACTTCAGACACAGGACCGCGAATGCAGACAAACTGGCGGCCACTGTCGGCTTGTTCATACTTCACAATCGTGACTCGGCCTGCCTTAACCATGGCGTCTGCCACAGCCAGCATGGCTGGAAATCCGTACGTTTCGATCACACCAACAGCAAACGGCATAGATCTCTCTGTCCACCCAAAAACGGTCGTTCAGCCCCAGCCCCTTAAATCAAAGCCGACTAAAGTGCTTAGGCTTTAGAATCATACCTTGATTGAGCTGGGCTCAGCGATCGCGGCAATGATTCGTTCACATCCTGAGTCGGGGCGAGCCCAGTCGTAATGACACACTTTGGGATCCCCCCAGCACAGGCGCAGGTAAAGCTCGGCGCGGGTGGCGTCAATTTCTGCCCACTCAGCCTCGGCGATCCACCGTTCGATGGTGTTCAGTTCCAGCGGTAATGGCGGCGTGCCCGATCGCCACAGCCGCAGATTCGCGATTGAATTGCGCCAAAACTCAATGACGCCCGTTTTCGCAGATTGCAGGGTCTGCTTGTCAGCTGCCGTCGCGATGAGTTGGGGATGGAGCTCGGGAAACTGGTGCGATCGCCCCTGAAAGCGGCAGGTATGCCAGACGAGTCCGGAAACATTGTGCTCGCGCTGGTAGTGATGAATCTGGTCGCGAAAATCTTGTACGGCAAAGACTTTACTGAGCTTTTCAGTACCGATCGCCTTCGCCACTACGGGATTTAGCCGCTCTTCGGAGGACAACACCATGCGTTCGCCGCGCCATGCTGCCCGCAATTCCTGATCGAGAAAGTCGAGAAGTTCCGCAGTGGTGTAGACCATGGGCACAGTGACTCAAGTTTCTTCAATCTTATCAACCCCATTTTGATCAAACCGATAAAGAATCGGAATTTTCTAATCGCTTTGTCAGCAATTCATAAATGCCCTCGGCCTCTACGGTGTCCACAATGTCCACCCAGGGGGCTTCACGAGCGTCCCGACTCACCACCGTTTGCCCCAGCGTGAGTGGACTGCTGAGCTCCACCTGCACGTACCCGCGATACGTCGTGAACAGATCGGGCCGCAACAAATAAGCGATGACACAAGGGTCGTGTAAGGGGGCACCGACTGTGCCCAGGCGTTGTTCATCAACTTTGCCGTAATGGCCGAGTATTGCGGCGGCGACCTCGCTCACGGGGTTGCCCAATGTTTGGATGGCCGCTAACCGTGCCGGCGTCGTCAGCACTTGATGGGTGATATCCAAACTGATGAAGGTAATAGGAATACCGGAATCAAAGACAACCTGGGCTGCGTGGGGATCCACATAAATATTGAATTCGGCGACGGGGGTAATGTTGCCGTGGGTAATGCCGCCACCCATCATCACGATGCGCTCAATGCCCTCAGCAATCTCTGGTTTTTGAATGAGTGCCACCGCCAGGTTGGTAAGCGGGCCAAGGGTGGCGATGGTCAACGGCGCGGGTGTGGTGCTGAGCGTGTCGATGAGATAGTTCACCGCGTGGGTCGTTTGCAGTGGCAGAGTGGGGTCGGGCAGCGTCGCTCCTTCCAGCCCGGTTTTGCCGTGAATGTCTTCGGCGGTGATGAGCGATCGCACCAACGGGCGTGGGCACCCGGCGTAAATCGGCACATCTCGGCGGTTCAATAGCTCGCAAATCTGACGGGCATTGCGCTGGGTGAGCGCCAGGGGCACATTGCCTGCGACGACGGTGATCCCTTGGACATCGAGTTCCGGCGATCGCAGGGCCAGCATCAGGGCGATCGCATCATCCACTCCGGGATCGCAGTCAATAATGATGGGTTTTACCGCCATAAACCTCACCTCTAAGGAGGACAATCCTGCGCTAGCGTGATAGCTGAAGCTAGCGCCAGCATAACGGCTTTTTAGAAAGGATGAGGGGTATGAATTACGGCCAAGCCATTCGGGCGATCGCGAGTCTGGTAACCCTGGGGTTGCTCACGGGGTGTGCGGGCAGTTCCCTGGGGGACAACGTGCAGCAGTCTTTAGAGGCCGACCCCCAACTAGAGGAGTCGGCTCCCTTTGGTGACGATGCTGCTGACAGTGAAACGGACCGTTCCGCCGCCGAGGCGACGAGCGAGGACTCTGACATTGCCGCAACCGATACGGCACCCGCTAGCGATGCGACGAATTCCCCTCGCCGCCGCGAGTTAACACCCCCGGATTACACGCGCTCCTCCTACAGTACCCCCCGTTCCACTGCTCAATCAACAGCAACCACTCAGCCCTCTGAGTCGAGAGGTTCGCTCAAGGGGGTACCTGCCGATTTGCAACCCTACCTTCGTGATTTGCAAGCTTTGGCCGGTGTGGAATTAGCGATCACCTCCCGCTCCAACAACAATTCCACCGCCAGTACTGGCGAATCGCCCTTTACCCAAACCATCACTCGGCGAGAATATGCCCGCTGGTTATTTGAAACCTACAACGCGATTTATGCCGATGAACCGGGTGAGCGCTTGCGTCTCGGCAATTCCAGTGATGACCCCATCTTTCAAGATGTCACCTCAGAGGATTCCGATTTTGCCGTTATTCAAGGTTTGGCCGCAGCGGGGTTGATTCCCAGTGCGGTGGCGGGTAATAGCACTGACGTGAACTTTCGCCCTGATGCGCCCCTGACTCGAGCCGACCTGATTTTGTGGAAGGTGCCCCTCGATACGCGCGCGGCGCTGCCCACCACAACTCCAGAAGCGGTCAAAACGGCTTGGGGGTTCCAAGATGTCGACAGTGTTGAAGCCCTGGCGCTGCGGGCGATCGCGGCAGACTTTCAACTGGGGGATTTTGCGAATTTCAGTCGAGCGTTTGGCTACACCACTCTCTTTCGCCCCGAGAAGACTGTGAGCCGAGCCGAAGCGGCCGCTGTGTTGTGGCGGTTTGGCACTCAAACTGAAGGTGTGAGCGCTGCCGACCTGCTGGCCGATTAATGAGCAACCCGCTTTCTTTGTACCCAGGACAAGGTAAAGATCCCTGGCGGTAAAGGGACGTTCCCTTTCGAAGGGAGCTTCCCTTGAGCAAGTGAGAATCGCGCTGGTCAGCATAGAGGGCTGTGACGATTGTCTTGCGACTTCTCAGGTTCAAAGCTGGATGGGTTGTCCCTGTTCGGTAAAGATCACCGCACTGATGCCCAGTTCAGGATTTTGCAAAAGTGTTTCTCGTACGCTGCCAAATAAGACTTGTTGTTCACAGATTGACAGTGAAATAAAGTGGCGCGTGGCACCGGGCTGACGACGAAAATCGATAGTGAGGGTGTTGCCCTGGTCGCCAGGTAGAATCCGATATCCCGCCAGCTCAAAATCCAGTAAATTCGACGTTTGCTCGGTCAATAAAGCGTGCACAATTTGCGCGATCGCTTGGTCGGCGGCCACTGCTTTACGGTCGCCTTTATAAGCATCACAGGAAGCGGTCGGCGTGTAGAGCGTCACGGTCAACAACTTTGCCCCGTCGCCGTCGGGAGACGCAGTACGCGAAATGTCCATGTGAATGCGCTGAGCGGTGTTCAACAGAGCAGTTGGACCAGTTGAGGTGGCAGTCAGCGGTGCGAAATTGGGTTCGATGGCTATAGTCTTAGGCGTTGGGGTTTCTTCCGTGAGCGACGGCGGTGGAGCGATCGCTCCGACGGTCAAAATTCCCAGGCCCAACCCCAGCGCTAGCAAAAATCGCTGAGGCAGCTTGGCAAAGCGGTGTAAGCTTACTTTGGTCATGAATCTATGCGCTCCTGATTGATACCCTGCGTGGGCTACTGCTGTGGCTGAAACCCGTTGGAACCATCGACATATCCTGTCGCTGTCACGGTTTACCCCAACTGACTACGACACTGTGGTTAATACTGCCGTCAGCTTTGACGAAGTGCTGTCGCGGCGAAACAAAAAGGTGCCGACTTTGCAAGGTAAAGTGGTCACTAATCTGTTTTTTGAGCCGTCGACCCGGACCCGCAGCAGCTTTGAACTGGCGGCCAAGCGGCTGTCGGCGGATGTGCTGAACTTTGCCCCCGGTAGTTCCTCCCTGACGAAGGGTGAGACCATTCTCGATACGGCTAAAACCTATCTGGCCATGGGCGCTGACATCATGATCATTCGTCATGCGGCGACGGGTGTGCCCCATGCGATCGCCGCCGAGCTGGATCGGTTGAAAACCGGGGTGGGCGTGTTGAATGCGGGTGATGGGCAACATGAGCATCCGTCGCAAGCATTGCTAGATCTTTTGACCCTCTGCACAGTGCTGAATCCGGAAAAACCCAGCATTGATTCGCTCAAAGGCAAAAAGATTGCGATCGTGGGCGACATTATTCATTCTCGTGTGGCGCGATCCAATATCTGGAGTCTGACCGCCTGTGGTGCCACCGTTCACCTCGCCGGGCCACCCACGTTATTGCCACCGGAATTTGGGGCGGGATTTCAGCGATCGCCCGTCGATCCTCCCGATTTACAGCGTCAACTCGTCCAGCACACCGACCTCGATGCCGCTTTGGAGGGAGCCGATTTTGTCATGACTTTGCGGCTACAACGCGAGCGCATGACCCAACATTTGTTGCCCAGCCTGCGGGAATATCACCGCCAGTTTGGCCTCTCGCACCAACGCCTCCAAGCTTGTGCCCCGGATGTGAAGGTGTTGCATCCGGCCCCAGTCAATCGTGGCGTCGAAATCACCTCCGAATTGATGGATGATTCGGAGCGCAGTCTGATTAGTCAGCAGGTCACCAGCGGCGTCGCCACTCGCATGGCCCTCCTCTACCTCATCGGTACGGGCGGCCAGAGTGCTGCCGATATTGGCCAGTAAAAAAGTGGCCGTAGCAACCCTCAGCGTTGAACTATTTCGATAGGCAGTTGCTCACCCTGACCAAGCCATAATTTGTCATCTGTGCCAATATCCAGGAAAGTCGAGTCGCCATGGCCTATGAGAACCCAACAGCTCCAGATTTCTCACCTGACGGTTCAACTGATGGAGCATCCCGAAGTTTGGTCGCCGCTCAGTGCGGTGGAGATGCTCTCGTTTTTAGTCGAGCACGGCATTCTTAAAGCCTTAGACCAACAACAGGTATTAGATTTTGGCACGGGTTCAGGCATTGTGGGCATTGTCTGCGGGCTGCTAGGCGCAACTTCGGTCACCCTGAGCGATTATTCGGCGATCGCCGCGCAAGTCGCCGCCGCTAATGCCCGTCAGAATGGCTTAACCAACGTGATGGGAGTGCAGAGCGATCGCTTCCAACAAATCCCTCCGACTCCTTACGACTTGGTGATCAGCAACCCCCCGGTGCAGCCTTGGCTGTTCACGAACCTCGATCAGCCTGATAACCGGACTCAAGTCGCTGCGTGGAATGAAGCGGGAGCCGATGGCCGTCTCGTGCTCGACGCGCTGTTGACCACGGCGATGCAGTTTTTAGGCCCGGGCGGGCGGTTGATTACCTCATCATCATCACGCCATGGGCATCGCCAAACCTTAAATTTATTAGATACCTATTGGCCCCAGCGCTGGCGCCAGATTTATGCCGCTCAGCATGCCATTCTGCCCGACTATCACGGCCCGTACATCCAGATTTGGCAACACTTACAGGCGTTAGATGGCGACTTACGAATCTATCAGCTAGACGAACGCGATCGCCGCTTTGCCCCCCAAACGGATGCGGCTGGCAACCCCATCGTCATTACTGAATTGTCCTTATCGGGACCGCCTCAGCCCACGATCCTTCGCTTGCTACCGTCTGGCGACTGGGCCGCTGAGTCCCCCCAGGGCGATCGCCTCACAATCCTCAGTGCTCAGGACGATCGCTTGCCAGGAAAAGCCACCAGCGAGCACTGGTACTACGAATACTATCTATTCGAGGCCTGGCGCGAGGGTTGAGGGACGGACACCGGCTCCACAACCCTCGCGCCAAATCGTTCATCCATTTGGAGTCCCTGTCAGGGCTCCTGTCTTGTCGCCCATCTACCAGGGGCGCTCATTTCTAGAGAACACCTGATAGATGGCGCCCCCCTCAGCATTCAGGCTTATGCAACAGCCACCGATATCTCAATCGTTACGGCAATGGGTAGTGAATAGCGGAAACGGCTGTCGCATCTGCTTTGACACCGATGGTTAAGACTGCTGGCCGAGTAATTCGGCAATTTCATGGTGTTCGATCGGCGGTTTAGCGAGTTCGGCCTGGCGAGTATCAGTGATGAGCCAGTCGAGGGCAGCCGCCTGCATGTCAATGGAAGCGCCGGTCTTATCGACGCAGTAACGACCAAACACTAACTTGTCGACCAGGCGCACACCAGGGCCAATGCGAGAATATTCAAAGATGACACTGCGATCGACGATCGCGTTGCTGCAAATTGCGCAGTTCGGGCCAATCATCGTCGGCCCAATAATGGTCGCGCCATCCTCGATGTGGGCTCTGGCTCCAATATAGACCGGCCCTTGGATGTCGACTTTGTCCCAGTTCACCTTGACGTTTAATCCCGTGTAGATACCCGACTTGACCTCTTCCCCCGGAATATCGATGAGTTTGACCTGTCCAGTCATGACGTCTTGGATAGCTTGCCAATAGTCGGGGACTTTACCGATATCAACCCATTCAAAGTCCATGCGGATGCCATAGAAAGGGGCTCCGGCGGCTACTAATTTCGGGAACAGGTCTCCCCCAATGTCATATTCCATCCCGGCGGGAATGTAGTTGAAGATTTCGGGTTCAAAAATATAGATTCCAGTATTGATGTCAGTACTCAGGGCTTCTTCGACCTTGGGCTTTTCTTGAAAGGACTTAATGCGACCATCTTCGCCAGTAACCACGACGCCGTAGCTGGGCACCTGTTTGATCGGCACGGATTTCATCACGACGGTGGCGATCGCCCCTTTCTCTTTATGCTGGCGGACTGCCTCAGTTAAGTCGAGATCAATCAATGCATCTCCACACATGACGACAAAAGTGTCATCAAAAAAGGGCGAAAACTCCTGAATTTTTTTCATGCCGCCAGCAGAGCCCAAAGCATCGCCGACCAGTTGGCCATCTTCGATACGGCCCTCAAAGGAATACGCGATTTCAACCCCAAAGCGCTGACCATCCCGGAAATAGCCTTCGATTTCGTTGGCGAGGTGACTCACATTGACCATGATCTGGTCGAAACCATGATGCTTGAGGAGGTCAAGCAAAAACTCCATTACTGGCTTTTGCAAAATTGGGATCATCGGTTTCGGAATTGTATAAGTGATGGGCCGAACCCGTGTTCCCTTACCAGCGGCCAGAATCATGGCTTTCATAGGGCATCCTTGTGAACTTAAAAATACAACCTTAAAGAGAAATACACGCCTGAGAGTCAAATTTCAGCAGATTATCGAACTCAGCTCATGGACTGCGATCGCTAATCAACCTTACCCACCGTATCCTTTGGCAGTTGGAGAATCTTCATCTCCTCTCAAACAAGCACATGCTATCAGAGGATACCCGGAGCAATAGAGAAGTTCACGCAAGGGTGAAGTGCTCTCTTTGCAAAGCTTCCACAAAGGCTACTGAGATTTACGGATTGCAGCCGTCGCTGAATCTTCATCTCCTCTCTCTGCCATCATCATTGCTCGTTGCTACTCCCAGTCAATCAGAATCGAGACTAACAAGTCCCAACACGTTGACTAATGCTGCCTATGCTTGCTCGCGCACGAGCACTTTGCCCAGCGATTACCACGTCCGTGACCTGGCTACTCTCTCCCTGAAATAGCCGCCCATGTCAGTCGAATCGGCAGAATCATCACCCACATCGATTTTCATCAAACAACTGGGTACTCTCACTTAAGCGGAGTTGCGAGACATCGATGACTACTGTCTAGCAATAATTGCGAAATAGCAAATGTTCATAGCTTGATCAATGTGGAGACGGCTAACCCCAAGTGTAGGTTCACTCCACACCAAAATTATCGACAAGAATCCACGAGATAAGTTTTACTGTTCCACCAGCATGACGCAAGCCAATCCTTGTTCATATTCCCATTCATTTGCCTCGGTCTTGGGGTATCCATGCTGACTAAAACCTTGATGCGGTAGCAAGATATTCTTTGAAGAATTCCTATGGTTAATCGGCTACAGACAACAATGACCTCTCAACCCTCTACCATCGCTGCGTCTCCAGGAGTGTCCTTCACCCCCCGACAAATGCTATGGCAGGTCGCGAAGAAATATCCTCTGAAAATTATCGCTAGCATTATCACCGGCTTTTCGGGTGCCTTATTTAACGGTATTGGCACCGCGTTGGTGGTACCGATTATGTTGAGTTTGCTGGGGCAAGATGCGATCCTCAAAGACGGCCCGCCGATCTTCCAAATGCTCCTAGCCCCCTTTCAAGGTTTACCCGAAACCTATCGATACGCCGCGATGGCATTAGCAGCACTGTTGCTGATTGTTTTAAAGAATGCCAGCAACTATTTGAGTGCACTCGCTTCTGGAATGCTCTCTCGGGCGATGACTTCTGACTTGCAAAGGCAAGGCTTAGACATGATTTTGAGCGTTGATCTGGAGTATTTTGGCAAGGCTCAAGTGGGTGAACTCGTGAATCGGCTAGGCGGTGAAATGAACCGAGCTGCTACCGCAATCACTGCAACCATCCGACTCTTTGTGACCGTTGCTACTGTCTTGGTTTTTCTAGGCATACTGCTATCAATTTCTTGGCAACTAACCATTGTCGCCACCCTTTTACTACCCATATCAAGTCTGGTCGTGCAAATCTTGGTGAAACGGACAAAACACTACAGTCGGGCGTTCACTCGCCTGAACAGCTTGTATTCTGGAGGGTTGGTCGAGCTAATTAGCGGCATTCGATTGGTCAAGTCTGTGGTTGCCGAAGATCGAGAATATGAACGCTTTGCCGGGTATATCAACGAGAGAGAGGATCTCAACCTCAAAATCCAGATGAATTCTGGAATCGTCAATCCATTAGGTGAGGTGCTCAATATCTCGGTGTTATTTATTTTGATCTTGTTAGCACGATGGCTATTTCAAGACCAACTCGCATCACTTGCTGCGGTCATGGTGACTTATCTGGTTCTACTTAATCGTCTGTTACCCTACATCTCACAAGTCAACAGCGGTCGCAATCAACTAGCTCAAGTATCAGCATCAGTCGATATTGTTCATAACTTATTACGCACCGACAATAAATCTTTCATGCAAAATGGTGCGATATCTTATTCCGGACTGAACGAAGGCATTGAGTTTAGAAATGTCTGTTTTCACTATCCAGATGTTCAAAATCCAGTACTTCAGAATATTAACCTGAAGCTACCAAAGGGGACTACGCTCGCCCTAGTGGGATCTTCGGGAGCGGGAAAATCAACCCTAGCGGACTTAGTGCCTCGATTTTTCGACCCGACAGCAGGTCAGATTTTAGTCGACGGCCAAGACCTCAAAAGTTTCAATATTGCTCAGATCCGCAAAGCGATGGGCATTGTCGGTCAAGAAACTTTTTTGTTCAATAACACCGTGCGCTATAACCTCGCCTATGGCAATTTTGAAGCCACGGATGCTGAAATCTTAGATGCGGCTAAGCGTGCAAATGCCTACGATTTCATCATGAATTTGCCGGAGGGCTTAGACACGATGATTGGCGATCGCGGGGTGATGTTATCTGGTGGTCAGCGACAGAGATTGGCGATCGCTCGTGCTCTGGTGCAAAATCCCGAAATCCTCATTCTCGACGAAGCCACTAGCGCACTGGATACAGTTTCAGAGCGATTAGTCCAAGAAGCGATTGATGAGTTGAGTCGCGATCGGACAACATTAGTAATCGCTCACCGCCTCTCAACGGTTCGCAAAGCTGACCAAATTGCCGTAATGGCGAGCGGGCAGGTCGTTGAGTTAGGAACTCACGAAAGTCTCATAAAGCAAAACGGAACTTATAGTAAGCTTTGCCAGCTGCAGTTCCAGGATGAAAATTCAGAGCAAGATAGAACAAGTCAGCAAATAGCAGAAACTTCATACAAATTCCGCTCTAACTTGAACAACATGACAGGATTGTTGTCAATTTTAGAGTATGAAGAAGATGAAACTGAACATGCAAGTATCATGGAAAAGATACTTGAAATGCTCGAAGAAATGCTGCAAGATCTCGAGAAAGTTGAGGGCGGAGCATCCTAAAACAGTAAGCTACTTTAGGATGCAAACAGTTTACTCTTAGAAGTTCTTGCTATTGCCACCCAACTACCAGCCAAAAACTGTCAGCGATTTATTTCTTTTGTGCTTCAAAGATATGCGGTTTTTTTGATTATCATGATTTCGCTGACACCCAATATTACAGTAACTCGTCAAACGCTTTATGATTACTAATTTACATGTGATAGATCCTAAAAATATCGGGGATCTATATTCGTCGCCTCTAAAGTACTTTGATTTTCCAGGATATGCTTGCAAAGCTACTGATATACGTAGTTTTACTAGAGAAGACTTGCAAGACAACCATCTTATTGTTGGCGGCGGTGGGCTGATCTTCAACCGGTTTTTGCCTGAGTTTCAAACGATTGCGGCTGCTTTTACCAAAGGTAAGCGCATTTTATGGGGAGCTGGATATCAAATTTATGGATGTAACCCAAGTCGATGGCCTAAAGACTTTGACTTTTCTCCCTATTTATCCGGCTTTGACTTAGTTGGGTTGCGAGATAAAGGCACTGCGTACGAGTGGGTTCCTTGCCCTAGTTGTATGCACCCAGCCTTTGATAAAGATCGCACACCAGAACACGAGTTTGTTGTTTTTTCTCACAAAAAATTCCAGATTAATATCCCAGGTCTACCGAGACTCTCTAATAAAGAAAGCAACTTTGAAAAAGTGTTAGACTTTTTGGGCTCTGGTGAGACTATCCTGACCAGTTCTTTCCATGGCGCTTACTGGGGAACACTCCTAGGGCGACGTGTACTGGCTTTTCCATTCAGCAGCAAATTTTTTACCTTACAGCACTCTCCGGCTTTTTATCCGGTAGAAAAATGGACTCAAGCAAAGTTTAAATTTGCTTTGTTTGGAAAAGTTTTGCACACGTCAAATTATGATAACGAGAAGTTCTCGTGTGTCACACAAAACTGGATTCAACATGCTCTCAAGTCTCCTATTTACCCAGATCTTGTAGAAGAGTGTCGAGCGAAAAATCGTGCTTTCTATCATCAAGTGATGAATGTCTTAGCCGATTAATTATGGCCTTTAAATAAATGTGGATTTCATAGTCAATAGAGAGTAATAAATTATGCTCGCTTCGAAACAGGCACAAGTAGTCGTTTGGCAACCTTATTTTAGAGGTGGTGGAGCGGAAGCAGTTGCTCTATGGATTCTAGAAGCGCTCCAAGATGATTTTGATGTCAGTCTCCACACGTTGGCCAATGTGGATCTAGCAAAGCTAAATATGATGTATGGCACCCATTTATCTGAAGAGAGAATTGAAGTGATTTCTTCAATTCCTAGAAGTTTAAGTGGCTTGGCCTATTCAGCAATGGCGAAAAGCGAAATCATCAGAATGGGGCTAGTATACCTGACTATTCATCATCTAAAAAAGAAGTCGTTGCAATACGATGCCGCTTTTTCTGCCTTTAACGCCATTGATATGGGATGCGTCGGCTTACAATACTTGCACTGGGTTCGTGTAGTTGAAACATCTCCAGAGAAAGCTCCACTTTGGTATCGCGCTTTGATGAAATGGGTTGACTTTTCTTATGAGAGTTTGCAGGATAATGTTTCGATCTCGAATTCATGTTACACGGCCGATCAAGTCAAAAAGACGTACGACATGGATTCTATGGTTGTCTATCCTCCTGTAGTAACAGACATAGATGCACTACCTTGGGACAAAAAGGAAAAAGCTTTTCTTTGTAGCGGGCGACTGGTTGAAGCAAAGAGTCCTCATCGTGTAATCAATATCCTCAAAGCCGTTCGTCAAAAGGGCTTTGAGGTTGACTTACATATTACTGGTGGAGGTGGAGGAGTTTATGCAAATAAATATCAAAGAAGCCTGCGGAAACTCATCCAGGAGAACTCTGATTGGGTGCATTTACATCAAGATTTACCTTATGCAGATTATCTAAAGATTGTTGCAAAATGTCGCTATGGAATTCACTGGAAACCTGAGCCATTTGGCATCTCAGTTGCAGAGATGGTAAAGGGTGGCATGGTACCTTTTGTCAAATCAAAGGGAGGACAGATTGAGATCATTGGAGATGACCATGCTGAATTCCTTTCCTTTTCTAAGGATGACGAGGCTGTACAAAAGATAGTCAAGGTTCTCAGTGGTGAGAAATTGCAAGAGTCGCTTCGGCAATCGCTAGAAAAGCGCAAGAAACTTTTCACAACTCAAAGGTTCACGAAACAAATAAGAGATATTGTTTATGAGTTTATCGAGAACAAGAAAGTGTGTTAGGTAGCCCTTAACAGGTGAGTATATCCGAACACTCGTGGGTGAAAGTGCCGAAAACAAGTGTGCTTGGATTCGTTGGAAAGCGGAGCAACTGTCTAAAGTTCGGCATCTCGTTGTGGCTGCGTATACACAAGAAGTCCACCACAAGTATTTCTTCTTCGCATAAGAAATATCCCCTCAATTTAGAAGATAATTTAGCAGAAAATGCTTTCATCTGGTGAGTCTGTGGCATGAAGCCGATATTCCAGCAACTTAATTGGGTATTATCAGGATGTGCATTATTAAATGCAAGGTCTGACTGCCAAGCTTCGGATGGATAAAACTTATCCAACTTTACTTATATGAATAACCAGTTTTGTTTTTGCACACTGGCTGTAGGAAAGCGATATCGCTTGCATGCTCTGCAACTTGCCCAAGATTTGAGAAAATATGCTCCTGGTATCCTTCTTATTGTCTTAACTGATCAGACCGCTGAATTTGAGAATTCATCTAATGTTGAAGCGATTCAACATCAGCTTCAGAGTATTAAGGGCTATCATGATAAGCGCTTTGCAGTGGCAGCAGCGATCGAAAGATTTGAAACCTGTACTTTTATTGATTCAGACGTTCGTATTACTGCTCCCATAAACCAAGAGAGAATTAATAACTTTCCTCCTGGTTTGACTGCCCGTTTTGGTTGTAGCGTAGTCAAGCACAATCAAGGACTCAGTAATAAGAAGAAATCAACCAAGAGCTTATCTATTATTCAAGATATTGCAACCTGTCACAGCCTAGACATCCAAGAAGTAAACTGGTTGCACGAATTTATGTTTACTCTACGTCGTCAAGATGATCGTGAACAAGACTTTCTAAGATACTGGCAAAATTTTTCCTACTATTTTGAATTAAATGGCATCTACGATGGCGAGGGGAATACCATTGGGCTTGCAGCAGCAGCAGCAGGTTTGAATTTCACATTCCGTCGCACTGATTGGTTTTTGATTTTTAAGGATTGCATTGTAAAAGAGAAAATAAAAAATGGAGGGTTTCAGATAAAAAACGTTTCGAATCTCTTTAAAGAACACCAAAAAATTGAATACCCTAGCCGTAGCCTATCCGCAAAAGTGAGTTTAAGAATCTCTAGGGTAATTCAAATATTCAATAGACATTTGCAGTTAAGACTACGTGCAATCCTTGACTCAAATTTTCAGCGCTGGCTTGACAAACTCAAAGCTTCTAAGCTCACAGCTGAATAGTCTATGTTATCTTTAATGCGAAATAATTTTTATCTTGCTTATTTTAGAAATGATGAATCGGAGTATTTGCTATACAACCATTGCTTTGGGATATGAGTATAGGCAGCATGCAAAGAATTTGGCAGGTGATATAGAGGCAATGTCTCCTCAAATTCCTTTCGTGATCCTTACGGATCGACCAAAAGAGTTCGGGGGATTTAAGAATGTCATTGCCCTAAAGCATCGCATCCAGTCTGTAGGACTTTATCACGATAAGCTATTCTGCTTCGGAGAATGTCTGGAAAAATATGAAACAGTCATTTTCCTGGACGCAGATTGTAGAATGTTTGGTGATTTCTCAGCCACAAGGAATTGGAAAGAAGGTTTAACGGCAATTAGCTGCTGTGATTTACTAAGGCAAGTAACCCTTGTTTGTAAAGACAAAGAAATTGGTAACATGCAAAGGCAACTGACTCTTGCTGCATGTGCAGAACTCGATATCGATATGGAAAAGTGTAAGTTCGTTTTTGAAGGGATATTTGTTCTAAGCAGATGTGGGCAAAGTGGCTCTGACTTTGTCAACACTTGGAAGCAGTTGAGGGATCACTTCGAGTTACATGGATTGTATGATTCTGAAGGCATTTCCATTGGTCTTGCCGCACAGAAATCTGGGCTTCAGGTATATCACTATAAATCGAATTATTCGGATACGAGTGAGCATTTAAATTTGAATACAGTTTATAAGGATAAACTATTCTACAAGTACTTACTTAGTGGAGATGATGCTGGCCTATCAGAACACTTATGTCAGAAGTTGACAGAGTGTGACTCTATGCGGAAAAAGACAGCTCAAATCCCCTTTCATCGAAAGATAGAGAAAAAAATTATGTATCCTTTTCTTAAAAGCATTAGAGCTTTGAGATTACATATAAATAAGAAAAAGACCTGGAGTTTTAATCGCACTTGAAATCGATATTGGTGATTGCTGATAATTTGAATAGGATCTCTATATGAAGCTTTATCACTGGAAACCTGATGATACTTTCAAGAATTTTGGAGACGATCTAAATCCCTGGATTTGGAATCAGTACATACCGAATATTTTGGATGAGGATGACTCTCAGGTATTTATCGGTATCGGTACTCTGTTAAACTATAATCTCCCTAAAAATACTCGTAAGGCAAGATTTAGGATTGTCTTCGGTAGTGGGGTAGGTTACGGGAACTACGTTCCAGAACTTGATGACACTTACCATGTTTATTGTGTGCGGGGACCCCTCTCAGCCCAAAAATTAGGCATCCCTGATCAGCTAGCGGTAGTGGATTCAGCATTTTTAATTCGAAAACTTTATGATTTTGGTAAAAGGAAGAAACGATATCGATGTTCTTTCATGCCTCACTTTCAAAATTCTTGTGAGTCTTGGCGAGCTATCTGTCAGCACTTGGGATGGGGATACATTGACCCTGCCGCTCCTCTCGAAGAGGTTATGGTGAAGATTGATGAAACAGAAATTTTACTTACGGAAGCAATGCACGGGGCAATTGTTGCCGATGCCTTCCGAGTTGCCTGGCTCCCGATTGTGACAACGCCAAATATTCTTGCCTTTAAATGGCATGATTGGTGTCAATCGATTGGAGTTGAATATTACCCTCATCATATTGGTCGGCTCTTTGATTTTCGCCAGAAGAATGACTTGCTAGATCCATTACGTCAAGCAAAGGGATGGCTTAGACGTAGAGAAGCGGCGAGTAGTTTATCTAAAATTGCGAAACAAGCTCAGCCTACTCTCAGTAAGGAACAGACTGCCAAAGAGTTGACCGAACGTCTTGTCGAAAAGCTCGACTGTTTCAAGGCAGATTTCCGGAGTGGAAAGTTTTCTTGATTTAGAGAGGCAATATAGGACATGGATGTAGTTGAATATAACCTTGAGTTTTGAGATCTTTTTGACATAGCTGTAGTATGCTTCTAGCTTGCTTTACTTCAGCGTTTTTGTGTGAATGAAACGAGATGAAAGTAGCTAAAACTCTTGATTAATGTTGTCTTTCCTTACTTGCTTGTCACGATGACATTCTAAACTGGATCACTATTTGGCTCTTCTAGTCTTTCTAAGAGGATAGTAAATCTAAAATGTTTAAGGTCAAACAAAAAATTTCTAAAGTTTATAAAGATTTCAAACCGAGAGAATTTCACTGCTACTGCATAGGAGCTGCAAAAACTGGGACAACATCGATTGCTTCGAGCTTTAGTAAAAGCTATAGATCAGGGCATGAGCCAGAAACCAAGAAAACAAATCGCCTTATTATTGATTACTTGGAAGGGGAGGTTAGTGTAGACACATTGAAGCAAAAGCTGAGAGAGCGGGATGAAAGATTACGATTAGAAGTCGAATCTGCACATCCATTAGGATACGTTTCTGGAGTACTCGCTGAGATATTTCCCCATGCTTTGTTCATAGTGACATTACGGGAACCACTTTCTTGGCTTCGCTCTCGTCTGAACTATCACTACAGTGCTAATCCATCAGCGTGGGAAGAGTATAGAGATTACTTCTGGACACAGCGTCACCAGAAGTATGAACCAGAAGAGATTGCACTTCAAAAATGGAACCTTTGTTCTCTTGACACTTATTTGAGTCAGTACGCTGATCATTATAATCGGGTGCTATCTCAAGTTCCTGAATCCAGAAGATTACTGGTTCTGACATCAGATATTAATCTTCGGCTTCCAGAAATTGCTAATTTTGTAGGTGCGAATCCTAGAAAACTCCTCATCGCCCATAGCAAGCGTTCTGACAATAAGATTGATCCTCTTGACAGCATAAACAAGCAATTTGTGGATGAGCGTATTATGCATCACTGCGGTGACCTAATTTCGAATTTTTTTCCTGACAAATTAAGAGACTATTTGTAGCATGCCAGCACTTAAATTAACGAATTCAAGTCACCATATAGCGTCAAAGCTCTCGATCTCCTATTCTCTTAGCCGCGCCCAGGAGCTTCCCATAAACCGCCAAACCAACTGTTTGCCAACGCTTCAACGTCTTGTGCACCGTCTCCACATGCCAATTGAAGTAAGCGGTGATGGTTTCAACATAATCCCCCCGAGCATTCATCCGCACCACGTCGGCGCGATCCTTCACCCGTTGAGGAATGGTCGTGGCTCGGCGTAACTCTCGCAGGGTTCGGTCTTCCTCAGAGGTGAGAAATACACGCAATCGCATTCCCATAACGGCACCTCGCTGTCGGTCTCAATCGAAGCTTTACTCTCCGAAATATACCTCGATCTTTTTATCCCAAGCTACTTATACCCTTCGACTGTTGATTAACCTAATAGCAATTAGGCAAAGCATTTTGCTGTCAGTTTTTGCCTTTAATTAGAGTCCACGTTAGTTCGCGGATGATGTGGGTATACTATTTTTATGAAAATATCGAACGTGGAATTTCTTTCAAGGTAAGTCTTTTGCAGATTTTGTGGTTTAAATTCTTAGAAAGAATCATTTTTTGGAGTCAGTAAAATCTACGTTGGATTTCTCTGCTTATTTATGCTCCATTTTTAAATTTCGAAAGCGAGAGTCAATCAATGAGTCAAGGTATTTATACATTAGCAAATGATAAGGTGTTTGACCAAGTTGTTGCTCTCATTAACAGCATTGAGGAGAATGCAGGAAAAGATTTTCCAGTCATCATTTTTCCCTATGACGATTGTACAGAACGTTTGAAGACACTGACTCAAAAATACCCTCAAGTAGAGGTTTTCGAAGATCAGAAGATAATTCAACGTTGGGATGAATGGGTTAAGGATATCTGGGCTACACACCCGACAGCAGCGGAAAAATGGCTAGCTGTTGATGGGAAACCCGGTATTCATCGCATGGGTACGCATCGGAGACTATGTGCTTTTGATGGTCCTCTAGATCACTTTATTTACATGGATGCGGATACATTATTGCTGCAGTCGCCGAACCTGATCTTTAAAGCTCTGGAGAGGGTGGACTGGGTGACCTATGACTTTCAGCATAAAGATCTGAGTCATGCTTTTGACACTAGTTCTTTCCGTCTATTTGAGTTATTTCCTGAAGATGAAATCAAGTCAAAAGTATTTTGCTCAGGCTTTTTCGGGGCAAAACGAAACATTGTAGATGGACAGGATATTCAGTTTTATCTAGAGAAATTATCTAGCGGTGAGGCCGAAGTACTTTATCCGATGGCTCCTGATCAAACGGTACTCAATTATTTTGTTTTGCGTAAACCAATCAGTTCTGTGAACTTGGCCCTATCGCTACCATCAGACCAGGTTACGGGCAATTCTGTCACTTCACCTCACTTTGAAGAGGTTAGAAGTAAAGTTTTAGATAAAGGCGTTCCTTTGCTTTACCTTCACTATATTGGAATATCATCTAAAATTTTTAAGCGCCTCTGCAAGGGCGAAAATATCGACTTTCCCTATCGAGACACTTTTCTGCATTATCGATATTTGAAGGCACCAGAGGAGCGTCCTCAATTTCAAGGTGAGCCACTTTCTTACAAAACATCTAAAAAGGCTAGTCTCCCAAAGCGATTCTTTCGGAAATTGGGTCTTGTAAAATAAGAGTGAGGAGAGAAAGGCATGAGTGATGGTGTTTATATTGTTGCGAATGATCGCGTTTTCGATCAAACAATCGCGCTCCTCAGTAGTTTACGATTGCATAATCCTGAAATCCCCGTTTTTCTAGTCCCCTTTGATGAGAAATACGGGCAGATCTGGCCGATCTGTCGTGATCGCTTCAAGGTCCAAATGTTTCCAGACTTGCCTTTTCTAGGCAGGTTAACCCAAGACATTGCCGATATCTTTCCCCGGGACTTTTTGCGTTTGCCAAATAAAATGCGGAAGTTAAGCTTGTGGTTTGGTCCATTAGATCATTTTGTTTATATTGATGCCGATATTCTCTTATTTCAGAGCATTGAGAGCAGCCTCGAATATCTAAACAATGCTGACTTCTTTTGCTGCGACTTTCAAGGCAAAGGCAGAGGGCTGGCAGAGGTTTTTACTTCTGTGATTCACGAGAGAAACATCTTCACGGAAACTGACTTGAAAGACATCTTTAATAGCGGTTTTTGGGGGAGTCGCAAGGGGCTATTTACCTACGAAGCAATGCTGGAGTTACTCAAAGACTGTGCTGCTCATCGAGAATACTTTGATTTTTCAACGGGGACAACTGACCAACCCATTCTCAATTACCTGGTACTTAAAGCGGCAGAACGTAGAGTGAATATCACCCAGGCCAATCCAGATGAGCCGGGGAGTTGGGCAGGAAGTTCACACTTTCAGCAGAAAGGAAATATTCTCTATGACGACGATCGCCCTTTGCGATACTTACATTGGGCTGGCTGTCCTATGCGACCAGATGGTCCCTATTGGGAGTTATGGAAAACCTATCGTTTTATGGATGTCTCGGCTCCTTTGCAGAATTTGCAGCCCCCTAAGAAGGCGGGAATCTGGGAGCGATTGAAAAACAAAGTAAAGTCTTCATGATTCTGTTTCTAGCGGAGTTCTTATTGATTATGGCGAATAAAGTTGTTTTTATTTTAGGGATTGGTCGATCGGGGTCGACAATGTTGGATTTGATGCTGGGTAGCCACTCTGAAGGCTTTTCCTTAGGGGAGATCAGTAAGTTGCCAGAGATTTATCGACGCCACCCATCTCCGGCTAGTTTTTGTCCAACAGGTACTTTTTGGCAGGACCACTTTAGTCAAAAAGATGCAGAGCAGCTGGCTTTAGGATTAGGAGGACGACGACTCAACCAGTTTGTTCCTCTCAAAGTAGAGCGCTGGGTGCGTGAGCTAGTCGGCAAAGATGCCGTTCTAAACCCTTATTTACTGTTGCATGAGCGGATTCAAAAGTCTTTGCTAATTGATTCTAGTAAGTATCCAGACTGGGTGGGACAAAGGTTAAAAGCCCGTGAATTTCGGCAAAATAAGCTTGAAGCTTATGTGATTAATGTTGTTCGTGACGGACGAGCTGTCTTGAACTCGTATTTGCGGGCTTATCCGGACCGGACAGTTGAAACTTTGAGTCGGAGATGGCTGTCAAACTTGGAAGAATCTGAACGAGTTTATGATTCAGTTTCTCCAGAACGACGTCTGCGAGTCCGGTATGAAGAATTAGCCACGAGTCCAACTGAGACAATGCAGCAAGTTTGCTCTTTTCTTAAGATTCCGTTTGAGCCGGACATGCTCGAGTACTGGAAGCATGAGCATTACTATATTGCAGGCAGTCGAAGCGCCAGAGCTTTAATTGCCCGATACCATGAACAGCCAGTTCCCGATGCGGTGAAAGAAGTCCATGGAAACTACTATGCCGATATGGATTTAACCATCAAACTTGATCAGCGATGGCGTAAAGAGCTTAGTGCTGAAAAGATTAAAGCTTTTTATGACATTGTGGGCGATCGCAATCGCCCCCTTGAGTGGAATGAGTCAAGCTAGCCGATCGTTTTCGGCCAGCCCATCGCACCTGTTGCTGAGAGGGAAAAATCGTGAACTTGGTGATGATGTTTGACCGGTTGTCCCTAACGGGTAAGGATATGGAGCGGAATTTCTAACGAAGAGGCGATGCCGCGATGGCAAAACTCTGTGAACCTGGAATCAGATTGCGATTGATTCAAGTTCATGTCCTCTCCATTGCCCACTTGTCCAGCGTGTCACTCCTCGAACGTCGTCAAAAATGGCAGCATCCACAACGGCAAGCAGAATCACAAGTGTAAAAACTGCGGACGTCAGTTTGTGCAAGACCCGCAAAACAAAATCATCGATGAGGCCACCAAGCGCTTGATCGACAAACTCTTGTTGGAGAAGATTCCCTTAGCGGGAATTGCTCGTGTGGCAGAGGTTTCAGAAGTCTGGCTGCAGCAATACGTCAACACCAAATATCAGCAGGTGGAACGTCAAGTGAGGGTGAGCCCTCAAAAAAAGGGCGCTTGACGGTGGAATGTGATGAGGCCTGGTCCTTTGTCGGCCACAAAGGGAACAAACAATGGATTTGGCTCGCCATCAACCGAGACACCCGTGAGATTGTGGGGATGCATGTCGGCGATCGCTCTCGCGACGGGGCTCGAGCACTTTGGCAATCCTTGCCGCCCCTCTATCGTCAGTGTGCGGTGGCCTACAGCGACTTTTGGGAGGCTTATGAAACCGTGCTGCCTAGCCAGCGGCATCGGGCAGTCGGTAAAGACAGTGGTCAAACTAATCACATTGAACGGTTCAACTGCACGCTGCGACAACGAGTCTCCAGGTTAGTGCGCAAGACCTTGTCCTTCTCAAAAAAGCTCGAAAATCACATTGGCGCAATCTGGTATTTCATCCACCACTACAACGCATCCTTACAGCTTTAGGACTACCGTTTGACCAAGCTGAGAGTGGCATTTTTGTATGCCACTCAGTAGCTTGTTCGTAGGCGTGGGCCACTTTAGTAGGCGTGGGCCACTTTAAATGATGTTTGTTCTTGTAGTACGTGGCCAATGAGTTAGAGGTCAATCGGTAACCTTGACTCATTAAAACCACAGGGAATGCTGATGCCAGGGAGTCCTGTGAGGTTGGCAGGGATCGCCATTAGGATGGATGACCGTTAAGCAACGCCTGTAACTTCTAAGATTGCGTTGAAACTAGGTTTGAGGTGGCATGAACACGACTTTGGGCAATAATCGAGTTTCGTCGGTGTCGGGAATGAATGCCCAAGCAGTTATACCTAAAAATGTTTGGTCAGGGTTGTAGACCTGATAGTAGGAGCAGCTCAGGTCGGCTTCGCGAAATTTGTAGGGGATTTTTTGGCCCTGTTGCCAGCGGCGTGCCCAGTCAGCGGACAACTCAATGCGAGGATGGTGCTGAAGGGCGATTTCGGGCGGTAGCGGCTGATAGGTGCCCTTTTGCAGTTGTGACTCTAAGTCAGCAAGCGGCAAACTGCTGTCGAGGGTGAAGCCGCTACTTTTGGTGCGTTCGAGGGCGGCTAGTGTGCCTCCAACCCCTAACTTGTTGCCCAGATCGCGGGCGATGGAACGAATGTAAGTGCCTGCGCCACAGGTAATATCGATCGTCAATTCCGGGAACTCGCCAGGTTGCCAGGTGATGGGTTCAATGTGGTGCACTGTGACCGTCCGTTTTGGCACGTCAAAGTCTTGGCCTTTGCGGGCCAGATCATATAGGCGTTGCCCTTGTACCTGGATGGCACTGTAGCGAGGCGGCAGTTGCTCAATCGTGCCGATGAAGTCTGCCAGGGGGGCGATCGCGTCTGCCTGGCTCAGGTGTGCTGCGCTGGTGGTTTGTAGAATGTCGCCTTCTAAATCATCGGTTGTGGTAGTCATGCCCAGGCGAATCACGGCCCGATATGCCTTATCCGACGGCAAAAACTGAAGCAGTCGGGTGGCTCGTCCCAGCGCCATGGGCAATACTCCGGACGCGGCGGGATCGAGTGTTCCGCCATGACCGACCTTTTTTTGTTGCAGCAGTCGCCGCACTTTGGCCACACAGTCGTGGGAGGTCCAATGCACTGGCTTGTACAAATTCAAAAAACCATCTACCACGGGCAAGACGTCCTCAAGCACAAACTCCGAATCAGGGGCTCAGTTACTGGCAGGGCTTATCTGCGGTTGCCTGGTCGGATAAATGAGGCAAGAATTCGCCTGCTGGCAACAACTGGGATCACCTAATAATAGTTAGGTTACTCAATCCTTACCTAACCTGAGTTCGGGTTAAGCTGTGCGGATCATTCGCCAAGGAATAAATCGCCCTGGCTCACAGCAGAAGTCCGTTGAAACGGATGACCAATTTGGAGATGAGGACCGGCTTGAGTCCGTTTTAACGGACTTCGACCAATGAGCCGTGGGCTTTGAGTCCCCGGCGGGGGGATAACGTCAGGGATTTCTTGTCCTGAACTGACGTGATTCGGTTTGGACCGCAAATTCGGGAGGCCAGGCGTTGCGACTAGAGGGATGCGATCGCTCACCCACGACAGTTTTCGCTGGCGTAGGGTTTTGGCTAAATTAGTTTGACGCCCAGAACGCTTACCGCCCATCCGCAGATGCGGCAACCGCAACGATTTGGCTTGATCCGTTGGCTGAACCACAATCCCTAGCGACCCCAATCACAGGCTATGCCCTCCATGATCATGAGCGCTTCTGACCTTGACCTTAGACGTTTGGAATCGTTCTGAGTCACGGGTGCATGAGCGGCATGCAGTCAAAAGACGGCGGCGGCGATCTGTGTAACATGATTGACAGCCTGGGGCGTTACCCGGTTTTGAGCAGATGGCGCATTCTGAAGGGTTACCGCTACGCAAAATCATCCATATCGATATGGATGCCTTTTATGCCTCAGTTGAGCAGCGCGACGAGCCCGCCTATCGCGGCCAGCCGATTGTCGTGGGGGGCACGCCGGAGCAGCGCGGGGCAGTCGCCGCTGCCAGTTATGAAGCGCGTAAATTTGGCATTCGGTCAGCCATGCCCGCCCGAGTGGCGCAGCAGCGGTGTCCGCACCTGATTTTTGTGAAACCCCGCTTTGAGGTGTATCGCGAGGTGTCGCGGCAGGTCCGCGCCATTTTTGCCCGCTATACCGACTTGATTGAGCCGCTGTCGCTGGATGAGGCGTACTTGGATGTGACGCAGAATTTGCTGGGAGAGCCATCGGCGATCGCGATCGCCCAGGCCATTCGCCACGACATTCACCAAGAAACTCAGCTCACGGCGTCGGCGGGGGTTTCCATCAACAAATTTCTGGCCAAAATTGCCTCTGATATGGACAAGCCCGATGGGCTGTACGTGATTCGCCCGGAGCAGGCGGCGGCCTTTGTCGCCACCCTCCCCATCGACAAATTTCACGGTATTGGCCGCGTGACTGCCGCCAAAATGCACCAACTCGGCATTCACACCGGGGCCGAACTGCGGGAATGGTCCGAAGCTGATTTAGTGCAAAAGTTTGGCAAAGTGGGTCGGTTTTATTATCGGGTGGCCCGTGGCCAGGACGATCGCCCGGTGAATCCCAACCGCATTCGCAAGTCTATCGGGGCGGAAAAGTCTTTCTCTCCCGATTTAGAATCGCGATCGCAAATGACCGCCGCTCTCAGTCAACTGGCTGAACGGGTCGGACAGCGCGTGCAAGAACAACAGCGGGGCGGCTATACCCTGACCTTAAAAGTCAAATACAGCAACTATCGCCAGGTGACCCGCAGCCACACCCAAGCCCAGCCTATTCGCGCCACGGCGGACATTCAGCAATTGGGCACAGCCTTGTTGCACCAGCATATTGACCCGCAAGCTAAAGTCCGGCTACTCGGCCTGGCCTTGTCGAACCTAGAGCCCTTGCCCTCTGAAATTCAGTATGTGCAGTTAGCGCTTGATTTTGACCCGTCCGCCGAGTCAGAAAGTTGCTGATTGAGCGCGATCGCCCTAGCATAAGAGTCCACCTCACATCACGACGACCATGTTGGAAACGACCGATCTCAAGCGCGATCTCGCGACGTTAACTAACCGCCTGGGCAACGCTCAGGAGTATCTTTGACGTTGATGCGACGACGGCCAAAATTCAAGACTTAGAACAGCAGGCGGCCCAGCCAGAACTGTGGGATAACCAGGAAACCGCCCAGCAAATTTTGCAGGAACTCAACGACAGCAAGGCCCAACTCGATCAGCTCAAGCAATGGCGATCGCACCTCGAAGACACCGAAGCCATTTTGGAACTGCTCGAAGAAGACGCCGACGAGGCGCTGCTGGCGGAAGCGCAGTCCACCCTGGCTACCATGACCCGCGAACTCGATCTCTGGGAACTCCAGCAAATGCTGTCTGGCCCCTACGACAAAAATGGGGCAGTGCTCACGATTAACGCTGGGGCCGGGGGCACCGATGCCCAAGACTGGGCCGAGATGTTGTTGCGCATGTATACCCGCTGGGCTGAGTCTCAAGGCTATAAAGTGGCGCTGGTCGAACAGTCCGAAGGGGACGAAGCGGGGCTAAAATCCGCCACCCTAGAGATTCAGGGACGTTACGCCTTTGGCTATTTGAAATCGGAGAAGGGCACCCATCGCCTGGTGCGCATCTCGCCCTTCAACGCCAATGGCAAGCGGCAGACCAGTTTCGCCGGGGTCGAGGTCATGCCCATTCTCGATCAGTCGATTGAGTTGGACATTCCCGAAAAGGATTTGGAAATTAAGACCTCCCGCTCTGGCGGTGCCGGGGGGCAGAACGTCAATAAGGTGGAAACAGCGGTGCGGATCACTCACTTGCCCACGGGCATTTCGGTACGCTGTACCCAAGAGCGATCGCAACTGCAAAACCGCGAAAAAGCCATGGCCCTGCTCAAGGCTCGCTTGCTGATCATTGCCCAAGAGCAGCAGGCCCAAGCGATCGCTGAAATTCGGGGTGACATGGTCGAAGCGGCCTGGGGCAACCAAATTCGCAACTATGTCTTCCACCCCTATCAAATGGTGAAAGATCTCCGCACCAATGAAGAAACCACCGCCGTCGGCGATGTGATGGATGGCGATTTAGATCCGTTCATCCAAGCTTACCTGCGGCAGGACACCCAACTGACCAGCACCCCAGCTTAAAAACTGGACTGATTGGAGCCCATCCAGCTCAACCCAGAAGTTGGCCAGGGGCAAAAGGCTGTCTTGACTTAAGGCGACTGTCGCTGCCCCGACCTAGCAGTTTGCAGGAGCAATCTGTTCCTGAAATCTCCCTCGGTAATCAACCTTTGCCGCCGCCATCGTGGTTAGTCCAGGGGGCGCTCATCAGCCTCTATTTCGCTTCCATCCAGTTGGGGCCAGCGCTGGCTTCCACCACCAATGGCACTTTTAGCGAAACGGCGGATTCCATCGTGTCGGTGATTTTGGGGGCCAATTCCGTCCATTCGTCGGGGGGCACTTCAAACACAAGTTCGTCGTGAACTTGCAGGAGCAGGCGGGTTTCATAGCCCTTCAGCAACTCGTGCAGGCGAATCATGGCGACTTTGATGATGTCCGCACTGGAACCTTGAATGGGCGCGTTAGCGGCGGCGCGGAGAAGTCCGGCATCGTAGCCGCCAATGCGTTTGAGGCTATCCAGATCAATTTCATTCGGATCGGTGCCGAGTAGGCCGCGCAGTTGGCCGCTGGTGAAATTGAAGTAGCGGCGGCGACCCATCAGGGTGTGGACGTAGCCGTGGGCGATCGCTTCTCGCTGCATTTGTTGCAGGTATTCAAAGACGTTGGGATAGCGATCGTAGTAGCGATCGATAAAGGTTTTCGCCTCGCTCCGGCTGACATCGGCCTCCCGCGCAAACCGGGAAGCCCCCATGCCATAGATGACGCCAAAGTTGATCACCTTACCAAGTCGCCGCTCTTCCGGCGTGATGTCGTCTTTTTCAAACAGCAGCCGTGCGGTGAGGGCGTGAACGTCGTCGCCGTTGTTGTAGGCTTCCACCAACACCGGCTCGTCACTCAGATGGGCCAAAATCCGTAGCTCAATTTGCGAATAGTCAGCAGCCACTAACTTCCAGCCCGCTTGGGGAATGAAGGCCGCGCGAATCTGGCGACTGAAGGCCGTGCGAATCGGAATATTTTGTAAGTTGGGATTGGACGAGGAAAGGCGTCCCGTTGCCGTCACGGCCTGATTAAAGTCGGTGTGGATGCGATGGGTATCGCGCCGCACCAATTCTGGCAGGGCGTCCACATAGGTGGACTTGAGCTTCGATAGGGTGCGATTCTCGACAATTAGTTTGACGACGGGATGATCGTCCTGTAGCTTTTCCAACGTCGCGGCGTCGGTGGAATAGCCGCCGGATTTGTTCTTGCGCGACTTGCGCTTGTCCAATCCCAGTTTTTCAAACAGTAGGGTGCTGAGCTGCTTGGGTGAGGCCAGGTTGAACTCTTCGCCCGCCAGCTCGTAGGCTTCCGCTTCAATCTTTTTTAGATCGCTCTCTAACTGCTTAGAGAACTTGCCCAGATATTCCGAATCGATGCGAATGCCTTCGTATTCCATCTCGGCGAGGACGGGTTCCAAAGGCAGCTCGACGTTGTTGAACAACTTCTCCAGTTCGGCATATTGGGCCAGCTCCGCTTTGAGCAGGGCGGTGAGGCGATAGGTGGTATGCACGTCGGCCCCGCAGTAGTCGGCCACATCGGCAATGGGGAGGTCAGCAATGGTTTTCCCCTTGGGCACCAGGTCAGAGAAGCTCAACGCGCTGAGGTTGAGATATTTCAGCGACAGGTCACTGAGGTTGTGGTTAGCGTCGGGGTTCAGCACGTAGCTGGCAAGCATGGTGTCGAATACTACCCCGGCAAGGTGAACTCCTTGAACGCGCAGCACGAGGCGATCGTACTTGGCGTTTTGCAATACCTTGGGAAATTCGGCCCCTTCGAGAATGGGACGCAGGGCTTCCAGCACCGTCGATGTATCTAGCTGGGCACCGTCTTTGTGACTAAGGGGAATGTAGGCTAGGTCAGCTTTGCCGTCGCCCCAGCAGCAGCCAATCCCCACCAAATCCGCATCGCGCGGCGTCAGGGACGTGGTTTCGGTGTCCCAGGCGACGGGCTGGGCGGGGTCGGTCTGTTCCCCCAGCAAGTCCAGCAGTTCGTACAGCGCTTCTTCGGTCGTAATGATTTGTGGGGCAATATCCACCGCTTTCACCGTTTGGGCCTGGTCGGTCTCTTCTGCTGAAAAGAAGGCCAGATCGGGGTCTTCTCTCGCAGGCACGGCCTCAGTGGACTTAGTTGGGGGCGCTTCACCTTTCAGCGCGGCTTCGATGTAGGGCAGGCGGTTGATGAACTGCTGAAATTCCAGCCGCTTCAGTTTTTCCGTCACGGCGTCAACGTCAAAGCCGTCTAGCTTGCAGGTTTCGAGATGGGCGTCTAAATCGACATCGGTGACGATGCGGGCCATTTTTTGGGAGTGATAGGCGCTGTCTTGACCTTCCCGCAGCTTTTTCTGCGTCGCGCCTTTGATGTTGTCGAGGTCGGCGTAGACGGCATCTAGAGTGCCGTACTGGTTTAGCAACTTGGCGGCGGTTTTCGCGCCAATCCCTTTCACACCGGGGATGTTGTCGGAGGTGTCGCCGCAGAGGGCTTTGTAGTCCACCACTTGGGAGGGTAGGATATCGAGCTTGTCCTTGACCTCCTGCGCCTGAAATTCCTTGGGGCCGCCTTTCCCTGGTCCTTTGGCAAAAATGCTGCTGAGATACAGCACTGACACCAGGGCTTGCTCTTCGTCGATGAGCTGAAAGAGATCCTGATCGCCGCTGAGAATCTTAACCCGGTAGCCTTCGGTTTTCCCCAGGGTGGAGAGGGTGCCGATCACGTCGTCGGCCTCAAAGCCGGGGGCAGTGACGACGCAAAACCCGAGGGTTTGCAGGAGATCTTGCAGGTTCTTCACGTCCTCAACAAAATCTTCCGGCGCTTCGGGGCGACCTTCTTTGTAGTCGTCAGCCATCTCGTGGCGAAAGGTGGGCTGATCCAGGTCGAAGGCCACAGCCGCGTACTGGGGGCGCTCTGATTCCACCGTATCGAGCAGCGACTTGAGAAAGCCGTAGCAAACGCTGGTGGGAATGCCCGTGGAGGTGCGCAAACCGCCCTCTGGCCCTTTGGTGTGGGCGTAGTAAGAGCGAAAAGCCAGGGAGTGCCCATCAACGAGCATCAGCAGAGGAGATTGGTCAGCCACAGATTTCCGGTGCGATCGCCTTCAAAGTACAGGCATCTATTGTAAAAGCCTGGGCGAGCAAAATCTGTGTCGGTCGGGGAACCGTTACTGAGGTAACTGATCCGGATCGATGCCCTGCGATCGCAAGTAGGCGGCTAAGCGATCGGCGCGTTCGCGTTCGCGTTCAAGGTCGGCTTGGGCTTGGGCCGCGCGATCTCGCTCCTGCTCGGCCTGTTCATCACCTGTCAGCAGCAAATTGCCTTCACCATCTTGCCAGCGGAGCCAGGTATTAGGACTCCCTTCAAAATCGCCCTCCCACAGCATCAGCCCCAGACTGACCTGCTCCATCCAGGGTTCAGGCATTTCTCGATATTGCATCCCCTGAAGTTCAAACAGACGCAGGGGGGCATCCCCGAGTTGACGATTGGGATCATAAACCGCGTAATAGCTGACCCGCATCCGTTCATAAATGGCCAGTTTATCCGTCAGCTCTTTGCCCACTTTGTTGGAAACGACCTCGATCGCGATTTCCGGCGGTTTGCCAAATTTCCACACCAGATAACAGCGGTTTTGCTTTTCCCACCAATCCTTAGGGACGGCGACGCCGAAACTGACAAAGACATCCGGCACGATCGCCGTACCGGGAAAGGTGTGATAAATGCCCACATTAGCCGCTGCAATGAATGGCTGGTGATCCTTCAAACTGCTGAACAGCGCAGAGGTGAGGAGTCGCTGCTGTTTTTCAGACGCAAAATTATCCACCGGTGTATCGTCCTCGGTGATCAGTTGTTCGGCATCGGGAAAAACGGCTTCATCTTGTTCCTGGAGGGAAAGCTGATTGACCATAAAAGCCTCCGAGACAGCCATAGGAGTAGTTGTATTCTAATCGGCGATCGCGGCGTCCGGTTGCGGCCTCGCGGCCATCCAGCTACATCGTCAGTTGCCGCCAATTCCGGCCAGTTCGCGCCGCAAAATTTTGGGAATCTGCGACTCCAGGTAACCCCCGCGATAGTAGCCGCAGCCCAGCTCAAACGCCTGAAATCGCACATGCACATAGCCCGGCTGCACATTGGCAGATAGCGGTTGCGAGCCGCCGCGCAGAAATTCAGCGACTGCCTCCCAGTCGGGCAAATGGATGACGTTTTGCTGGGCCAGTTGGCCAAAGCGCTGCAAAAAGGCGGTGGAGGGTTTCAATCCCAAATTGGTCTGCGTCGCGCACGAGAGGCCCAGGGTTTGTGGCGACAGTTCATCGGGTAGCTGACTGGTGCGATCGCGCAGCCAATAGCGCCGCTTTCCAGTGGCCCAACAGTCATAGGTGTCAAAGGCGGCGGGCGGAATGCCGAAGCGATCGCAGATTGGCCCCAACGGCGACTCTGCAATCGCTAGCCCGGATGCGTTAGGCGGGCTCGATATGCCTTTCGAGGATTCGAGAGGTTCAGTCGTGAGAGCCGGAGCGGCAGTGCGCTGCAACCGGGCGACAAAAAAGCCCCCTGTGTTGTTCAAATGGGGAAAATAGCGCTGCGCGTGGGCAATGTCGGCGCGATAGGTTTCCCCCTGCCACTGGGTGAGACCCGGCTGATACCGCAGCCTCGGAATGGCGAACGGGACAACCTCGGCGCGATCGCCCAGCACCGCATCCAACACCGCTTCATTTTCCTCCGGGGCAAAGGTGCAGGTGCTGTAAACCACCGTGCCTCCCGGTTTCACCAAATCCAACGCCCGGCTCAAGAGCTTTTGTTGCGCCGCCGCCATGCGCAAACCGTGGTCGGGCTGCCAGGGTTGCTGTCGCTTTCGACGCCGGAGATTCCCCTCACCGGAACACGGCGCATCCACCAGCACCCGGTCGAAAGAGAAATTGGGCAAGGGCAGCGATCGCCCGTCTTCCTGCATCGTGATGACCTGAGTTAAGCCCAAGCGATTAATCGTCGCCGTGAGACTGGGCATTCGGGCGGCGTGCAATTCATTGGCGATCACGGTGCCCGTCGGATTTCGCAGAGCGATTTGGGCCGTTTTGCCCCCCGGCGCGGCACACAAATCCAGAATGACCTCTCCCGGCTGCGGATCGAGGGCCGCCACCGCCGCCATGGCAATTTCTTCTTGCACGTAATACCACCCCGCCGCAAAAGGCACGGTATTACCAGGGGACGGCCAGTGAGGCGATCGCCACGCCCCCGGCCACCACGGGATGGGTTCCAGCGCGACACCCTGCTGGGTCAGAACATCCGGCAAAGCGATCGCGTCACCTTTCAGCGGATTATGCCAAAAGGAAACCGGCAGCGGGGTTTGGCTAATTGCCAACAAACTTTGAAAATCGTCGACGATCGCGGCATATCGTGCCAATATAGCCGCAACTCCATCAGGTTCAGGCTGCGAGCGAGTGATTACATCGACAGAGGACACGAGGGTGAATCCGATTCGGTGGGCATTCGTCCGAGTTCCACGGCATGTTAGACGTGCCTTATTCTGCCAATCAACTCCCGTCCATGCCAGGCGACTCTCCCGACCATATCTTGAAAACGGGCTTAACGGCCCTAAAAGCCGCTGACTATTCTGTCGCGATTGAGCAGTTTGCTCAGTTGTCGCGCGATCGCACCGTCCCCGCTGCCATTCGTCTCAAAGCTCACATCGGTTGGATCAAAGCCCTCAAAGCGGATGGACAAGCGGCTGCCGCCATTCCGCTGTGTCAAAAGCTGATCAATCATCCCCAACCCAAAATCCAGCAGTGGGCCAGCGCCACCCTCGCCAGCCTGACACCCGCGACGGATGAGGGGACTCGGACCGATGCCCCCCCCGCCACAGACCTCAGCGGCTTTCGCCCTTTAGATAAAGATGGCCCCCCCACCCCTGAGTATCCATCGCCAGCACCGCTGCCCACCCCCCGACCAGAAATCACAGATCCGAGCGGCTTTCGCCCCCTCGACCCGGAGGCCGAATCGACGGCTGCCTTGCCGCGATCCGCAATGGATGCCCCGGGTTTGATCGACCCTCAGGCCGAGCGTTCTTCCCCCCCGGGTTCTGAGGCAGAGGCTTTCGTGCCCTCGACGCCAGTTGCCGATTCTTCTCCGCCCAAGGCCGCGAAATCTGAGACCGATACCCCGGCGGCTGCCGCCCCGCCGCCGTCACTATTCCATTACGCTGAGCTAAACCAAACCGCCCCGCCAGAAGCCTCCCGCCCAGTCTCTGAGCCGACTCCAGAGATGGGTAAACCGCTGCCCCCAACCGAGCCAGCAGCCGTCTTAGCATTTCAATCGACCGATCGCCTCGATCGCCCGCGCAACTTGCCCACCCCACCTGCATGGCTATGGCAAGCCTGGATCAGTCAGGCTGTTGGCGCGATCGCGCTATTTTGGCTTTGTCGCGCCTTGATGCAGATTACTCTCGCCGTACTTGCCACCTTTCTAACCCCATTTAGCCGTGTCCTCAATTTCTCCCTACAATGGCGTTTTTACGACTGCACTGGCATCACGCTCGCAATCTTAATCGCGCTGTTTTTTGCCTCCCCGTGGGTGCTGGATTGGCTGCTGCGCACCACCACCGGACTCAAGCCCCTATCGATTCAAAAGCTGCAAAAGACCCATCCTGAGGGGTGCAAATTGCTGCGGCGCATCAGTCAAAAACAAGGCTGGCTGATGCCTCTCCTGCAAGAGTTGCCGACCTCAGTGCCACTAATTTTTAGCTATGGTTGGCTGCCTCGCCACACCCGAATTGTCATCAGCCGAGGATTGCTAAAACAACTGACCGATGACGAAATTGCTACGCTGATTGGCTACGAAATGTCCCATGTCATGAGCCGCACGTTGCCGTTTATGTCACTGGTGGCCGTGCTTTTGCAGCTATGCCATCAGGGCTACTGGCAAGTGGCACAATGGGCCAATCAACAAAAAAATCGCTTTTTGCGAATTGCTGCCGCCACGATCACCGCAATTTGCTACGGACTGTATTGGCTGTTTCGCAAGGTGAATGTGTTGGCGGCGCGATCGCGGGTGATGTTAAGCGATCGCCAAACCGTCGTGTGGACGGGCAACCCCAATGCGCTCATGCGAGCACTGGTCAAGCTCGACGTGGGCATTGCCGCCGCCATTGTGCAAACCGGCTACACCCCACCGCTGGTAGAAAGCACCGATTTGCTCACGCCTGTGGGATATGAGGCCGCAATCGGCCTGGGTAGCTTGTTTCCGGATGCCAGTTTTTTGAACGCGATCGCCTGGGAAATTCACAACCCCTATCGACAGTGGCTCTCGATCAATAGCAGTCACCCAGGGCTGGGGGCTCGGCTTCGACGATTGACTAGCTATGCCCAACGCTGGCAACTGCAACCCGCCTTACCTCTACCCACATTAGATCCCAACCAAAAATCTCCAAGTTCCCGTTCGAGAACTCAATGGGGCGCTTTTCTCACCCAAATTAGTCCCTATCTGGGGCCGATTTTGGGCCTGTCAGTCGCCATGCTGCTCTGGTTCTTAGGCGGCGTTTTTGAACCCCTGGGGCTCCGAAGAATCGGTTGGCTATACGGCGATCGCAGTGTCCTTTGGGGCATTTTGCTGCTGGGTTTGGGGATGGGCATCATGATTCGCATCAATACTTACTTTCCCGATATCACCGCAGGCAATCGCCTCACTAACCCGCCCTTGCCCAGCCTGTATGAAGATCCCTTGCAGTTGCCGACCCTCAGCCAGCCCGTGCGGATATCGGGCCAGCTTTTGGGCCGTCCCGGCATTGCCAACTGGCTCGGCCAAGACTTGATGTTGGCGACACCGACTGCCTTGCTCAAGCTGCACTTTTTCTCGCCCCTGGGTCCCCCCGGCAATTTGTTGATGCATCCTCGCCACCCCAGTGATTGGGTGGGGCAATCGCTCGAAGTTCAGGGCTGGTACCGGCGGGGGGCGATCGCCTGGATGGACGTCGACGCATTTTTTCAAACTGGCAAATTGGTGACTAAGGCCAGCCATCCTCTCTGGTCAGTGGCGCTAAGCCTTATCTGCTGTGCATTTGGGTTATTCATCCTTGTACGAGGTTAAGCCACCAATCAAACCAGCCGAAATGTTGCAGCCTCCTCAACAAAGTGTTACCTTTCTTAACAGAGTTCCAGTGCACCTAACCGTGACTGACCAATGCAAGTACAGTCGAGTCACTTTACCCACTCGGGGGCTAGGTATGGGTTCTCCTACTCTCAACACAGCAAGACATACCAGCTACTTTATTCAGGTAGCTGGTTTTTATTACTCAAATTTATGGACAAATTTGGGAGATTACTTCTGCGGCCGACTGCCGTCCATGTTAAGTTAATTGATGGCTCTCATATGTCAGACAGTTGGATGCAAAGGCTTCAGCGGTACATCCCAAATTTAGTCGCCTGTTGTAGGCTGTGTGGGGGTTGCAAGGGCAGCAAGTAGCTTTTCGGAAATTGTTGAATCCTTGATTTAACAGTTTTTGTAGCCTCCTTTATTTCATCGGAATTTTTCTGAATTCTAATTTTTTTCGAGGCTGGCCGTTTATAAAATTGTTGTTCTTTTACAAGTCAAAGATTGCCAATTAAGCATGAAATTGACTCGTTTTGGCAGTTGAAAATAGTGTGTTGAAAAAGAGGTATCCGCAATGTCTGTGAGAGTCTATGTCGGCAATTTGCCGAAAGATATTGAGCGCGAGCAGCTAGAAGCCGTATTCGCCGAACATTCAGAGGAAATCGTCTCGGTTAAATTGGTCACTGATCGCAAGACGGGCAAGTGTCGAGGTTTCGGTTTTGTGACGGTCAAAACTGACGAACAAGCCGATGCGTTGGTGAGCAAGTTCAGTGACTTCACACTTCAAGAAAACACGCTGAAAATTGAAAAGGCTCTGCCTCGTTCTAAGAAAGAGGATGGCGATGCTGATTCTGGGCGTCGCAAATCGTCTGCCAAAGGACGTAGTAAACCCGCTACCAGTTCTGCAGAAGCGGCACAGCCTGATCCTCGTTGGGCGGGTGAGTTGGAGAAGCTGAAGGAAATGTTGGCGGCTCAGACTACAGGTTCGTAAGTAGCTCAGCATTTCTGATGTTCGGATGAACGCTGAGCTACTCGTAAAACATGGCGGTTCGATAGCTGAATTCACCCAGAGGGATGAGATTAAGTTGGTTGGGATAGTCTTCTCGCCTGTCACCAGGTCAGGCAACGTGCCTGCGCCAATAGTGATTTAACCCAAGCGGGAGCCGGATTTCGAGCCTTAGCTAATGCGTCCCGAGTACGTAGCTCTACTTACTTGAAAAGGCCAGTCTCACATTTGAGGCGGGCCTTTTTGAGTTTTGGTATGGGGCTTATGGCGACGTGTTATTCAGATTATGTCGTGCTGCAGGCCGTGGCATTCAGGCTTCCACGCTTTCCGCAGTTACCCAAAAAGACCGCAGTGATTGAATCGTCTTTCACTCAACCTTCTCAACAATTAGCGACTTGAGCGCAGATCAAGACGCAGATGGCGTGCATTCTCGCGATTGGTTCACTGAATCCATGGTTGAGGGCAGGTACCAGGTCTATGAAGAGAACCGATAAGCCCAACTTGGGATGGCACCGCACCTGCCTTAGATTGGCTACATCTTTCAACAGTTTACCGATCGCTCACCATGAGAACCTGAATCATTGATTCGGCCGGATATTACCGATACGTCCTATGCTGCGGATCGTCGATCTAGCGAGGTTTTGAACGACAAACGCGACAACACACTCTCAAAATCTTGGCGTAATGGCTGTCGGTTATAGTCCGTCAGGGGGGGGATATGTACGAACAGAGCTTGCACTGCCAAATTGTTATGGCGAATGTGATCTAACAAATCGTAGTAAAGCGCATTGCAAACAAAGGTGCCAGCATCGTGGCTGATGGTGCTCCACTTAAGCCCAGCGGTTAATGACGACAAATCGAGGGCTGTCTCCAGGCGAGTCCCGGCGCGGTGGGCATACCGTTCTAAATTGAGGCGCGATCGCTGCTCAGCCATGCCACAGCAGATGACGGTCGTCGGGCGATATTGATAGATCGCCGACAACACTTGAGTGGGTGCCAATTGAAAATGCACGGGCAAGTTGCGCACTAATCGAGTGCCTCGGGGCAGGCGATCGCGAACGAGCATAATCAGGTCATCAGAAGAATTGGTGGTTTGATGTGCCTTCCAAGGGGCAAAAGTTGTAATAAGCAACGTCATGAAATTTACTGTATGCCAATTAGTTAAAACCCAAGCCGCACAAAGTAGTGACCGATTCCTGATTCCCAGCCGGCAGATTGCTGATAGCGGCTAGTCTTATCTCCACACATACAAGCCCATGTGTGTCAGTTCAGGCATAAAATTGGGCACAAGAGTTGGGGAACATTGACAAATCCTCAAGCCGAGCGTGACGACCCTGTGTAGGATGAGGGTGGACTGCCGTAGTTTAGGAGGCTAACCATGACTCGTATCGCTGTAATTGACTATGACATGGGCAACCTTCACTCCGCCTGCAAGGGGTTAGAAAAAGCTGGGGCCACAACGGTGGTCAGCGACAACGTCGCCGACTGGCAAAGTGCCGATGGCATTGTTTTGCCAGGGGTCGGAGCCTTTGACCCCGCCATGCAGCACCTTAAAGATCGTGACCTGATTGGCCCCATCCACGATATTGTCGCCACTGGCAAACCCTTTTTAGGCATTTGCGTTGGGTTGCAGGTGTTGTTTGACGGCAGCGAAGAAGGCCAAGAGCCCGGATTAGGCATCATTCCCGGCATGATTCGGCGCTTTCAGCGCGAGCCCGGCATCACCATTCCCCACATGGGCTGGAATCAACTCACCCTCACCCAACCGGAACACCCTCTTTGGCAGCACGTTAACACTGATGACTGGGTGTATTTCGTCCATTCGTTTTATCCCGAACCAGCGGATACGACGATGACGGCCGCTACAGTGACCCACGGCAGCCAGACGGTGACAGCAGCGGTAGCCAAAGATAACGTGATGGCGGTGCAGTTTCACCCGGAAAAGTCGTCTACAGTCGGACTGCAAATTTTGTCGAATTTTGTGGCGGTGATTCAACAACAGACCCCGGCTTTGAGTCGCTAATGCCTCTGCGAATTTATGGCAATCGTCAGCTCAAGACTGTGCCCGGTCTGGCGACTCGACCGACGACCGGGCGCGTTCGTGAGGCGTTGTTCAATATTTGGCAAGGGTCTATCCGCCACTGCCGCTGGCTAGATGTGTGTGCGGGGAATGGGAGTATGGGGGCCGAGGCTCTATGCCGAGGGGCCACCACCGTCGTCGGCATCGAAAAGGCTGGCATCGCCTGCCGCACGATTCAACACAATTGGCAGCAAGTGGCTCGCCCCGACCAACAGTTCACCCTCATGCGGGGCGATGTCTTGACCCAATTACCCAAGCTTGCCGGGCAGACGTTTGATCACATCTACTTTGATCCCCCTTATGATGCGGGTTTGTATGATGCGGTGTTGATGGCGATCGCCCAACACCACCTGCTCGCAAGCGATGGTGAGTTAGCTGTTGAGCATGATGACCAGTGGACGGCGATCGCACTGCCTACGCTCACTCTCCGCACCCAAAAGCGCTATGGCCGCACCTGTTTATCCTTTTACACCGTCCCTGGTGAACCGCCCCTCGACACATCAACTCAGGAGGTTACATGACTGCATCCAGTCTGTCCTTGCCAACGCCTTTGGTGGATATTCAGTGGCTAGCAGACCATCTGAACGACCCGAACCTTGTCGTGGTGGACTGTCGCTTTGCGCTGGGTGATCCCCAACAGGGCCGGGTCGAATATTTGGCAGGGCATATTCCCGGAGCGGCTTATCTGGATCTCAACCAAGATCTTTCCAGTCCAGTCGAGCCACATGGCGGTCGCCACCCGCTACCTGACATCGACGAATTCGTTGCCAAGCTCGAACGTTTGGGGATCGCTTCTCAGCCCGCTACCTCTGTGATTGCTTACGATGCGACGAAGGGCGCGTTTGCCGCTCGTTTGTGGTGGCTGCTGCGTTATCTCGGCCATGATGCTGTGGCGGTCTTAGACGGTGGCTTGCCCGCTTGGCAGGCAGCGCAGTTGCCCCTGACGACAGAGGTTCCTGAGCGATCGCCGGGCAAATTTGCGCCGACTTTACAAACTGATTGGGTCGTTGATCGCAGCAAAGTGATTGCGGCACAAACGGAGAGACAAACAGCGCTAATCGACGCGCGATCGCCAGACCGCTATCAGGGTTTACACGAACCGATTGATCCCGTTGCGGGGGCGGTTCCTCAGGCTTTGAATTTCTTTTGGCAAACCAACTTGAATGAGCAGGGCTACTTTAAATCTGCGGCAGAACTCACTCAACTCTGGCAACCGCTGCCAGCCGCCGAACAGTCAATTTACTACTGCGGCTCAGGCGTCACGGCCTGTGTCAATCTCTTAGCCCAAGCCGTTATGGGTCAGGCAATGCCTCGACTTTATGTTGGCGGCTGGAGCGACTGGTGCTCCTACGAGTGAACCAGCCGTTAGACCTAATCTCGCTTCACCGCACAGGGCAGAACATCGAGTCAAGGGACTGAAACAGGCAACAGACAGCCTTGAACTAGGGGCGCTAGTCGCCCGGCAACTCGAGGCAATAGCCCGCACCGTAGACTGTCTTGATGTACTTAGGATGTCTGGGATCGGGCTCAATTTTCGTGCGCAAATGCCGCACATGCACCCGAATCGTCTCAATATCGTCGTTGGGATCGTAGCCCCACACCTCTTTCAAAATCTCGCTCGGCGATACCGTCTGACCATGCCGTTGGAGCAGGCAATGCAGCAGCTCAAACTCTAAGTGAGTCAGCTTCACCGTATTGTCAAACCATAGCGCTTCAAACCGCTCGGGAATGAGGGTCAACGGGCCATAATTCAGAATTTCGCTATGCTTTGCTGCCTGGGGAATGCGATCAGTTCGCCGCAGCAGTGCGCGCACCCGGGCGAGCATTTCCTCTAGCTCAAACGGCTTGGTGAGATAGTCATCAGCCCCTGCGTTGAACCCGTCAACCTTATCTTGAGTCTGGCCCAGCGCCGTCAACATCAACACTGGAATCTCGGCGGTTCGAGTATCACGACGTAATCGCTGACAGACTGTCAAACCATCGACCTTGGGCAACATCAGGTCGAGCATGATCAAGTCAGGCAATAGCTGAACAGCTAAAGCTTGGCCCTTAATGCCGTCGCTCGCCTGGCTAACATCATAGCCAGCCATCTCGAGGTTGACTGAGACTAGTTCAGAAATTGATGGATCGTCGTCAATAACAAGTATGCGGGGCATTATTCAAACCACTTTCTTTGACTAAAGAGTATTGCATTACAGCTTGAAAAGGATTAACTCGAACTGTTGAAAAATACAAAGATCCTCGTACTACATTATAAGAAACAATAAAGAATGTACAGATTTTTGTAGCCGCGACCAAAAGGTCTGAACGCTCAAGAGTCCGCTTTGGGGCCAGGCGTTGACAATCAAGGCGGGTCGAGAGTGATTAACAAAGCCGTGCTTAGGCGGCCCTGCTCCGTTGCTGGGAGGCGATAAATCTGGCCAGCCTGTAAACAGGTTTTCTAGTCCTTCGCCGCGTGGGGGCTAGTCAAATAATTCATTCCTCTCGGCTTTCTTGAAGCGGGCTAACCGAAATTATTCCTAAACGTTTGTTGAACAATAGGAAATTGAAATGATGAGCATTTACTACACTGCCATTAACTGCCGTCCGTCGTCTTAGTGGATGAAAGCGATCGCTGCATCTTTAAAGTGGTGGAGCGTGCTGGAAAGCCGACTCCGATGCGAGTACACGACTTAGAGTGTCAATGCTCCCGATGAATTGCCAGCACGCAAGAAGGGCATTGAGTTTCCCAGCTAAGCCATGTGTGGCCCTTCTTAGTCGAGCTACCTCAAAGCATGCTGCAAGGATTGAGTGCTCAATGTACGGTCTTTGTCGTGCAGCGATCCCCAGATGAGCGGCAGCTGCGTTGAGTGAGGGTGAAGGAAGAATCCGATGCTGTTCTTGCGCTTTGGCAAAGTGCCCATCGGGGAGAGTTGCCTACCCCGGTTCCCAACTTCAGTGCTCAATTGAGAACCGGAGTAGGCAGCAAGCCGCCGCGCAGCAAATGGGCAATCATTCGCACCAATTTTTAGAGCGCTCAACTGCTTTTTTCCACATCGCGTAGTTTTCCCGAGCTGCCGAGGCGTTAGCATTCGGCTCGAACACCCGCTCAATGCCGCGAGCGGCGACGAGGGCGCGGTAATCGTTCCAGTAGCCGCTGGCGAGTCCGGCGGCAAAGGCGGCTCCCTGGGCGGTCGTGTCGAGAATGGCGGGCCGCTCAATGGGAATGCCCAGGACATCGGCCTGAAACTGCATGAGAAAATCGTTTTGGCAAGCGCCGCCGTCCACTTTGAGTTCTTTGATCGGTGTGGCCGCTCCGGCGTTGACGGCATCCACCACTTCTTTGACTTCGTAGGCGATCGCTTCCAAGACTGCCCGAATCAAGTGTTCGCGACGGGTGCCCCCCGTGATGCCCATAAATGAGCCACGGGCGCTCATATCCCAATGAGGCGCGCCTAACCCACTCAAGGCTGGTACGAAGTAAACCCCGCCATTGGTGCCGATGCGCTTGGCCAATGGCTCGGTGTCGGCGGCGTGGCTAATCACCCGAATGCCGTCGCGCAACCATTGAATACAGGCCCCAGCCGTAAACATTGCGCCTTCGACGGCGTAGCCGACCTGGGGCTTGCCATCGCCCGCCACTGACCAGGCGATGGTCGAGAGCAACTCATGATTGGTGCGCAGGATTTTGTCGCCCGTGTGCGCCACCAAAAACGCGCCTGTGCCGTAGGTACATTTCAACGCGCCGGGGCTGTCGCAACCGTGGCCAAACAGAGCTGCCTGCTGATCGCCAAAGACCGACATGATGGGAATCTCGACTCCCAAAAAGTCGGGATCGGTGTAGCCAAACAAGCCTAAACTGGGCTTGACCTCCGGCATGATGCTGCGGGGAATGCCAAACATTTCTAACAGGTTTGGATCCCAGTCATGTCCTTGTAAATTGAGCAGCATGGTGCGGCTGGCGTTGCTGTGGTCGGTGGCGTGAACCTTGCCGCCGGTCATGTTCCACAGCACCCAAGTATCAACGGTTCCCGCCAGGGTTTTTTCCATATATAGAGGCGGATCGGTGTATTGCTTGATGTGGTCAAGCAACCAAGCCAATTTGGTCGCGGAGAAATAAGCATCGAGTACGAGACCGGTGCGATCGTAGATTTCGTCGGCTTTGCCAGCGGCTCGTAGTTCATTACACAAGGGCGCGGTGCGGCGATCTTGCCAAACGATCGCATTGTGGTGAGGGCGGCCTGTTTCCTTATCCCACAGCAGGCAGGTTTCACGCTGTACAGTCAAGCCGATGGCCGCGATCGCCGACGCTGGAACCTTGGCTTTTTCTAAAACGCCTCTGGCCGCCCAGCGAATGTCATCCCAAATTTCACGTGGATCATGCTCTAACCAGCCCGGCTCGGGATAATACTGCGTCAGTTCTTTGTACGACTGGGCAACGACTTGCCCGGTTTGGTCAAAAATGATGGCGCGGTTGCCGGTCGTGCCCAAATCCAGGGCCATGATATAGCTGGCTGACATAATCTTTGGATGGTTTAAAAACTCACAAGTAACTAGATTTACCCTACAGCTTTTGCATGGAAGGCCCAAAACCAGACGGAATTTAAGATTGGTCTTAGATTTGCGTTAATGGCTGTTGCAATTGGGCGGCGAGGGCTGAGGCCCAAATTGTGGGTGACTTTTGTGGATTGAAGGCTGAGTTAAGTAGCTGACAAAACGAGATTGGCAACTGGGTAGGTCATCTTCTCAGCGGTTTACTCGAGCTCCACCAGAAGTTGTATTTGGGCGTGGGACATTTCTGCCGACGGATGGTTTCGGCGATCGCCGAAAATTCCTATTCTTAGTTGTGTTGATGTTCGCAACACAAACTATTATTCATGCGAGTCTTCTAACGGTTTAACTTTAATCGCTCATCTGCTGCAGATTGTCAGCTTGACAAGCGAGTACTGAACAGTGGTTGAGCCATGAATAAAGGATCGATTTGTAGCAGCGATCGCCTGCTCAAACTCAATCCGATTGTTGAATTCAAATAATTACTCTATGCCTATTACCATTCGAGACGACGCTGTTTACTTAATTTTGAGTCAAATTGACCAAGCGCAGCAAGGAAATCATGCTGCTGAGGTTGATACCAAGGAAATCAACTTGGCTGCTGATGATTTTATCGGCATTAAGTTAGACAAATCTGACTTACTGGGGCATCTCGATTATCTTAATCAAAAGCAATACATTGACGCCGAATTTAGCGGCAATGCTTACGCTAAGCAAGAAGATGTGCCCAATTTGGTTAACCCTGACGAGGTCAATGTTCGCGTTGCCAACACTCTAGGGGCCGAGGATGGGCCATTGCCGCACTTGATTACCCTGAAGCGAGCCAAGCTCACTGCTAAGGGTGAGGCAATGCTGAACGAAATGAAGGAAAACCCTCCGGAAAACTTGTCTGAAGATAAGCGTGAGCCCATTCCTGAGTCTGAAATGTCCTTTTTGCAAAAAGTCATGCACAAGGGCAATTTGTCCGACCTTTATGATGCCAGAGACGTGACGGAAGTCGTCTTTCGGGTGATGCGAGATATGATGACGACCCAGCAGGCTGACCAAATTGCCGCTGAGTTATCAGATGATGTGGCGTCTCAAGGTGTGGAAGACAAGTCACTCCATGTCGACGTTGCTGAGCTGTGGCAAGATACCAACCCCATCGTGCGATTTCTGAGCCGCTTGCGGCCACCGCTACGAGGTGAAGCACCTTTCGGCATTGATTCAGAGCTGTTTCTCAAGCGAGTCGATCGCGAGGCCTCTGTCCCTAAAACGTCGAATGGGGAAACTGTGACCCGTGCTGTCTTCGCTGCGACGAAGGATGAGCTGTCGGAAGAGCGGGTGCAAGAAATCGCTGCTTGGCTACCTGTGGGTCGGGTTCAAGAACTTTGGCAAACAGCTTAACAATCTGAATATTTCGAACGCTTAAGGCGTAGCGCAGAGTCCAAAGGGCTCTGCGCTTTTTGGTTGGGCCAGCACGGTGGGCCATAACTGCTCAGGAGAGCGCCGTTGAAGGGTTTTTGGGGACGGGAGGGGGGACCATTGGGACGGCGTTAGGGTTGGGTTTCTTGATGTAAAGCGCAGTCAAAATTAGGGGCGATCGCCCCTGGACGAATCCCGCGGTCAACTCGCAATGGGGGAAGAATCGCTAGATTTCTTTAGGGTGTTTTGTTCCAGCGGACCGATACAATATGCCAACACTGGGCTCTGAGCAATGATTTGCCCGGAGGCTGAGATCGCGATACTGTTCCATTTCAGACTGGGTCCATGCATCAACATTTTTGGGGCGCTTCAGGTTTTATGCGGCAACTGATCCGGCGATCGCGGTGGGTCTTGCTGGGCGCGATCGTGGCGCTCACCCTGTCCATGACGGGGGCTCGTGCCGATATGCCCGAGTCAAACTATGCGTTGGCGCAGGCCGCTCCGTTTAACCAGGTGACGACTTATCCCATCACGGCGCTGCCGTCATCGGCGACCTATCGGCCTGTGGGGAACTGGGTTGGACGACTGATGTTGCCCAGCGTCGAAGACTATGCTGCTGAGCCGGGTGATTGGGCGTGGCTGGAAGTGTGGCATTCCCCTGCCAATCCAGAGTTGCTGGGGCAAACGGTCAAGGTTGCGTGGAAGGATGCCCCCTTGCTCAAGTCTTATGTGGAGGCGGTGACGCGGGATGTGACGTTTTCCGATCGCGCCTACAAATTTTGGGAGGGAGGCACCATCGTGCCCATCCGGTTGGATGGGCGGCAAAACGTGGGGCCACTGCAATCGCTGGCGGGCGCACGCCCCAACGACGATGTCACGGTGAAGCTGGTCGGTGACCCTGTCTTAACTGAGGAGAATGGTCAACCCGTGGTGCGGGTGGGGTTAGAGCCCGTGCAGGTGACGGGGCGAGAATATGGACTGGTGCAAGTGCTGGAACCGGATGCGAGTGTAGAAGCGCCGCTGCCCGAAGTGTGTCCGGGGGAATCTCCCTGTCCGACTGAATATTTCAAAGTTCGCCACTTTAACTCGGCGACCAAAGAGTTTACTGGACCGGAGGAAACGATTCGCATTCCCCAGCAGCCGATGCTGAAGGGCGATCGCTTCTTTTCCACCATTCGCGAACTGACCGATTCGCCAGCGGGGAGCGAGGGTTGGTATGTGTATGGCTCACGGGATGAGGCGGGCGTGTTTACGGTGCAGGCTCTGGAGCCGCGTAAACTGATGCAGCTCAACCCCGACGAAGTCATCTTGGGCGAAAAAGCCGGACGGAATTATTTAGATCGCCAGAACTGGAGGGATACGCCAGCGCGTAAGGGGCTGGCCCAAAAGGTCTTGGTGAGTCCCACAGCGGAGTCGGCTGAGGGGGCGATCGCCGCCTGGCAGGTGGGTGACTATGCCCTGCTGATTCACCTGTTTGGGGGCATCGGCGGCGAAAATCAAGAATTCACTCCCGCTGGCACGGTGACAGGCCACTTTGCCTACGGGCTGGCGCAGGTGGTCGAAGAGCCGATTGCGCAGGAACCGCAGTTCCAAATTAACTACCAGCAAATCTATACCCACAATGGCGGCGCGATTATCGCGGGCACCCACGATTGGGCGTCGTATACGGGTGATATGCAGCGCGGTTGGCTGGGGCAGCGCCCCCTGTCTGACATTGTGGTCAAGCTCGACTATTTCATCGAAGATTTGCAGCTGGGCGACACTACCCTCTCGTTGTTTCGGGAATTGCTGATTCAGGCGCAAATTATTGCGGCCCGCTATCGCACAGGCGATGGTGCTGGGGTGACAGCCATTTCTCCGGCGACGTCTTGCGTTCAGGACTCGAACCAGGCGTTGTTTATTGCGATCGAGCAGATTCGCTTACAAGCGCAACAAGATCCCAATATTCAGGCGTACATCGAGGCCAACCCCAACGACCCCGATGTGCAAAAAATTGAACAGTTTGCGGCTTTAGCCACCGATCTGCGCCAATCACTGGCACCCTACGGAGTGGTGCGGCCCGACTGGCAAAGCAATGCCGAGACCCTGGCAGGGGTCAACGCGCGGGGCAACGAATTGGCGACTCGCAGCGGCTTGCTGGCGGGCATCTTTAGCTGGCGCTCGATGATGCCGCGTTGGGGGCAAGATGACATCGCCTTCATTTTTCTCAAAAATGGGGCCGATCTCTGGTTCTTGCGGCCCAATCAAGTGGGGGGCTATGACCCGACGATCGCCCCGATTCCTCCCACTGCGTTGTTTGGCTTGATTCCGGGGGTGTCACGGGTGGCGTTGCGCCTGGCCCGCAGCTTTGCCGTGCCCATTTCCGGTGCTTTGGTGGGCTATACCCTGCTGGCGCTCGCAGCGATCGCTGCCGTCACCCTCAGCTACGGCCGCCAGAGTGGCCTGCTGCGCCCGCAGTTCCGTGTGGATAATCCGCTCAAAGCAGTGCTCAATTTGGTCAAACTGTTTTTTGTGCCTGCCCTGCTGGAAGAAATCATCTTCCGGGTGAGCCTATTGCCCCATCCGACTGAAGGGGTGCCGACGCTGCGCTGGCTGGCTTGGGCGGCCCTCAGTCTTGGACTATTTGTGCTGTATCACGTTGGCTTTAGTTGGCTACGGCCAAAGGCTAGTGGGGTTTTGCACGATCGCCGCTTTTTGCTACTCGCCAGTTGGATCGGGCTGGTGTTAACCACTCTCTACGGTCTGACCGGGTCCATGTTGGCCGTGACGGTGGTGCATTGGTTGGTCGTTGTGTCCTGGCTCTATGGCTTTGGTGGTTTGGCCCAATTGCAGGGCAAGGGTCCCGATATTGCTGCCAATGCTTAAGCGATCGCCCGTCCCGCCCCGTTAGAGAGCCGGGTGCGATCGCCGTTCTATGCTGCACTCATGCGGCATCGGTGGACGTCAGAGGCTCATTCGTGATGCTGTTGCCAGAGACTGACTTCAAAGGCTTGCAGGTGCTCAGGCAGTGCCATGACTTTGCCAGTTTCATAGTCGGTAGACATCAAGACATGCCAGCCAGCGCGATTGAGGGGCGCGTCGAGGGTAAACGGCTGCTCATAGGCAAAGTTGATGGCCACTAGCACCGTTTCAGTCTCCGCTTCTCGCAGGTAAGCCAGATGCTCGTGGGGATAGTGAATCAGGGGACGCCAGCGGCCAGCTTGTAGAGCCGAACTGTGTTGCCGCACTTGCAGCAGGCGTCGATAAAAATTCAGGATGGAATCTGGGTCAGCCAGTTCGGTCTGCACATTCACTTCGGGATAGTTGGCGTGCACCGGCAGCCAGGGTTCAACGCTTTTACCAAAGCTAAACCCAGCCTGGGGTGAGTCATCCCACTGCATGGGGGTGCGAGCCCCGTCGCGGGGCGGCGGCGTCTCACCCGTCTCGCTTTTGATCACCGCATGGTCTTGCAGCCGCTCTTCAGGAATGTCCGTATTGTCCACCATGCCCAACTCTTGGCCGTAGTAGAGCAGCGGCGTGCCCCGAATGGTCAGCAGCAAGGTCGCGGCGGCCTTGGCGATCGCTTGAGAATCGACACAGAGGCTGCACTCTACCCAGCGCGACAAATGCCGGGGAATGTCGTGGTTATCCAAGAAATAGCAGGGCCAGGCATCAGGCGAAGTGACCTTTTCTTGTTTCTCAATTTCCCGTTGCAAATAGCCGGGATACCAGGGACTAAAAGGAAACTCGAAGGTAATGGGCAGGTGCAATTCGTCATTATGGACGCCATGGAAAATCACGGAATCGTAAAGACGGTTGTCGATAAAGGTTTCGCCAATCAGGACGCGATTGTCGTAGGTTTCCAAAATGGCGCGGAGCTCGCGGATGATTTGGTGATTATCCGGCAGATTTTTGTCGTAGAGGTGATGGTAGTTGTTGTAATCGTTTTTGTCCGTGGCACCGTATTTGAGGGGATTGTCGCGAAAGTAGGGATCTTTGCTGTAAACGCTAGACGCATCGAGACGAAACCCATCCACACCGCGATCGAGCCAAAACCGCACAATGTTGTAAACAGCCGTGCGGACGTCGGGATTCTGCCAATTGAGATCGGGCTGGTTGGAATTGAAGGTATGAAAGTAAAACTGCTCGCGCTGCTCGCAGTAGGTCCACCCGCTGCCCCCAAAGTAAGACTGCCAGTTGTTGGGGCGATCGCGGCCCTCAAACGGCGTCTGCCACAGATACCAGTCAGCCTTGGGATTATCTTGACCACCGCAAGATTCCACAAACCAGGGATGCTGATTCGAGGTGTGGTTGACCACGAGATCGAGAATGATTTTGATGCCGCGATCGTGGGCTTTGGCGAGCAACTCATCAAAGTCTGCTAGCGTGCCAAAGGTGGGACAAATATCTTGATAATCAACAATGTCATAGCCATTGTCGATCATGGGCGATTTGTTGATGGGCGATAACCAGATGGCGTCGACCCCCAAGGCTGAGCGACTTTTGGGGTCGCCGTCATTCAGGTAGTCCAGGCGCTGAATGATGCCGCGTAAATCTCCCGTGCCATCCCCGTCACCGTCGGCAAACGTCAACGGATAGATCTGATAGATGACGCCAGTTTCCCACCAGCGATGAGGACGAATAAAATTGGCCTGGGTCATGAAAATGTGGTCTGTAACAGTACGCTACCGTTCCCTATCATGGCGGCTTGCCGCTGGTGGCAACCAAAAATAAGACGAAATCTCACAAAACAACTGACTGATACCGTCAGCCATGGCCAGATGGAGAGCGGGGATCCGCACTTAAACGCGATCTCCATCAGCAAGGTATTACTGTATAGTTGTAAAGCGTTTATTGGATGGATGATGTCATGGAAGCAAGCTGGATTGCAGGACTGGTGGGCGGCATCTTAATTGGCATCAGCGCCACTGTCTTACTGGCCTTTAACGGTCGCATTGCGGGCATTAGCGGCATGGTCAATGGGGCACTGACCTTTGCTCGGGCTGAACAGTGGCGCTGGTGGTTTTTGGGTGGCATGTTGGGGGGTGGCGCTTTGTATGAATACGTCTTGGCCCCACAGCCGACCCCGACGTCTACCTTTGCGCCTTGGGCGATGGTGATTGGCGGCTTTATCGTCGGGTTTGGTACTCGCATGGGCAATGGCTGCACCAGTGGTCATGGCGTCTGTGGGTTAGGACGCCTGTCGGGGCGATCTCTGGCGGCCGTCATCACGTTTATGGTCACAGCGGCGATCACCGTCTTTATCACCCGTCACGTTATCGGTCTTTAGTGCGATCGCTGCTCACATCTCTCACTGACTTCACTCAATCCACTCATTTCAGGAGCCAATCACCATGCGAGAAAAAGGTTTAGCCCTCATTGCCGGCTTATTGTTTGGCCTGGGCCTCGGCATTTCCCAGATGATCGATCGCGAACGGGTGCTCGGATTTTTGGACATTGCGGGCAATTGGGACCCGACCCTGGCTTTTGTGATGGGCGGTGCTGTGCTGGTCACGCTGATTAGCTTTCGCTTTATCTTGCGGCGACCCCATCCAATTTTTAGCAGCAAGTTTTATTTGCCGACCCGCAACGATATCGATCGCCTATTGCTGGTCGGGGCGGGCCTGTTTGGCATCGGCTGGGGGATTGCAGGCTATTGTCCTGGGCCAGCGATTACGGCGACGGTGCTGGGCATTGCCAATCCCTTTATTTTTCTAGTCGCGATGATTGCCGGATCTTTGACTTTCCAGGCGATCGCGCCGCGACTGGCATCCCCCAAGTCAGCCGCTCCCTCTCAGCCCCTGGCGAAATAGCGCTGATATCGCCACCGCAGTGAGCACTCTTGTTGGATGGCCATCTTGGCCGTCCTGGAGCGCTAGTGGCTCGAAACCTCTACGGGCTTGGGGTAAGCAGCGTCGCTCTTTTCCAGCCCTGCTTTATTCCGAGTCAGCTATAGCATTGAGATTGGGGCGTAGCTTTAGGCGCACCACGATGGCCGTTATGTTGTCATGGCCGTTATGTTCGTTCGCCAGATCAATTAGATCTGCTACCCCGTCGTCTAAATCCACTTTGGTGCGCATCAGCGGCTTGAGATGGGACTCGACATGGTTTTCCAGCAGTTCGTTATCGCTAAGGCCGTCTGAACACAAGACAAACAGCGTATCTTGGCTAATCGTCAAATACGTAATGGTGGGCGCAATTTCTTGATTGCTGCGGGGGCCGAGGGCCTGAGTGAGTTGGTACGCATCCGGGCGCGCATAGGCGATCGCGGGTTCGACCCCACGGTTGATTTCTCGCTGACCCACTTCGTGATCGACGGTAATTTGCGTTAACTCTTGGCGGGTGAGCCCATACAGGCGACTATCTCCCACATGGGCAACCGCGACTTGATGATCATTGACCAACACCATGACCAAAGTGGTGCCCATGCGAGCATTTCCCGCTCGTTCTTCCGATTCATTCTGGTCAAAAATGGCTTGGTTCGCGTTCAAAATGCCCGTTCTAATCACTTCTTCATCGGGCAAATCAGCTTGCCAATGCTCTGCAAAGTACTCTTTTAGGGAATCAACCGCGAGTTGGCTGGCGACTTCGCCCCCGGAGTGTCCCCCCATGCCGTCGCACAAAATATATAACCCGCGCGCGGTGACCTGTGCTCCCGCTGGACTGTTGAGCCGTTGAACCTGGGTATGAGCAAAAAAGGAATCTTCGTTGTGGGCGCGTTGCCGCCCAACGTGGGTGCGTCCAGCGTCATCTAGCCGATGCAGCTTCATCGGCAGGGCCATGGTTGGCAAATCGCCCAGTCCACCCTCTTCGCTCGCCGACTCGGCTTCCGGTGAGCTGTTTGCCGCATCGTCCAACTCCGCTCCCAACAAGAGGTCTTCGACCAATAGCAGGGGCGAGTCGGCTGCTGAGGCCTTGGCCTCAGCGGCAATCTCTTCTATCGATAATGCCGCCACCGTTTCCCCAGGGGTATCAGTCGCCGCTAGCGGCAAGGTCGTCGTTGTCGAGGGCGCGGTTTCCACAGCTGGCTCCGCTGCTGAGGTCGGCTCTGATAAGCGATCGGCAATTTCGATAAGACGAGTTTGGACGGTTGTGGGGTCATCTAACAGACCCGCCACCAAATCCGTCACGAGATCCTCTAACGGCTCGAGCTGCGGTAACGACGATTGTGTTAGCCAGGTTTGCCACAATTGCCCCAGCGTCTCTAGGGAAGGGGGCGTCTCGTCAGGGTTGAAAATCAACCGCTGGAGGCACACGACTTGGTCATCATCCACCCGCAGATTGTCTGGTGCCAAAACACTGGTTTCCGCGGCAAAGGGCGACAGGGTCATCCACAACGCGATGATTTCATACAACCAGTGCACCAGCTCTAAGGGTTCCACCACCCCCGCACTGGCGAGATCTGTTAAGGTGCGCCAACTGGTGCGATCTTCGATCACGGTGATGGCGTAGTTCTCAATTTGCCAGGCTGCTTGCAGTTCTGGCACGACGGGATACAGCGACTCTTGCAGCTCCCAATAGGGAAAGGCCAGAGGTGGAATCAGCTCATCGATCGCAGCCTGATCGAGATCATCGGGAGCATTTTCTAAAAACTCTACCAGCGGTGAATCGGCGGCTGGCTCACAGTCCAAAATGCTCAAAATAGTGACGTCAGCGTTGAGCGGTTTATCGGCATCGGTTGGTTGTCTGAGCTGATAGCGCTCTTGGTCTTTGAGGCGATTTTGGGGTGTGAAGAGTGTGGCAACCGTTGCGACAGCCGTCGCTGATGGCGAAACCGCCGTTTTGGAGTGAGTGGAGACGGCTTCTGAAGGGGCCGTCTCGCGAGGCGGGGCAATGGGCATGACAATGGCCTGCAACTCCCTGAGCGCTTTGCCGCATTGCTGGCAAAACCGATTTTGAAGGGGATTCTCAGATTGGCAGTGCGGACAGACAAACATGGCCAGCGACCTAAACTGCTATGTGGCGAAGCATTGGGCAAAGCTGTATCACCCTAGCTTACCGGAAGAATTCTAAATGAGTGGATTCACACAAATTCAGCCGTCCCGTGTCCTTAGAATGCCCGACCAGAGCGCAAAAACTGAATCGTTTTATATTCAACCTGTTCAAATGAGGCGATCGCCCTTCCGGAAATCCGGCTGAAGGAATGGAGCCAGTTATCTGGGCTTAATTCGTCGCCAGGGCATTTTCGGCTAAGAGCTGTTGCACTTCGGCCGGAGTCAGCGATCGCCAATCCCCCGGGGTGAGTCCAGCCAGGGTCTGGCTACCGATGGCCCATCGCACCAGCCGCAGAGTGGGATGGGCCACGGCGGCGGTCATGCGGCGCACCTGGCGATTGCGGCCTTCGGTGAGGGTCATCTCAAGCCATGCGGTGGGCACCGATTTACGGTAACGAATAGGCGGCTCGCGCGGCGGCAGTGACGGCGCTTCAGGCAACAATCGAACTTGGGCTGGACGGGTGCGCTGACCTTGAATCATCACCCCCTGACACAGTTGCGCGATCGCCGCTTCATCCGGAATACGCTCCACCTGCACCCAGTACGTGCGCGGATGACCATACTTGGGTGTACTCAAGCGATGTTGCAACTGACCATGATTCGTCAGCAGCAAGAGCCCTTCGCTATCACGATCTAACCGCCCAACCGGGTACACATCGCTTACGGGAATGAAGTCTTTGAGCGTGGCGCGATCGCCGTCGCTATCGGTAAATTGGCTCAATACATCGTAGGGCTTGTAGAAAATCAAATATTGATACGCTCCCCCGGGGGACCGGTCGGTTGAGCGCCGTTGGCGGGGGCGGCGATCTCGGTTCACCGATTTAGCCACAGAGTCCTCGCTGCAAAATAGCGTCAATAGATGTAACTGTTTGCTGCGTTATTTTCAAAAATATTGAGAAATACTGCATTCCAAAAGGGGGCCGATATCCTGTTAAGTAACTTCGCTATCTCTCAGAGAAATTATGGACAAGTTACAACGATATCGCTTTAAGTGCACCCTGACCTTTGGCGACATTTACGGGCAAGTGATTGCCTGGTTGGTGGTGTTGCTCATTAGTCTGGCGGCAGCTATGGGGCTCATGGGTGCGCGTCAACCGCTCTATGCGCTAGTCTCAGTGGGCTTGGTGCTGGTGTTGTCCTTGCCGTTTCTTCTGTTTGCGTTTGTCACGACCTTGGTGAACCACATCGAGTTTGTCACCGTTGACTCCGAAGCCGAAGCCTCGGCTGCAAGCGCGGCTCCGGTCAATCAGCAGCCTGCTCAAGCAGTCTAAAGTCTGACTTAGGAATCAGGATTTTATAAAATCCAAGTTTTGTCGGGCAGGCATCTTGCCTGCTCTTGAACAGCCGAGACGGCTGTTCACACTNNNAATGCCCTAAGGAATCAGGATTTTATAAAATCCAAGTTTTGTCGGGCAGGCATCTTGCCTGCTCTTGAACAGCCGAGACGGCTGTTCACACTTAATTTAATTCCAATTCCTTAGTAATGAACTGGTTATGCCGTGGCGATCGCCGTTAAGAAGCGATCGCCACGGCATTGCTTTACGGGCGAGCAGCGATCGCTCATGCTGTTGACTGGCCCGGCGGCGTGACTCCATACCCAAGATTCGTTACGCTACCGAGGAGATTCGATCAGTCAGCCTCTTGGGTCGGTGGTGCGGAGGATAGGGTGTTTTATCTCGGTTGCGCCGTGTGGGCGTTTAAAGCATGGGTGGGCGACTTTTATCCCGCTGGAGCCAAATCCGGGGACTTTTTGCGGCTGTATGGCGATCGCTTCACCACCGTCGAAGGCAACACCACGTTTTACTCCATTCCCGACGCCGCTACCGTTGATCGCTGGGCTGACCAAACGCCAGACACCTTCCGCTTTTGTCCCAAAATTCCCCGCCTCTATTCCCACAGTGGCGCGTTGATGCCCCATTTTGAGCAGACGCTGGCATTTCTCCAAACCTTGCAGCGGTTGGGGCCGCGCCTCGGTCCGATGTTTTTGCAATTGCCGCCGAGCTATGGTCCGGATCGCTTCACTGATCTGCGGGACTTTTTGACCGCGTGGCCCCGCGAGGTTGCGCCGATTTCGGTAGAAGTGCGTCATTTGGCCTGGTTCGAAAAGCTGCACGCTCATCGGCTGAACGATACGCTGCGGCAGCTGGGAGTTGGGCGCGTGCTGCTCGACACGCGCACCATGTACGACGGCCAGGAAGATGGCCTGCCCGATCCGCAGTTGACTTCAGAACGGCGCAAACCCAAAGTGCCGCTACAGCACATTACCACCGCCGATTTCACCCTCGTGCGCTACATCAGCCATCCTGATTTAAATTTCAACGAACCCTACATTTTGCAGTGGGTGCCGCGCCTGGTGGAATGGTTGCGCCAGGGCCAAACGGTCTATCTGTTCATTCACTGTCCTGATGAAGCGCGATCGCCCGCCCTTGCCCGCTACTTTTACGAAACGCTCAAAGGGGCGTATCCTGACCTGCCCACGCTGCCTTGGGACTCGGTGAAACCGCCCGATGCGCAACTCAGTCTGTTTTGAGGCGACGCGGCAATCGCAGGCGCACCAAAATCAGTGTCGCCACTAAGATAAAGGTCGCTAAATAAGCCATTGATGAAATGGCGGGGGTGTCGGTGTGGCGGGCCGCGATCGCGATATACGCCCACACATACACCAGCATGAAGGGAATATCTTGCTGGGTAAAGATGACGATAAGGCCGATTACCGCGCTCACCAAAATCATAATTACCGTCCACAATTCACCGCTGAGGCCGCCACCCTGCCAGCCCGCGTCATACAGCGCTGAGGCCACATTGATAATCGTCGCTACCGAGATCCACGCCAGGTAAGTGCTGAAAGGATAGACGGCAAACCAGCGCCGCTTGCGATCGACCCGATCCATCCGCAGCACGCCGTAGGCCCCCATCAGCGGCAGCAAAATGCCCAACATCGCCAAAATGGACCAGGTGAAATATTGCAGCGTGAACAGAAAGATCCAGATGATTTGCGCCACGCAAGCGATAATCAGCAGCCAATCCACCGGGCGAATAATCGGATCACCCTGCCGTGCCGGTTTGATCTGATAAACCCCATAGGCAATCAACCCGAGATAAATCACCCCCCAAATGGCAAAGGCGTAGTTAGCGGGGGTGATCAGCACGCCTGACAAGGTCGTGTTGGCGATTTCGCCGACATTTTGCCCACCCGGCGGGTAAAAGTTCGACAGGGTGTTGATGGCGAGGGTGCCGATGATGGCAATGGGGGTAGCAACGGCTAATACCCAGCCCGACTTATTGGGTGAATTGGACGCATCCATGACTAACCTGCCTGTGCTGTAAATCCTGATTGAGATGACCCGTCGGCAGTTGTCACGATTGGACAACCTCATCGCCTGCGGCCCCTCTCTCCCTTAAGGCTACTGTTTATTTCACCAGTCCTGAACGTTATTTTGTTCCGGTCATCCCAAGCTCCTGACTGTTTTGGATGACGGCATACTGAGTTTGGGAATTGCCCTTTGCGTTCGGTAGTCGCAGGGCAAAAGGTTGGGGGATCAGGACTCGTCGCCTAGAATTGCCACGTCGGGATGCCCGCGATCGCGAAAGAGTCGGGCAACAGCTGTCACTGGTAGAAGCCAATTTATGCGTCAACTTGATCGCCTGCATATTGAAGTCACGAACGTGTGCAACTTCAAATGTGAGTTTTGCCCCGACGCCATCATGGCGAGGCGGCGAGGCCATATGTCTTTTGAGCTGTTGGAAAAGGTGCTAACGGAGGTCGCCGAGCAGCAACTCGCCCGCATCATCACCTTTCATTTAATGGGGGAACCTTTCATCTATCCCCACATTTTTGAGGGCATTCACAGTGCGGTGACGAAATCGCTTCAACTGCATCTAACGACCAATGGCAGCACTTTCCATCTGTTTCCCGAGCAGATTGAGCAGCTGGTGCGATCGCGGGTGCCCAAAGTCACCATTTCCCTGCAAACACCTGACCCCCACACTTTTCAACTGCGGGGGGCTCCACCGCGACTCGCGTCAGACGCTTATTTTGAAGGCATCGTCAATTACGTGCAGGCCAATTTGCGATCTACCACCTCGCCGACCCGCGTCCACATCAAATTTTTAGACACCACGCCGCATCCCTTCCTCGTGCCCCACAAACCTCTGGATATTGTGGCAGGCAAAACCCAAATGGTGGATGAGCTCATGACCTGGGCCGAACGGTTGCTCAGCGCTCTGCCCGCAAGCGAGGTCGATTGGGACGCTATTCATCGCCACCTCCAGCGGTTACGCACGGGACGCTGGCAGTTGATTCCTCTCCATCCAAAACTGGTGCTAGAGACCTTCCCCCTCGACAGTTGGGGCAATGTGGAAGCGGGAACCGTGACGCCCGCACAATGGGGCTACTGCAATGGGGCCAGTCAACAAGCCGGCGTGCTGTATGACGGCACAGTGGTGCCCTGCTGCAAAGACTTTGAGGGACAGATTCCCCTCGGGCGCGTGACCGAGCAGCCACTGGCCGACATTCTGACTGATCGCCCGGCGTGCCAGCTCCGGCAAGGCTTTGAGCGCCTACAGGTCAACCATCCCGTGTGTCAGCGCTGCATGGGGGCCGACACGCCCCTCAAGTCAGCCCTGCGGCAGGTTGGTTCGGTGGCATATTTCAAAGCTTACAGCCCGGTAATGCGACGGATGCACAAAGGCTGGGGAGAGGTATGATCTAGAAGAGGAGGAAAGCAACTTTGTCAATCTTAATGAACAAATGTTAAGTTAATGTTTGTAAAGCATCGACAGAGGTCGCACCATGCAATTTCGGCAAGAGCTTCCCCTTGAGCAGCAGTTTGAGCTTCAGGTCTTTGAGCAGCAGGTACAGCAACTGTCTCGTGAAGATGCTCAAGCCCTCCTCGTGCAACTGCGTGAGGCCATGCTGTATCAATCCACCGCGTTTCGCGAGATTTTGAAAGAATCGTGGGGCATTGAAAAGGGGTTTGAGGCTGGACTCGGTGACCTAATCTAGCCAAGCTTTGTCGATACTCACTGAGGAATACGGGCCATGACTACACATCAGCTTTACCTCAATCAAGAAGATGAAAAAGAAAACGCCAGTGGTGTTGCCGTCATTTTCTTCTTATTGGGCGCACCCGATATCTACAGCGTTTTGCGGCGGCGATCGCATCCCCCAGCGGTAGAACATAAAATGCCGATCTGGGCGGTGGGCGTCGGTATTCTTGCCTTCGCCACGGCTGGTGCTTGGGTTTGCCTCAACGCCATGGGCTAAGCCCGACTTGAGGGTAGCGCCAACAGATAGCTCGACGCGATCGGCGGCACCCGTTGCTGATCGACTAAGGCTTGATAAATGGCGACGCAAGTCTCAGCTCGTGTGGCGACTTGGTTAGGCCGCAGGCGTGGATCGTTTGGAGCAGCCGTGATGAACTGCTTGCTCAAAGCGATCGCCGTTTGTGAGCGAGCATATTGGGGCACTTGATCGCTATCTGGGAATTGCATCATGGCGGCGGTTGGGGCGATCGTTTCAGGGCCATATAAACCGTTGACAAGGGCGACCCAAATTTGCACTCGTAGGAGTGGATTTTGTGGGGCAAACGTGCGGTCAGGAAAGCCCCCCATGAATCCGCCCCGATAGGTCGTTTGGATAGCTGGCGCTGCCCAAAAATCGGACGGTACATCGATGAAGAGCATGCTGGGTCGAATGGCCGCAGGGGCAAACGCATTCGTAATCAGGGTGGCAAACTGGGCGCGCGTCATCGGGCCATCGGGGTCAAAGCGACCGTCACTAAGGCCACTGACCAGATTGAGCGCGGTAAGACCGTGGATAAACTCAGCGGCCCAGTGGTTGCTAATGTCACCAAAGGTGGGCTGAGTCGTATCAGGCCGCACAATGAATGGGGATTCAATCCGCGCGGCTAAACCCAGGGCCACCTGCCCTTGATAAATTAAGGCCGACAACTCGGCTCGCGTCATCGCTTCGACCGGGCGCAACACCAGCGGGTCAGGATAGTTCACCACGAGTCGTTGGCGGGTGGCCGTGGCGAGGGCATCCACCGCATAGCTCGGAATCTGGGCGCGATCGCGATAAATCCCCAAATCATCAACCCGCCCCCCCGCAAGTGCCAACCCATTGGTCACCGCGACCATCGCTTGGGTGCGAGTAATCAGCACATTGGGGCGTAGGGTGCCATCGGGAAAACCGCTCAGAAAGCCTGTGGTGTAAGCGTAAGTTAATGCACCATCAGCCCAAAAACTGCTTGACACATCGTTAAATCGGCGGGGCGATCGCCGTTGTGGACGGTCAGGAAAGCTTGCCGCAATGTAGGCGGCAAACTCGGCCCGCGAGACGGCCCGATCAGGCCGAAAAGTCCCATCGGGCAGGCCCGCGATCGCCCCGGTGGCGACCAATCCATCGACAAACGGCCCCGCCCAGTGGTTTGCCATATCCGGAAAGCGTTGGGAACCTAACGGCCCCTCAATGGGGGAACTCTCATCCCCAGGCGGCGGTGGTGGCGTCTCCGAGGCACCGTTCGGAAAGTCGGGTGGCTGAACGAGCAGCCTCGGCGGTACCGCACTCGGGTCAGGTAGCGTGCTGGCAATCAGCGCGACCTCTCCTTGCAGCCCTGGCGGAATCAGGTCATTGCCGCTGGCAAGCAGCGATCGCTGGGTAGCGTTGTAGATATCAAACTGGCCATTTTCACGCACGATATTCCCGCCCGGATCGGCGGCCTGACCAAAATCCGCGGTGCCTAACCCGGTGAGGTGCAAGCCATAGGTCTGGTTTTGGCGAATGTGATTGTCTCGCAGGACGGGATGGGCCATATCGGCGATCGCAATCCCCCGGTCACAGCGCTCGACCCGACAGTCAATAATGAGCGGTGCGGCCGCATCGCGGAGCCAAATGCCGATGCGATTGCGCCTCACCTGTACCCGCTGCAACTCGCCTTTGCTTTGGGTGAAAAAGGTGATTCCCGCTTGGCCGCAGTCTTCTAACCGGCAGTCTTGCAACAAGGGCAAAGCGCGATCGAGGGCGACGATGCCGAATTGCTCACACTGACGCACCACCACCCGGTGTAATTGGGGATGTCCCGCAGTGAGACATAGGCCAATGCCTTGGCGATTAGGATTGGCGATCGCCACTGAGTCGAGTCGTGCCCCGTCAGCTACCTCACAGGTGATCGACTGCGCTCCCAATAGTGGATGCTGAAACGGACCGCTGCCCTCAATCAGAACCGTTGGGCGATCGCTCACCCATTCGCCCCGCACTTCGCAATTTGGCGGCATCCTCAAGGGAAACTGTTCACCATTGGCCGCGTCATACCTTCCCGCCGCCAAGCGGATGAGGGTGTCGCCCCGCCTCAGACGCAGGGCTTGAGTCAACGTTTTGCAAGCTTGGGTCGGTTGCCGACCACTGTGACGATCTTGCCCCCGCTGGGAGTCGACGTAAAGTACAAGTTGAGCCATAAAGTTGGCCTATCAAAGACTGGCAGTAATCCCACATGCGATTTCCTAGCGCCTCAGGCAACCCCTGATGAACAGTTGACACTCAGCTTAGACAGGACGAAGCAGGAGAGCGCAAAGCAGCAAAATTTTACTGTAGGTCAGCAGCAACGCTCCATGTCGCCATAACTGCTCAAAACCGGCGCAAAATCTGTGGTTATCGAAGTACACCAGCCTCATCTGCTCAGCTGATGTGGTTAATCCGTCCCTGCAAGTCATCTCACAGGGCCGTTTCTGATGTCCAGAGTAAGGGCAGACAAGTCCTTTTCTAAGGGCTGTTATCAATTATTGGTGGAATGCTTTTCCTGTAAGAATTTCAGTGCTTAGTTTATTTGGTGAGTGCGGGCGTGGAAATGCTGGTCGCTCCAGATTTCTGGAATTAATGGATGACACGCTCTAAGCTTATTTCATCGGGTGCTTGCCCTAGAAAGTTACTCCTGATTTCTCCGTCAGGGGGTAAAATACACACACCTGGAGAGGTGGCAGAGTGGTCGAATGCGGCAGACTCGAAATCTGTTGATGGGTCAAACCATCCGAGGGTTCGAATCCCTCCCTCTCCGTTCAAATCCCCATCCTGTAAAGTTTCCTGGCTTTCTGCGCTCCAATTCAGCGCAGGGCAGTTATGTGGTGACGCTTTCAAAAAGCCTCAATGCCCGTCAGCGGCGAGTAGCTGCATAAGCGCGATATGGGAGCCTTTGCCGAGTACGGAACATCGGCTCGAAAAAGCATGGCGGCTTCGCCACAAAACGCCTGAACTCCTCTCAACAGGGCTTACCGGACAGGTTCCGTGCATTCAACTTAATTTCGACTTAGTTTCTATCTACGGTAGACATACCCGTCGCTCAAAATTCATAGGCTGGTTGCAGTTGAGCAAGTCGCTCACAGACCTTTAAAGATTTCAACCTATGAACACCCAAGTGAAAATCAAACGACTGGTACAAGCGGACGGACGGAGAAGGCAAATCAACCCCATCACCGCTGCTCAGCCCAAGAAGGATCGCAACCATGTGCAACGCCGACAACAGCAGCGGGCGATTTCTGACTCGATGATTGAAGTGGCGCTGATGTATGGGAAAAAGCACCACAATCGAGGGGCCATTCTTTATATCTTGGGCGATCACACCCTTCGGCGTTCTCCCTATGCTCAATTCACTGATGTGCTGCGAGGGCTGACCGTTGTTTGTGAGCAGGGAGCCACGACTCCGCATGTGTTGACGGCGTACTGGCATACGGCGATGCGTCGTCGGGTGCGGAAGTAGGGAGGTAAGACCATGCAGAACCATTCGAATTTCACCTCTTCGGTTTCTGACCCTCACCCTCTGGCATTGATTCGCGACATTTTGATACAGGCCAATGCGTTGGTGGATCATCATGGAATCGAGGCGTTAGCGATCGCCCTCAATCAGCCGCGACCGACCTCTGAACTGGTTTGGGGGCGATCGGGCAGTCGAGCACTGCTGTACGAAACTTTAGCCCAGGCCAAAGAACGGGTGATCATTGTCTGTCCCTGGCTGACCCGCCAGAGTTTGAATGATGACTTGCTGTTGCGCCTCCGTGCCAAGCTGGATCAACAGTGCCGGATTGAGATTGGCTGGGGTTACGGACACGACATTGGCAGCACGATTCAGATTCGGAATGGTTCGTGGTTCATCAATGCCCGTGGGAATGCTAGATGTCGATACAATGCTTTGCCCAAGCTGTGTGAATTGCGGAAACACTATCCCGATTTACTAACGCTCAAGCTGTTGGGCACCCATGAAAAGTTTTGGGTCTGTGACCAGCAATTTGCGTTTGTGGGCAATCATAATGTGTTGAGTTCTAATGTACTGAGTTTGAACGTGCCTCATGTCAACCGGGAGGTGGGCATTCGGACGGCAGAACCTGATGTGATTGCTGAACTCATTCAGGGATTTGAGGGGGCGATCGATCTGGCTCAACTCCATTATCGTGATTCGCACACCGCCTAAACGTTCATTTCTGGAAATCTGGCTATGTCTTCAGATTGGCAAACGTTTCTCAAAAATATTGCCGTTGCCAAATGTCTGGCCCCTGAGCAGACCGAGACTTTACTGCAAAAGTTTCCCTCGCCACACGAGACGAATACGCAAACCAAGGTTGGGATGGAACTGGGCATTGAGGGCAGTTCAGTTCAAGCAAGACTGGCAGAGATATACACGAAGTTTGGGATATCGGGAAAAGGGACGAAAACCCAGAAACTGCAAACCATCTTGCAAACAGAGTTTCACCAAAGTTCTCAACCTCAAGTCGCTGAAGCGACGACCGCGGCAATTTCACTGGAGCAAATGAAGCGATCGTGTTACGACCTGCTGGAACGGCAAAAGCGCTTGAGTACGAACGCTTTGATGGCGAAGGATGGCATTGAGTTTAAGCCGGATGACTTGTTTGTACCATTGGGATTGGTAGAGCGGCGAAAACGCCCCAGACGACGAGATATCGAATCATCTGACCAGGGCTCGCAACTCTACGGGGCTACAGAAGAGGAAGTCACACAAACGTTTCAACATCAGGACTTTTTTGAGCAGGTGATTCGAGAGGGGAACACCCCCAAGAGTCACGGTCAGCGGTTGGCCATCACGGGTGAACCGGGAGCAGGCAAAACCACGCTGTTGCAGAGGATTGGGGATTGGCTACGGGCGCACGATCAGGTGCCAATCTGGATTTCGCTGGCGAATGTAGGTGCAAAACCCCTGCGGGAATATTTGCTGGAAGACTGGTTACGGGATGCGGCTGGCGCAACTGACGCGGCTGCCCCTGACTGGAAGGCCACACTGGAGCAACTGTTAAAGGCAGGGCAGGTGTGTCTGCTGCTGGATGGGGTAGACGAAATGACCATACCCCAGGCACTACGGTGGATTGGCGAACAGCTTGGGGAAGGCTGGGCGGCATCGGTGCGGGTGGTGCTGACCTGTCGGCTGAATGTATGGGAAAGTGCCGCCCTTCCTGGCTTTGATGTTTATCGCAGTCTGGCTTTCGACTATCCCGATCAGGTTGAGCAATTTATCGATCAGTTTTTCCAGCGCGAGGGGGCTTGTCCGGCTTTGGGCCAAGCACTGAAAGAAGAACTGGAACAACCGGGTAAGGAGCGGATTTGCGACTCGGTCAAGAACCCTTTGCGGTTATCGTTGCTTTGCTACACCTGGGAGTTGGGGGTTGGCGAGCTGCCTGACACCAAAGCCGAACTCTATCGGCAATTTGTGGAGGCGTTTTATACGCTGAAACAGCGAGAGTTTCCCATCTTGCCAAATGAGCAAGAAACACTAAATCAAGCTCTAGGGGAGCTAGCACGAGAAGCGATCGACCAAAATGACTCACGATTTCGTCTGCGAGAAAGCTTTATCCAACGTTTTTTGCCTGGTCATCCCCAACAAGAAGGTTCCTTGTTTTGGCAAGCTGCTCGGATTGGTTGGTTAAATCATATTGGTATAACTGCCGACAAGCCTTATGAAAAAGCCTACTCTTTCTGGCATCCTACCTTTCAGGAATATTTTGCAGTATATTCAATTCAAAATTGGGGCTATTTCCTTCATCACAATAATCAAGTCCCCAATCCGCTAAGGCACCATGCTGGCAAACCTTGTGTATATCGAATATTTCAAATACAGTGGGCAGAACTTATTCCTCTGTGGTTCGGAAGAAAAGATGTCAGCTCTTCCGAAAGAGAATCTTTCATTTCTGTCCTGATTGAATTCAATGATGGATGCAGAGATATCTTCTCCCGAAAAGCTTATTTTCTGGCTGCGGCATGCACATCAGAATTTGCATCTTCTAGAACACAAGAAATAATCTTAGAATTGGCAGATCACGGCCTACATTGGAGAAAAGATCAAGATTTCTGGAATGAAAATCTTATTAGCTGCTATCAAGGACTTCATTCTGCTAAAGCGCTGACAAGTGCTAGGCGAGAAGATGTGATCAAACTACTTGAAAGTAAATTGGCAAATACAAAAACAGCTTCAAAGTATGAAGACTACATCAGGCTTCATGAAGCCAATCTACTCCAAGATGTTTCTCCAGAAAACAAGAGAGCACAAGAAATAATTTTAGAGTTTGCAGAGAAGGCTGAGAACGATGCAGCTTTAGGTCTTATTATGATATCAAATTTGGTGAAAATATCACCTGAAAGCGCTGAAGCTAAAGATGCATTATTAAAAATAGCGAAGTACAATGAAAATTCTTTTGCAGCAACAATGGCGCTGATACATTTCCTCGAGTCTCATTATGAGGATGGAGGAGTTGGTTTCCTAACTCAAGATTTAGAGAAAAGACAGCCAAACTTTGTTCTCTTTCAAATCATTCGATATGTTCACAAAAAAGATCCTGGCAATCAAAAGATAATTCGAAAAATCATTGAATTGCTTGATTCTTGTGAAGAACACATTATTGAAGAGATATTTTATCTGTTTGAGAGTAAAAGTTTTTTGGAAAATCCTGAGATTCTGAATGTCCTTAAGAAGATAGTTGAAGATGATGAATATGAACTGGATGGAGATGGGAAGGGTTTTCGTTATGAAATTGCGGTCATCTCCCTTGGCAAGGTTGGAATTGTTGACGATAAGATAGAGAGCTCATTGAAGCTAATCTCAAGAGAGCACTGGGATGAGAGACAACGTTGTCAAGCCTTATTTGCTCTATTTGAAATGAGATCTATTACTCAAGATGAATTTTCCGAAACCTTGTTCAATTTCTTGTATTCTTTCCAAGATGCATCAGCAAGGTGGGAAGTTGCTGAAAAGCTGGCAGAGTTACATCCAAACGATTGGAGGGTTCCAGAGCAAGTTATAGATTGGATGCTAAATCCTGTACGTTCTTGGGATACAGCATTTCTCACTCTAGTGAGGTGCAGTAGCAGCAATTTGTAAACCAGTTTTTAATGTCTGTCAAAGAAACTTCCTTGAATGCCTTTTNNNAGAGTAAGCTTTCATCCCTGTCTCTTAGCAAATTCCAAAACATACTAAGTGTATCTCACGAGACTGGAAAAGGCTGTAACGATTCTGATTGGTTCGTTGGGACATTGACAAAAATGCTTGGTGGCAACTTCCTCAAGAAAATTGTTTCTCTCCTAAACCTCACTCTAACAAAAGAACTTTGGGATACGAAAAGAGAAACATATAAGAGTTTTGAGCAAATACTTTTTGAGTGTTCTGAGCGAATGCCTTATCAAGAGTTTTTCGAGGCTTGGAATGAACAGTGCCAGGTGTTCTCGAAATCAAGATTTCTCTCAGATGTTTTGGCTCACATTCAAGTAGGTAATGCAATAAGCCTGATTGGACTAAATCTTAGTATTCCTGATTCTCAGACAGAAGATATTATTGCAAAGCGTTTTTACAATCGCACTGTTTTCCAGGTTTTACCTGACGAAGCTCCAACTAAACTCAAAGATGTCGGAGACTTAGAACAACTGCTTTTAGCATTACGCATTCGACTTAAGAAGAAATATTTGGCATTCGTTTTGTACGACACTACAGCCTTTTCCAGTCTCGTGAGATACACTTAATATGTTTTGGAATTTGCTAAGAGACAGGGATGAAAGCTTACTCTATCNNNATTCAAGGAAGTTTCTTTGACAGACATTAAAAACTGGTTTACAAATTGCTGCTACTGCACCTCACTAGAGTGAGAAATGCTGTAAGCCAAATCTAGAACTAGTAAGTGTTTGCCAACAAATCTCTGATATTGTCCACATCAGCTGGATTACAGATCAACCGATCGCTTGCAACACTATTCGAACTTTCCACCCCGACTCTACCGATCTCCTCAGTGCCATCCAAAGCTGGCTCGATGAAATTAGCCCGTGAGTTTTAGTGCCGCGATCTCGCCCTTTTCTCAAGCTGCGATCTTCACAAGTTCTGCTGTTGAGAGAGCATATGGTTGGGGCGCTGCTTTCCGGTGATGACTCTTGGAAGGAGTCTGGCTGGGGTTGTTGTCTATATAGCCATTCTAAGAATTGCAAGAGGGTGGCTCGATAGGTCGCGATCGCCCCTTGGCTAAGTTTTGCGGCTTGCTCGTCTGGAGATGTTGGATTTTCGAGTTGCTGCAGGAACCAGTTGGCGTCGTTGACGAGTAGTGGAATGGGGAGTTGCGCCAACGCGGCCTCTAGCTGGCCGCTGCGACCCTTGGCATGGATGCCGTAGTAGGGCAACACGTAACGACGGAGAACAGTACGCAAGTTGCCCAGCAATCGGTGGTGGCGATCGCTGGGCTCAATTTGGGCAAAGGCTTGGTAGGCATCAAGCGCAGTGTTTAGCACCATCGGGACTGCCGGGTTACTTCAGGGTGGAGTCTTGCCTATGGTAATGGTTCGCCTCGCGGAGATTACAAATTGTTTGCTGGCCAATCAGCACTGTATTTCTTGAGCAGTGTGATTGACCAACCTGCACATTGCTATAAGTCTAAAAGTCTGCAATTTCTCGTAGTTGCTCACTGAGGTTAACGTTTGCTGCACCATCCATTTGTGCTTCTAGATCGGCGAGATCAAGCAAAAGAGCTTCACGCAGGGCCATCGCTTCTGGGGTCTGGGCATCATAGACCTCGGCAAAGGCGTCGTACCAGAGCCCAGCTTGCGCATAGGCTCGCGATCGCTCAACGGCATCAGTAGGCAAGTTGGAGGCTAGTTCGGGGGGCAACTCAACCACCTCGATGTCAGCCGACGTATATTGTCCGGGTTGCTCAAAAGCCGAGTCGCAGTAAAGAACCACTTGCCAGAGGTAGGTTTCACCCTCAGTCAGCGCCGCCTCAGGCGGTAGCGTGTAGGCCATAAAGCCCTGCTGGCTCTCATCAAACTGGGCGATCTCTATCTCAGTGAATGAGCCATCGGGTTCGTAGCGATAGAGTTGAAACTCAATGGGATCGTTGTCGTCGCTGAAGTTATACCAAACAAAAGTAGGGGTGGTTGAGGCCGTTAGGCCAATCGAGTTGAGTCGAGGCGCGATCGCGGCCACTTCATCGCCGCACCCGAGCACACCGCCGCCCGTATGGTCTTCACGCGGATTTTTGAGATCTGAAGGAGGACGATAGACCCGGAGCTCTGTAGCTGCGCCCCCCGGCAACACTGGACCGCTGGGCCGCCCTGGTGAGCCCGAAGGGTCAAATTCTGTCTCTGGCTGGGCAATGGCCCCGTAGTTGCCGCCAATGAGAAAACTGACAGTGCCGCCTAGACAAAGCAGAGAGCGAAGCGCCGGTAGATGGTTCATAGCTGATTGGAGATTGGGGCAATTTAACGCTGAAGGCGTTTCAGTATTTATACATACTTCACAGCAAAAATTCGTAAAGCTTGAATGAGGAAACGCATCTCCATATAAACCTAAAAACTCAACCGTGAAAATCTAAAGACTGAATTCGCGCCCTCAAACCGCCATTGACGATTATTGTCTCAAGCTGGCAACTTCAGATGCCGCTACTGTTTTCAACCATAAGTAAACAACGGCAAACCCACAAGGCGCTTTTACGCCAATCAGGTTGCCGGTTATGACGAAGGCTTTGCCAGTTTTGGCAAGCGTAACTGTGCCCAAACCGATTTTGTGCGAGTTAACGGCCAGCGCATCTCGCAGATGGAGCCGGTTTCCGTAATGGCCCGATGAAACTGGCCTCGCAGTCGACGGGCTAGAGAGCGGGCTTGTTCGGTGCCGTGGCCTGCTCGCTCTCGCTGAAATGGGCCAGAGTTTTTGCCGTTGTCAGCTACACGAATCACATTTTCAGTCTCAGTCGCCATACAGGTGACCGTTAACCGTTTGGGATGGTTGGCGTGCTTGCCCACATTGCAGAGGGCTTCTTCTAAAAAGCGGCAGAGCGATCGCCGATCGTCAGACGACAATCCCTCAGTCGCTAACGGCTCGAACTTAATAACGTGCAGCTTAAGAGCGGCAAACCCCGGCAAATCTCGTTTGAGCGTCTCGGCATACACTTCATACAGGGCCTCCGACAGTGGACTGCGCAGATCAACTATTTTTTGACTATTGAGTTGCAGCTTTTCGGCAGTGGGCAGCGACTCTTGCAGTAGGTTGACGTATATCGTCCGAATCTCATGATTGAGTCCCTCTAACCGCTGACTGACCGAAGGCTCTAACTGGTCTCGTTCTTGCAGCAAGATTGCTAGCGTTTGCAATGGGCCATTGTGAATGGCGTCGTAGGTACGCTCAATAATTTGTTGGCGCTCGTCGATGCGCTCTCTTAAGGTCGTCTCATACAGCAAGAAGCCGGGCAGTGAAACTAATGAAAACGCCACCAGCGGCGGCACGACGGAGAGCCATAATCCGGCTCCCCAAAGGGCTCCCATACAGAGAGTGAGTAATAGCGCCAGGCCGAACACCGTCGCGATCGCGTGTTTTAACGTAGGCAGCTTGAGGTAAAGCAGACCCACCCCTAAACCGCCCCAGAGCATGATCCACAGATATTCCCAACCGGGTGACCAAACCCGAATCAACGGTCGCCCGGCTAAGACGGCGCTGAGAATCTGGCTAGTGACGTGGGCATGCACCTCAACCCCATAGACCAGACTCGGGTTGTCACTTTTAATGGCCGCAGAATTGATCAAATCTTTGGCACTGAGAGACGTGACGCCAATCAGCACGACGCGATCGCGAATCAGCTCAGCCTCGACTCGTCCCTGCAAAACATCGGTCATCGAGACAATGTCAAATGGCGTTTCACCACTCCGGGGATTGATGAGAATCTGAATACCTTCAGCATCGCTATCCACATAGCCGCCATCCGTGCGTTGAAAACGGGGAAACTCAGTTTGACCAAACCGCATATTGAGCGGGTCTCGGAAACCATTATCCAAAGTGAGCCCTTCAGGGGCCAAATATTGCTCGGCTAGCCGCAGTGCCAGAGCAAATCGGAAGCGATCAGGATCAACGGCATCTAGCGAAGGGAGGGTTCCCAGATAAGTCCGTCGAACAAATCCATCGGCATCGAGGGGAAAATCGACAATGCCAACTTGCTCTGGGGGCAAGACCGCTGGAGGCGTGGCGACATCGCTGACGACGCCCGCAATGCGCTCGATGCCAATGACGTTGGGTGACGTGGCAAATACTTCAGTCAACGCGGCATTACCGGGTTCAATCGGCAGTCCGCGGTAGAGGTCAACGCCAATAACTCGCGGTTCGTGTTGATTGAGCGCGGTGATGAGGGCAGCCAACTCACCATCGGGAATGGGATACTGCCCAGTTTGCTGAATATCTTGTTCGTTAATACCGACAATCAACAGCCGTTCATCTTTCGGTTCGGCGGGTCGCCAGCGTAGAAACAGATCTAGAGCTTTCCATTCGGCGACTTCCAGCAGCCCCATCACTCGCGCCAATAGGATGAGCGTGACAATCGTCACCCCCGGCACAAGTCGTCTGAGCCAACGATAGTTTTTCAAGTTTAGCCAGCGAGATGGACTTTCCGACTGGGTCATAGTGGCGGTAGTAGATGAGGCCTAATCGATCAGGCCCTCTTCGCGAGCCCGAATTTCGGTTTGGATGCGAATATTTTTGCCGTCTTCAGGATAGACCTGCAAAACATCTTTGACTTTGCTCCAGTAGTGGCGCACCGTGCGTTCAGAAACGTTCATCTGGTCAGCGATCGCCTTATCTTGCAGGCCATCTTTAAACGCTAGTTGCAAGACTTCTAGCCACTCTGGTTTAACTTCCATCCCCGTCCGCATGTCACGGGGAGTATAAATCAGTCCCTTCAGCGACCAATCCACCTTTTCGAGCATTTGCTTGAGCGGTAACCCCTTGTCGGCAATGGTGAAGCCCCCTTGGTGCCGATCAATGACAGGACGGAGACGAATCAGCGATCGCACATGGGCACTTTGCACCACAATGTTGAGCTCGGGATAGGTTTCCATGATGGCTCGCAACAAATCAATCCCCGATTCAATGTGAGAGGGGTCTCCAGGTGCTGCCGGAATAGATAAATCCATCACGAGTAAATCAGGCACTTCCCGCTGAAGCGCTTCGTTAGCTGCTTTGGCGGTCATGGCCGTGTGAATATTGGCCTGGGGATAGGTTTGCTGCAAAACACTGATGGTGCTACCGAGAACGGATTCGTGATCGTCAACCACCAGTAGCTTCAAATAATCGGTAGAAGTCATCTCTTTTCTCGAAGACGAATATCGTGGCAAAAATCAAAACTGCATTTAAAAATCAATCTAAAGGATCGTAGCGACTCATCAAGCTTGTTGGCGACGGGGTGAGTTTTGACGCTGAGCGAAAGCCGCCCACAATATTGGAATAACTTTGACCGCTCCATTGCTTATGCCCTTATTCATTACTCCGGTGCCTAGGTTCCCCCCAATTCTCGGTGGGAGTTCTCTGGGGTGGGGGCACTATCAGCCCAACAAAGTCTCCAGTCGAGTTCATGGGAGTGCAATCTCTGCTCATAGGTGCCTCTGGTAAAGATTTGGAAGGTTTTGAGAAAAGGCTCAAGCTGGTTCGACAATACCTGTAACAGCTCAGGAGCCAGGCTTTCACTATAGGTAATGTGATAATGCAAATGTTTTGTATAATCTTGTTGCCTCAGCGTCAGGTCGCAGCGATGAGGAGAGAGGGCGGCTTGAGTCAACTGCGTGAGTAAGCGTTGGGTAAAACCAATGAGTAAGCGATTGTGTTCAATGAGGTCGCTCTCCCACTCAGAGGCAAACTGACAATTTAATGGCAGCTTGCTATGCCAAGGCTGTAAAGCGTCTGCCAAAGCGGTGGGCAGAGAATCTTCCAAGAAGGGTGAATATAAGTAACTGCTCAGCTGCTCCAGTTGGGTATAAATCTTTTCGAGCTCAGTCAGGTGTTGACCACAGCAATATGCAGCGGCCCCGGCTGGCTTCAGACAAGCCAATTCTACTTGCCGCCGCACTGTAAACAAGTCCTGTAGTAAGCCATTACGGATGCCGTCCGACAGCTCATTGAGGCTCCGAACCTGATGGCGATGCCACCAACGCAGTAGTTCAGAGTGATCTGGTGTGTCAGGGTTCAATGGATGACGCACTCCATAGAGCATTTCCCTAGGGTATGTATTTTTCTTCCAACTGCGACAGCTAATTTAGGCCATCTAGTTTGCCGAAACCGGCAATGCATTTGCCTTGACAATGTGCTTAACGCCAACCTGGTGTGGACAAGCGCAGAACCTAGCTGACATCAAAACGGCTGGAGATTGATCGAAAAGTAGAAGCCATTTTCTTGTAAGGAGTTGCCTTGATCGCCGGGCGAAATCAGGGGGACGCCATAGTCCAGCCGCACATTGAGCGCATCTTCAAATTGCCACCGCAAGCCCAGACCCGCTCCGAGCAAAAAGGCCGGGTCAGGATCGGGGGTGTCATTGTTCCACCCGCCACCGGCTTCGACAAAGGGGGTCAACTGCAAGCCATCAGCAATGGGGAAGCGAAACTCGGTAGAGGCGGTAATGGCGTTGTCGGTCACGAGTTGGTTTTGGGCGTAGCCGCGCACGGTATCAACGCCGCCGATGCTAAACCGTTCTAGCGGTAGTAGCGAGTCGGCGGTGAGTTGCGCGTTGAGGCGGGTGACCAGCAGGTTGCCGGGAGAAAACTGCTCGACCCATTGGAACTGCCCAAGCCAAGAGAAGAAGCGACCATCGGTGCCAGTATCGTTGACGGTGGCATTGAAAACATTGAGGCCGAGGCTGAATTGCGATCGCGCGGCCAGCACTGAGTTCACATCCCGATTGACCCATTCTTGCCCAAACCGAATGGCCCGCACCCGTGACACACCCGCCTCTGGCCCGACAGAAAAGGAGAAAGGAATGTCGTCTAAAATAAAGCTGCGGCTCTCGCGCAAATCAAACCCGAGGCTCAGGGCAAACTCGTTGGTGAGGGAGCGGTTGAGCGGTTGCCGAAAATTGAAGGACAGAGTCTCGCTAGTGCTACGGATGCCCGCCGCGCGAAATTGCTCATCCACAATGTTGCTTTCGGCCGTTTCATACCCGACGGAAAGCGTCCCGTCGAGGCCATTGACGGGAAAGGCATAGTTAATGTCGTAGGTGTTGAGCCCCTCGGTGAGGTCGTAACCGGCAGACAGGCGATCGCCAAAGCCCAACACGTTGCCGTTACTCAAGCTGATTGACCCTTGATAAGACCCAATACTGGGGGCGCGGGCGTTATCGACGCCAAAGTTAGCGAAGAAGGGATTCGCTTCAGCTAAATCCAGAATCAGGTTATTTTCGCCGGGGCCGCTGCCCGCGGTGAGTTCGGCATCCACCGTGGCGAGCAGCGGGTTGACTTGCAAGAGCTGTAGCGCTTCTTCTAGCCGTCTGACATTTAGGGGAGTGCCCGTACCCAAGGAGACGCGATCGCGCACGTAACTATCTCGCAAGTGATCGAGGCCGTTGATTTGAATCTGATCCACGGAGCCTTCGATGACTTGAATCTGGACCACGCCATCGTCTAAGGCTTGGTTGGTGGGCACAAAGGCCCCGGAGGAAATGTAGCCGTTGCGGACGTACAGATCGGTGATGTCAGTGCGCAGTTGCAACAGTTCTTCGAGGGTGACTTCTCGCCCTTCTAACTGACTGGTGAGGTCGTCAATTTCGGTCTGAAAAAGGGTATTGCCTTCAACCTGGATGGTTTCGACAAAAAAGGAGACGGGCGGCACATTTTCGAGTTCAGGAACTGGGGGCGGCTCGTCTTCAAATTCAATGGGCTCGTCAGGCGTTTCTGGCAGCGTCGGCAGTGGCTGTAAAGGCTCGAAGGGGCCGGGCTGACTCTCTTCAACGGGGTCGGGGGGCACCTGCGCACGGACGGGTAGCGCACCGCCATAAATCAAGGCACCAAGCAAGAGGGGCACAGGGTAGAGCGCACGATTCATAGGTCTAGAGGTGACCTCGTTTGGGTCACACCAAGGGGGCAGATCTGGTAGCTAAGCTTAGCGAAATTCACCCATTGCAGCTAGGAAATTTTGCTCTGAAAATAAACTCGTCAGGGGACGGGTCCCTTTGGGGACAGGGACAATACTGCCAGGGCTAGAACCAAGGGACCCGTCCCCTCCGCCTTAGGGATGTCGCAATTTTCACTATTTGGAGTGGCGCGCCAGCGTCATGGGCCGCTGCTCTGATTTCAGCTCGCTGCTTTGACAACCGCGCTAACCATCGGCTCGACTTTGATGGGGTAGCCGGGCCATCAAACCTACTCACACTCGTGGCTGAGTACCAGCCGACCATCGGCCAGACGGTAGACGCTTTGAGGCTCTTGTAAAAAAGCGGCTGGCGTCGGTTCCGGTACCGTCTGCACTGTGCCGGTGGGATACACGGCAATGTTGTCGCCCCCCGGTCGCTGGGGCAGTCCCTCGCCTCCCGTCACCACAAAGGAGCCAGTAGCGTTGTCGGTACGAGCAATGCAACTACCGGCTGTGAGGGCAGCCGTATCCACGATATTTTCGTCAAAGTCAGACAGATTATTTTCGATGAAGCCGGTATCTAACACCGTGAGGCTAACCGTGCCGTTGATACCCAATTCAGAACTGGCGGTGATGTCGCTTAGGGGGGTTCTCTGAGGTCGGGGTTCGATGCCAAAAATGCCCCGAGCAGTGATGTTGACGTTGCCCCCAGTGCCCTCAAACGCATCTGCCGCAATGTCGCTATTCTCTTCGGGAATAGCGATGATGAACGGCACGTTGATAGTAATATTGCCGCCGTTACCGGGCGCTTGAGCCGTACCCGCTGAGGCAGAAATCAAGCTGTTGTTGCGCAGCAGCAGCAACTCGGTCAAATTCAACGTGATGTTGCCTCCATCCACCGCTGCTGACTCAGCAATAATTTGACCGCTCTGATCTAAAAAAATGGTTGGAGTTGTGCCCCTGGCCCCAATCATAATGTTGCCAGCCGCCCCAGCCGCGTCTGATTGTACTGAGAGCCGACTGTTGGCAGACAGGCGATCGCTAATGGCTGGATTACGGGCGAGCTGTTGCCCAAAATTCGGATTACTGCCGGTAATCTGGATGCCGCTATTGGCATCGAGCTGGATATTGCCTGCCGTGCCCGCGCCCGCACTGCTCGACACCACCTGGCCGCCGTCGAAAATCGCCAGTTCGTTGAGATCGAGCACAATTGCGCCGCCAGGTTGGGCGTTGCTGGTGCTGGCTTCAATCACGGCACCGTCTAAGATCTGCAAACTTGGTGCCGTGATGCGAACCGTGTTGCCCCGTCCGATCGCGGTCGGCTCGTTGCCAGTCGCGATCGTTGTGGGTTGGCCAAAGGTGCTAGCTCCCTGTAAAACGACCCGCTCCCCAGCCGTGACCTTAATTGTGCCCGCATTGCCATTCCCCGCTGTGCGGGCGGAGAGGTTACCGCCGTTACGCGCGGTCAGCGATCGCGTGATCACGTCAATATCACCGCCTTCACCGACAGCGCTTACGCCCACTTCACTGAGGATGCCACTGGCAACCTGGCTATCGGTGCTGGTGCCATCCACCAAGACGGCATCCGCCACTCTCAGCACAACGTCTCCAGCACTGCCGTTGCCCCGGGTGCTGGTTTGCACCTGAGCGCCATTGCGCAGGGTGAGGTTGCCAGTGGTAATGCTGACGTCACCGCCATTGCCGACAGCCGTAGATTCAACGGAGCCAAAAATGCCGCTGCGATTTTGGGAACTGCCGCTGGTATTGTCGAGCAGAATCGACTCGCGAGCCGTGATGATCACATTCTCGGCGTCGCCATCCCCTTCGGTACCTGAAATGAGTTGAGCGCCATCGTCAACTTCGATGACGTTGGCAGTGATTTCAATCTCGCCTGCGTTGCCGACGCCATTATTGTCAACTTGGGTAAAAACTGAGCTCGTAAATGCCCCATCGGGGCTGCGCTGCCGAAATACCGCTGATTCGTTGACGTTGATCGTGACGTTGCCCGCATCACCATTGCCGTTAGTGATCGCAATGAGCTGAGAGCCGCGTGTCACTTCTAAGGCATTCGCGGTGATGGTGATATTGCCCCCATCGCCAGTTGCGCCATTGCCCACTCGGCTGCTGGCCGAACTGGTATTGTCAAAACTCACGCGATCGCGGGCCGTCACGGTGATATTGCCCGCATTTCCTCTGCCAAAGGCCCGGCTGATTAACGAGGCCCCATCCTGCAGTTCCACGGTGCCCGCCGTAATTTGAATATCGCCGCCCTGACCGACCCCACCACCAGCAACGGAGTTGGCCACGGTGCTCTCCTCAAAACGGGCGCGATCGCGCACAGTGATCACAATGTCGCCCGCATTCCCAGCGCCCAACGTTGCGGCCTGGATTTGAGCGCCGTTAAGCAGTTCTAGATTAGTGCCCGTCAGGCGAATGTTGCCGCCTACACCAGTTCGACCTGGATTCAAGTTGGCCACAATGGTGGCAGTACCAGTGGTCTGCTCTAGTCGAATTGTGTCAGCTGCGTTTACCACAATATTGCCAGCACCCCCCACCCCTGAGGATTGAATGGTGCTATCCACAAGCTGAACATCACCCCGCGAATCGATATACACATCGCCGGGCTCCGTACCCAGCAGAGCAAGTTGGGGAGACGCAAAAATGCCGGACTGGCCTAGGAATGTGCTGCGGCCCGCGATCGTGATATCTCCTGTCAGGGCTGGATTGGGCGCATATTGATTGGTCAACAAGATCTGACCATTGGCTCCCGCCATGTTGATATACGCCACATCAATATCTGCACTGGCGGGCTGATCGCCAATCTGTAACCCCAGAGCAGGAAAAAAGCCGGGCGGATTGGGAATCGGGATAGTGCCTACGGCGGCAGGAGCCACCCCAGCTCGCACGTCCAGCGTGGGCTGTGCACCACCGTCGATCTCGACCACAGTGCCATCAGTCAGGGTAATCGTTTCTTGCAAAAAGTCGATTCCTGCTGTGCCCGGATCGGGGGTGATAATGCCAATCGTATTGAGTGAGACCGAGCCCCCCGCTACGATATGTAGCGATCCGCCCGAATACAGGCCAATTTCTACATCGCCCCGCGATCGAATGATGGGATCGATCGGGCTATAGAGATCACCGATCTCGCCAGCCAAAGTCTCTACGCGAAAGCTACCGCCACTCCAGAAGGCCGCATCACCCGCAACGGGGTTAGCGGACCTGAGCAGCAGGTTCCCATAGCTGGATAGAGCGCTATCTGGATGATTCAATGCCACAATATCGACCCGCTCGTTGCCCTGCACCAGTAGATCCGCTCCGGAAAAGCCGATGAATGGGGCGTCGGCGACATCGCGAATTTGTACCGTATCGAGACCCAGCAGCGTTAAGTTACCGCCTGCTGCTACCTGGCCAACTAAATCTAAGGTGTTCGCCGCCAGGGTCAGGTCACCATTCGCGGCTAGTTGCCCTCGATTACTGATGTCGCCCGAATCTGCATTCAAGTAACTGGTGAAAAAGATGCTGGGATCGACCGTCAGTAATGTGCTTTGCTCTGGTGCCGTCGCGCTGAAAATTCCAACATTGCCAAGGGGAATTGCATCGGCGGTCGTCGCGTGAAATGAACCGGGGATATCCAATGTGACATCGAGGCCAAAGACGATGCCGTTGGGGTTCATGAAAAAGAGATTGGCGGGGCCGTCGACGCCGAGGGTGCCGAAAATATTGGAGGGGTCGCCGCCGGTGACGCGGCTGAGGATGTTTTCAATGCCCAGGGGATTGGCAAAGAAGACGCGCTGACCATCCGCGATATTGAACTGCTCAAAACTATGGAAGAGGTTGCCGCCTCGTGCTGCACCGCCTTCAATCAGATCAGTAAGTTCTCCCTGCAAGACGGCATCAGGAGTGAATTGAGAACTTTCAGTGCCCAAGGTCGAATCGGGGGTGATTTGGGCATGGATGGGAGTCAGCCAACCTAGCACCACGGCTCCAGATAGAGAGAGCAGGCAGCGGATCAAAGTGGCGGTCATGGTGGCAGGGGTTAGCGCAGTTCCGCCCTTGACTGTAGCACTGATAGTTAAAACCGCTTGAGTGCCCTGCAATTTCATCTAGAGCTCAGCAAGATTAACGTTCTCCACATTCGTGGCTGAGCACGAGGCGACCGTTACTGAGTTGATAGACACCAGAGGGTTCTTGGATGGGGTCGCCGGGCTGCCAGGCAGCTGGTTCCGGTTCCTCGATGTTGCGGACGGTGTTGGTGGGGAAGGTCGCGATCGCCCCCGTGCTGGGATTCGTCGGCAATCCATCTGCCCCGGTGACGATAAAGCTGCCATCCGCCGTGCCATCAGCGACTAGGCAACTGCCCGCCACCAGCAAGTCGGTACTCAAAGGCAAATCGGGGAGTTCTGACAGGTTGTTTTCAATGGCGGTAGTATCAGCCGTGGCGATGTTGACCGTGCCGTTGAGGCCAAAGTCAGAGGTGGCGGTAATGTCGCTGAGGGGGGTGAGGCGATCGCGAAACTCAATGCCAAATAGCGCCCGTGCCGTAATGCTGACGTTGCCGCCGTTGCCTAGCGAGGCACTGGCCGTAATGTCGCTATTCTCCCCCGGTATCGCAATGATGAACGGGGTGTTGATGGTGATGTTGCCGCCGTTGCCCGTGCCGGGGGGCGGCACAATTAGCCCGAGAGGATCGCCCGCATTGGCAGAGATCAGCGATTGACGACGGAGGATGAGGCGATCGCGGGCAGTCAGAAAAATGTTACCGCCGTTCGTTGAAGGCGCGGAAACGATAATTTTGCCCTCATCTTCAAGCTGCACGGTGCGTGCATTAATGGTGATGTCCCCCGTTCCCGAGGTTTCTAAAAAGCCTCTGGCCGCAACTTCGCCCTGATTACGAATTGTCAGATCGTTGGCTTCCACAAAGACTGCGCCTGCATTGCCATCCCCAAAAGAGTTGGCTTCAATCAGGCCGCGATCCACTAAGACCCGATCCGCTCGCACCGATAAGTTACCGCCGTCGCCAGTCCCGACTAACGTACCGGTGCTGATGAAACCGTTGTTGGCAACTTCAACCGTGTTTGCTCGAATCGATAAATTGCTGCCCCCGCCCGCGCCAAACGTCGCTGTGGAAATAAAGCTGCGGTTATTTACAACCAAATCATTAGCCCGGATATCAAAAACACTCCCGTTACCGGCAGCAAAAATATCTCCCGAAAATACACTGTCGTTAGTTACCAAAAAGGTGCCCGAAGCATTGACATTGACTTGCCCCGCATCGCCAAAAATGCTATTCACCAGGACTGACCCTCGATCTAAGGTCAGGTCTTCTGTCTCTAAATTGAGTGTGCCGCTACGGCCAAAAAGCTGTGCCGAGAGGTCAATTGAACCCCCATCACGAATGCTGACGTCCTTAGCCTGACGAATGGTGAGGTCTCCGGCATTGCCAAATCCCAGGGTGCGATTCAGGAAGCCACTCGTTTCGCCCGCCTGGGATGTGCCGCTAATGCTAATGTCATGGGCGGTGACGTCAATCGTGCCGCCATTGCCAAATAGTCCTAACGCGCTAGCCCCGACAAATGCGCCATCCGTCATTGAGAGGCGATTAGTGGCGAGCGTCACGTTACCGCCATTTCCGCCCGCGTTCGTTGAGGCTGAAATGCTGCTGCGAAAACCAGGGGCCGCTGCCGATTCGCCAAGGAGTTGAATCTGATTCGGGGCATTGACCGTGATATCCCCGCCTGGCTGGCCGTTAATGTTTTCCGCTGAGATTGCCCCCCCATCAAACAACAACAAGTTGGGAGCATTCACCTCAATGTCGCCACTCGTGCCCGTACTGAAATTGACCAAACTACGACTGATGAAACCAGACTGACCAAAGTTAAACGAGTTGTCGGTACCCACACCGGAAATGCTGACCGTGTCACTGACATTGACCGCAATATCGCCGCCAGCCCCGTCAAAAAAAGGCCCAGTTTTGAGCTGTGCCCCATCCGTCAGAATGAGATTAGTCGCTGTGACAGTCAGATCGCCGCTATCACCAGTGAAAGGAGCTGTATCGGCTTGGCTAGCGTCCAGTAGCGAGATGGTGCCATCTGCGATGAGGTCAATGTCGCCACCGTAGCTCCAAGTAAAGGCCGTGACGTTGCTGTAATTAATGTTGCGTCCAGCGACGAAGCGCAGATCTCCCGTGCCCCGCGCCTCGATCGCCCGATTAATATTGATGTCTCGTCCAGCTTCTGCGGTGAGCCCCACCCCTGGAGCTGTGAGCGCAATATTGGCGTTGAACGTAATGTCGCGATCCGCCTGCAGCAGGACGTTTGCCAAAGACCCACTAATGGCGATCGCTTCGGGAATGTTTACCACAATATCAGTGGGGTCGAGCAGCAATGTTCCCACAGTCCCCACGGGCGCACTGGCATCGGCTTGTCCGGTATAGCTCAGGGTGGCTGCACCGGATACTTCGATCAAACCGCCATCGCCAGCCAACTCTCCGCCCCGAGCGCTGGCAAATCCGGCGAATTCAGTGGTGTCATCAGCCCAGACGATAATGGTGCCGCCGTCACCTTGGGCGATCGCATCGGCCCGCAAGGTGCCCCCCGCTGCGACCTGGGTTTGGCTCGCAGTCGGCACGGTTCCCTGGCCTTGAAAATCGCCTCCGATTTGCATCAGCCCCCCGCCCCGCTCGCCAGAGACATCTAAGTCAGCGGTATCAGTCAGGCGTACGCGATCGCCCAGCAGTCGCACGGTTCCAGCGGGAACGGCGATCGCCCCAGTCTGCTCCACCTGATTGCCCAATAGGGTCAATGACTCGCCAGCAGGCAGTTGCAAATTCGCCGCATTCCGAATCTCGCCCTGGGGCGGTACCCCTGTCTGCAAGCCCAGGGGAATGCTGACCGTCAAAATCGAATCGCCCGCTTCAGGATTGGCGGCATAGGTCGTGCCGTCGGCAAAGGTGAAATTATCAGCAGTGCTGACAAACAGCGACCCGGCAATGTCTAAACTGGCGTCAGGGCCAAACATCACCCCATTCGGATTCAAGAAATACAGGTCGGCAGTGCCCGCAATGCCCAATAGCCCATCAATAATCGAAGCTTGATCTCCTGTCACGCGGGAAAAGATGTTCTCGACGCCCAGCGGATCGGCAAAATAAACCTGTTGCCCATTCTCAATGCCGAACTCTAAAAAACTATGGAAGAGATTTTGCGATCGCTGTGCCCCCCCTTCAATCAAGAAAGCGGGCAAGCCATTCATGACATCGCCAGTCACGAGGGAGCTTTCGTCACCCAAGCTGTTGTCGGGTATCGGTTGGGCGATCGCCACGCCATGAATCAAAAGTGGTGATGCAATGCTCAGCAGAGCACCGCATCGTTGTCGTAGTTTGGCTGGTAATGTTTGAGGGGCTTTGCGAACATCTATCCCTGAAGTGTCGTTCATGTCTTGATTAAGAGCTAATCCTGTAGGGGTTTTGTACGAGCCTATCAGAGAATCGCAGACACCTCGTTTAGCAGAAGCTAGCGGTGATTGTATAGACTAAGTTGACNNNCCAGGTGTCAACGTATTGGCCACTGCCATTGAACGTTTCTTCTTTGTCAAACAGGGCGCTGCAGCTGTTTCTAAACCCCTACAAGATTAGGATTAAGAGACGGGTGATCTTAAGCAATTTTGTTTCGTTAGCTTAGCGGGAAGTTAATAATGAGGAAAGTAGCTATTGTTCTACTCAACACAAAAATTTTTAGTTATTGCCGCGATCGCTGTAGATAGAGATCTGCCGTTGTGCAAGTCATTTTCTATGCCCAGTTACAGCGGAGATGCCATTGAGGTTGACATAGTCTGCCTGAGTAATAGTGCCGACAATCGCCATCCCGGCGGAAATCGTATCGAGTTATGTATGGCGTCAATACCAACCTAGAGGACCTTCAAACAGTCGTTTCGACTGCCACGCCGATTTGCCACTCTTTTTGATTTTGCCGTCTTTGACTCAACGCATGTAGAGTACCTGGTTAGCGATCTCTACTCACGCCATTCTGGTTTCCCTAGGTGATTCCATCATTCTGTTAGGAGTGCTGCGATCAGCCCTGCCGATTTTGCTGGAAGCGGCAATCTAATTGGTCTGAGCCGGAAATTCTGGCGCTCGTGATCGCCCTAGCATAAGGAAAATCCTTGATGTGTGGAGGCAATTGTGAAAAAGCTACTGGCCATATCGATCCCCCTAATTCTCGGAGTAGTTGTCGCTAAAGTGCAGTCTGCTGAAGCGTTCTGCCCTCTGGATACCTACGATGGCTGCAACTATTGGGAGTTGCCTGGTTATCAGGGGCCTAATGTCACGGGTGGCTCTACAGCGGGCGCTGCAAGTGGCGGTGGGGCAACGATGACGGAGGCCGATTATCGGGCGCTGTACGACGCGGCGGCTCAGTTGCCGCCAGATGTGCAGGCTGAATATGCGATGGCGATCTTAGCGTCACTGTATTCGGGGTGTACGGATGTGGGCTATCCGACTGCCAATTGTCAGTGCCTGGTGAATGATCTGCGAAATGATTACAGCGATTTCCGGCTCATGTACATTGCCATCTATAACGGTTACTACCAAGGTCTGGGCCAGACTGCCCATCCGTATTTGCAAGATGCTGGTAGGGCCTGTGGGGTAGCGATATGAGGCTGCGCGATCGCCCTGATCAGACACCGACCTAGCGACACGACACGCTCAACACCAAGCGACCATCCGCTAACTGATAAACGCCATCCGGCTCTCGGATCGTCGCGGCAGGGGCGTCGGACAATGCTCGCACCTCGCCCGTGGGAAAGGCCGACACGGAGTCACCGTCTGGACGCTGGGGCAGGCCCTCGGCTCCGGTGACAACAAAGGAGCCCTCGGTGTCATCGCTGCGGGCAATGCAGCTCCCGGCAGTCAGCGTAGCGGTATCTACCAAATCACCGGACAACTCATTCAGACTGTTTTCAATCACGCTGACATCTGGCACAGATATGTTGCCTGACGACAAGCGACCAGTTGCATTGATATCAACTCGGTTATTCAAATCAAACGGTGGTGGGCTGCCCGGGACGTAGTTTTCGCCAAAGAAGGCGGGGGTGTCAAGAATAATATTACCTCCACTCCCTTCAGGTGCAAATGCAAGGATATCGCTGTCATCCAAAGCTATGATAAGGTCGGCTGAAAGAATTATATTTCCCCCAAATCCTGCACCTAAGGGGACAAATGTTGAGATATCACTATCTCCGAAAAGTGTAATTTCATCAGCACTTACAGTGATATTACCACCCGATCCTTGAGCAGAAATAGTAGAAATATTTCCATCTTCTAAAGTAAGCGAGCCTAAATTGATCACAAGATCACCTGCATCAGCAGAGCCGAAGCTATCTGTCCCAATTTCCCCTCTGTTACTAATATTTAGAGCATTTGAATTGATCTGTATATCGCCGCCACTCCCAGTTGCCTCCGATACTAAAAACTCTACATTTCCGAACTGGTCAGCAGACTCGTCAAACGAGAATAAACTCCTAGCAAAGATACCACTTGAGAAGTTTCCATCTTGAGAAAATCCTCTGATGCCTATAGATTCTGTTGCAGAAATCAGGATATTACCAGCATCTACCTCACCAAAAGTACTTGTAACAATTTGTCCTCCGTCTAACAACTCAAGTCTTTGAGTTTCTAACGATATGTTGCTTGGCTGACCACTAGCAGCTGGGCCTACCGTTGCATTGATTAAGCTAATACCTCCATTCCCTGAGATAATTCTTGCTAAGTTGCTTACATCAACATTAATAGAACCTCCCTCGCCACTACCCAAGTTTTGAGCTAGTAAACTTCCCCCATCGATTAAAAATAGATCTCCTGTGCTGATACTGAGATCACCTGAGTTGCCCCTGCCTCCATCTTCAACTGCTACTGAGATGCTAGTAGGGTTATCCCCGTCTAATGTTCTTCTTCTAAGTTCGATCAGTTCAGACGCTTCAATAATGACATCGCCAGCATTTCCAAAGCTATTGACTCCAGCAGAGGACGCAATAAAGCCACCATCTTCAGCAATTAACTGACGAGTAGCAATATTGACATCTCCCGCATTCCCAACTGAATTCCTCTCAGCTGATGCGTTTATACTACTTGAAAAAGATTGATCGGGAGAACCACCAGAAACCAAAACTTCATCAGCGATTATGACGAGGTCGCCGCCATTTCCGAAACCATCTGTTTCTGTCGAAATTGCTCCACCATCTCTAACAATTAGTTGCCCGGTAGACAGTGAAATATCTCCAGCTCTCCCAAATCCTCTTGTCTGAGCGAATAGTCCACTAGCATCCGGTACATCACCAGCGTTCAGATCTGCCAGTGAAACCCCACTGATTTCAACAGAATTACGAGAATTAATCGAAATATCACCGCCATTACCAGTACTGTCTTCTAAAGAATCAGTGCTGATAAAGCCTCCGCTGGTAATCTTTAAATCATTTGTTTCAATCACCACATTGCCCGCATTCCCCCTGCCTCCGGTGCTGGCAACCAGTCGTGATCCATTGATTACTGCCAAGGATCCGGTCCGAATTGCCACATTGCCCCCGGATCCTGATGCTTCAGATATCCCTGCTGCCCTAGAGGAGACGCCGCTAAAGGCATAACTGCCCCCGTCAAAGACAACTGTGTCACGGGACTCAATCACTATATTTCCTGCATTTGCCCTGAAAAAGGTGTTGCTACTTAGGCTTGCCCCATTGATCACTTCTAGGTCAGTCGCCGTAACGCGAATGTCTCCCCCAGATCCCACTGCACCTGCTACGGATACCCCAGTAAAACGATTTTGCCGTTCAAATCGAACCGTATCACCTGCATTGATTACCACATCACCTGCACCCAAAAAACTTTGGGTGTCGATCAGGCTATTAGTAACCACAACATGATCTCGGGCATCGACATACACCGCCCCTCCTGGCCCCAACAATCCACCCCAGGTTCTGATACCAATGCCGCGAGAACCTTCTCCGGTAACCCAAATACTCCCCCCCGCTATGTTGGTATTTGGCTGGTATTGAGTCGTTAACAGCACCAAACCGCTGGGAGCTGCCATGAACACATCGCCGATAGTAACGTCAGCGTTTGAAGGTTCCCCAGTGACAAACGCATTCCCCCTAAAGTTATCCGTATTGTTGTTAAAGCCTGTCAATAGTTGGAGGGGCGGTTCTCCCAGCGCTTCCGGTGAGACTCCTGCCCGTACATCTAACGTCGGCTGAGCACCGCCATCGATCTGCACTAGGGTGCCATCAGACAGCGTGATATCCTCTCGCAAAAAGTCGATGTTTAGCTCTCCGGCATCAGGAGCGGTAATCGTCGCTGTCCCCAGGTCAACAGAGCCACCCGCCAAAATGTGCAGCGATGACCCCTCGTATTCATCAATCACCACATCGCCAGCGGTGCGAATGATGGGATCAACGGGACTGAAGAGATCGCCGATTTTGCCGTCCAGGGTTTCGACGCGAAAACTGCCCGCACTCCAGTAGTGGGCATCACCGCCGACGGGATTCGCAGACCTGAGCACCATATCCCCATAGCTATACAACCCACTATCAGGATGGCTCAGCGCCACAATATCAACTTGCTCATTGCCCTGCACCAGCAGATCGCCCCCCGCAAACCCAATGAACGGCACGTCCGCCGAATCACGAATCTGCACCACCTCCCGGCCCAGCAACGTCAAGTCAGCCCCCGCCGCCACCTGTCCCTGCAACTCGAGCCGATTCCCCGCCAGAGTCAGATTCTCCCCCGCCGCCAACGCCCCCCGACTCTCAATATCCCCCGACGCCGCAGTCAGATAGTTGAAAAACGACACCTCCGGGCGCACCGTCAGCAACGTACTCTGCTCCGGGTCGGTGGCGCTAAATAGTCCTTCGTCGCCCAAGAGAATCGCATCCGCCGTTGTGCCATAAAACGAGCCGGGAATATCCAGCGTCGCGTTCTCCCCAAACACAATGCCGTTGGGATTCACTAGAAACAGATCCGCAGTGCCCGCCACCCCCAACGTGCCGAAGATATTCGACGGGTTGCCCCCCGTGACGCGACTGAGAATCGACTCAATGCCCAGCGGATTGGCAAAGTAAATCGCCTGCCCATCCCCCACATTGAATTCCAGAAAGCTATGGAAAAGGTTGCTCTCCCGAATCGCGCCGCCCTCAATCAGCGTGGTAGGCAGCCCCTCGATCGCCCCCACCCCCACCGTCGAATTTTCCGCTCCCAAAGTGTCGTCGGGAATGAGTTGCGCCCCTGCCTCGTCCATCATCAAGGTCAACGACGCGATACCCATCAGGGTCGAGGCGAACCCCAGGGACATCGTAAAGCGAGGGGCAGTCATGCAATTTTTCCCTGATAAGACAATTTCGACGCCATCATCATAAAGTCCGGGCGTACGCGGCTTTTCATAAGCCTTAATACCCACGCTTTAGAGCCTCAGCTAAGCTCAGTAACGGTAGAGATGAAGGGGGATTTTGCACCATCCATCAAGAAATCCAGAAGTCTACAAGAGACCTCTGGGTGTAGCATCACGCAAAACCAGCTCACGCAGTCTTCGGTCAGATTCAACGGTGAGGTTCCCCGACTCAGGCGACACTACCTCTACTACAACGCGCCCTAAAAGCGGAGCTCCAGCCCCACAAATGGGCCATGGTATAGCGCCGAACTCCGCTCTAAGTCGCCGAGGTCTTCCAACGGGCCATACTGCGAGGGGGCCGTCGCGACATTGCCCACTGCGAGAAACTGATATCCCGTTTTGAGGGTAAAGTTGTCCGTCACATCCCACCGAGCTGAACCCTCCACCTGAAACATCGGTGACAGGCTAGTGTCGCTGTCCGACCCCGTCAACACCGTAGGGATGCCATTGTCATTCACAAACTCGCTGCTCTGATCGTTGAAATTGAGCATCAGCCCTGCCCGGGCACTCAGGCCGAGACCCAAGGCGGGCGTCAACTGGACGCCGCTGTCGAGGCCGATTTGCACCCCCACCAAGTCGTTACTGGTGTCGATTTCGTAGGTGCCGATATTGCCACCCAATCGGGTCGCCCCGTCATCAGAAATCAGGTCAAAACCTTCGTCAATGCTCATGTACCGTAGTCCGGCGATCAGAGTAGCGAAGGAGCGCTCCGATGGCGGCGTTAACGCATGACGATAATTGAACTCTAAACTGTCGAGTTCGGATTCGTATCGCAAAGTGTGGGATCGGGCCTGCACAAAGTCTTCCACCTGGTCGGTGTTGTTGGGGCCGAGACCTACCGCATCATCCTGCCCTGCCCGCACGGGGTCAATAAAGGCCACGCGCAGGTTTTCGTTCCCGGCGCTGACAAAGGTTTCCGTATCCCGCCAGTCTTGCAAACCCATAAACGCAAGTTCGTAGCCAGTTTGCGGATCGGGGTAATAGCCGACTGAAAACCGCGCTCCTGTATCCAAGCCAAAATCTAAAGCACCGGTGCCCAAAGCATTCGTATTTCCTAATAAGGAGCCATCATCGGGATTGATTTGGCCATCAATGGACGTGGTGACGTTGGGAATGCTGCGTCGTAAAAAGACCACATCGGCCCCAATTTCCCACTGGGCCTCACTGCCCAAAACGCGAGTCTCGATCGGCGTTGGTGCAGTCGTGGACTCAGTCTCGGTCGCAGCGTCTGGATCGGCGTCCTCTGCTTGGGCGATCGCTGCCACATTGCGATCGCGGACCGTGGGAGCCAAATCTCCAGCAGTGGTGGAATACGGGGCCGGAAAAACTTGAGCGATCGCCGTTGCCTCAGTCCGGTTAGCTCTGGGGGAGACCGTTCCATTACCCTCAAGGAAAACTTGTGGAGAGCGTTCATCCACCACAGTTCCTGAACCTGAACCATCTGCTGCAAAATAGTTTGAGAGATTGATTGCAGGAGACGCAGTCGTTGCTTTTTCGTCCGCTTCTGTCTGCGCGAGGGCTGGCCCTGTACCCAGAGCCAAGCTAATGGACAAGACCGCACAAAGGCGTAGATCGATACCAGATACAGTGCCAAAGTTCATGGTTCACTCCTAAACAAGAATAGTTTTCGCAAAAATTGCAGGTAATTGTTGAGGGCTGTCGCGTCGCTAGTAGTGGTGGCAGCGGGGTTAGCCTTCAAGTCAATTCATTGAGAGCGCCAGCCAACTGCAGCAGCAGGGTTAGCGGGTTGCTGTCACCGGCCTTGTTGGTCAAGTCGATGACAGTGAACGTCTGGAGATCGCCGGTCATCCTTGAGGCGATCGCTGCCTCCAGCTGATTAAGCAAAGGCGAAGTCAAACATCGGGTCGACATCGGTAGTGTCTTGCACGACCCCCACCAAATCGGTTTGGTAATAGATCAAGGTGTCCTGAGCAAAATCCCCCGCCCAATCGCCGAAGCCCAGCGAATAGTCAGCGAGGCTGCCATGGACCCGGAAGCGATCGCCCTCAGTCCAATCAAAATCGGTGATCAGGGCATAGCCTAAACCGCTGTAAAAAGCTTCGAACTGGTCACCCAGGACAAAGGTGTCAGCGCCAGTGCCGCCGGTCAGCACGTCATACTGACCTGACCCGGCATTCCAAACGGTAGGGTCTGTGCCATTCAACACATCATTGCCCGCTCCGCCGTTCAGACTGTCGTTGCCTGCTCCGCCAATCAAGACGTCATCTCCCCTCATGCCCGACAGAGTATTGCTGGAGCTATTACCGGTAATGACGTCATTGCCGTCGCCCGTCACGACATATTCAATGCTGCTGATGCTCACTGCCACGCCATCAATTTGCCCCGTGCCAGTGGCGAGATTGACCACTGTATTGGAGTCCACCGCCGCCGCGTTAATCGTATCGCTGCCCGCCCCGCCATTGATGAAGGTCGAATGGCCAGCCCAGCCAGATGCCACGTTGGAATATTCTTCGGTAAAGATGAAGGTATCGTCTAAGGTAGCAGCACTGCCATGGAAAGTTAAATCAATATCATTGATAACGATGGGAGAAATTTGAGTGCTATCCGCATCAAATAGTTGCACCGTCCAATTGCCAATTGTGTCTTCACCCCGAAAAGCATTCGAGAAAAACTGCCACCTAGATGCAGTGCGTCCGCCAGCTAGAGTGCCGTTATTTTCGCCGTTGTTGTCAATCAAAATGCTTGAAGTGCCATCGGGCGAAATCAATCGCACCTCTAGATCACCCAAGTCATACCATTGGGCAAAACTGATATCGACCTCCACATGCTCGATAGCCATATTGGTCGTCATAAATTGGTTAAACGACGTTCCCTGCTGACTAATTAATACCGAGCTATTTAGTAAATCAGCCGTTAACTCAACTTGGTTAAAGCTCGTTTGGGGAGTGGCCTCCCAAGTTTCCGCCAGCCGCACGGCTGCCTTTGCATCAACCAGGCCAAATCCATAATCATTCGAAAAATGCAGGCCGCCACCATTCCAGTTATCGGCCCCGTTGAAAGTCCAGCTATATTGCTCCGCACTCCAGGGATTAGGGCTAAAGGTCGAGCCGAGCGAGCCTACTCCCCGGGCCGAATAGGCCAGAATCTCTTGCACGTCACGCCAACCCAAATTTGGATTTGCTTCGAGCATTAACGCGACTACTCCTGACACCATCGGCGCAGCAGCAGAGGTGCCATTAAAGTCAAACATGTAGTCGCCAAAGGGATTGTCACCAGCAATCCCCACCCGATCTGTCGTGAAAACTTGCCCTGGGGTGCCAAAAGCAGAGACTAAGACAGACGCCCCTAGCGTACTGTAATCAGAGACGTAGCCGTTTTGATCAACCGCCGCTACTGAAATGGTGTGGGGGTTCGCATTCCAAGATGAGGCATTGGTATTTTGATTATCCTGACGCGCGTTACCTGCTGACTTGACTAAAATCGTCCCTAGACCGTTACGACCGACGACAACAGCTTGATCAATAACGTTGTTTAGGGCCGTCATATCTTGAGAACTTAAAAAAGAGTCAAAGAAAGATTGATCCGAGTTTCCAAGACTGATGTTGACGATATCCGCTTCCCCATCATATCCATCTTGATTTTGACCAGATGCATAAAAAATTGCATTGGCAATTTGCTGGAAGGTATCGACTTGATAGCCAAAGATAGTGGAGTCGTAAGCAATTCCGGCCCCGCCAATACCATTATTTCCGGTTGCGCCGATAATGCCGGCTACAGCAGTACCGTGGTTGTCGCTAAATTCCCCACTAGCACTGGTGTCACCATTTTCAAAATCCCAGTCCTTAAATGTCGAGTAGTTGCTCGCCAAATCGGGGTGCCACCACTGCACAGCATCATCAACAATTGCAACTTCTACGCCTTGACCAGTGTAGTCTTGCCACACATCAACAACGTTTAGATCTAATAGTCCGGGGGTGGGATTATGTAAATACCATTGATAGCCAACTAGCGGATCAGCGGGAAACCCTTGGGTGGTGCTGTTAGTACCCGTAACATTACTGTTCGCAACGAGAAAATTGGTTGTCGTTGTGTTTTCGGAAGCTAGAGTTTTGGGGCTGTAAAGCGTTGTAGACATGTGATCATCTTTCCATCTTTTAGGGGCAGCCAAGAACAGCTTTGACAATGCTGAAAGCCTGCTTTAAAAGCATCTTTATGATTGGCTTTGCTGTTCTCTTGTTGTGTAAAAGATATGATTTTCGCGAATGTCAGTCATGTACGCTTTCTGTGAAGCTAGTTAGCAGTTTCGCCCGCTCGATTTCACCATCATGACAATCGTGATTGCCTACTTTTTGCAAAATATATCTGTTTGCTGACAAGCCAGATTGCCGCTTTCGGCCAGCGCGATCGCCACAGTCGTTAGTTACACCTTCTCAAACTCAAAACGATTGTGAAAAACCATCCCAGATTTTCAGGGAACTGATAGCCTAATTAGGGTTATTAGTCCGTCTGGTCATTTCTGATATCAAATGAGACATCTACTGCGTCGGCTTTCTCTGCGGCCCTGGTTATCACTACTCTTTGCCGGAAGTTTGGGGCTCGCTTTACTGGTAGGACATCCTGGGTACACCCACGGTCATGGCTTGGGTATCGCCGCGCTCGCGCAGGTGCCGCAATCATCAGCCCTGGTTGAGCAAGGGGTTTCAGCGTATCAGGCGGGCAACTATCGACAGGCGATCGCGCTTTGGCAGCAGGCTATCCAAACTGACTCAAAAGCGCCATCCGCCGATCTAGCAATTGTTCACGAGAATTTGGCACGGGCTTATCAGCAAGTGGGGGAAACGCAAGCCGCGATCGCCAACTGGGAGGCCGCTGCCGCTGAGTATCAGGCCAGCGAAAATACCATACAGTTTGGCCGCATGTTGACCGAACAAGCGCAGGTCTATATCGGTTTGGGCCAGCAACAGCGAGCTGCGGCTTTACTCTGCGGTGATGAAGTCGATGCGTCGATCTCAGCAGAAGTCACTGCGTTGAGCTGTGCCGGGGGCGCTTATGCGATCGCAGAGATGACTCAAGATTTGACTGGGCAGGCTGCAGCGCTGGGCAGTTTGGCCGAGACCTACCGACTCCGAGGCAATAATGAAACAGCGGCTTCTCTCTTAGAGATTGGCTTGGCGTTAGTCGATGGTGAAGCTGACCTAGCTCAGTATCGAGCGCCGATGCGCAACAGCCTGGCAAATCTCAATGCCCGCATCGCCCGGACTAAGGCCCTGCGGGCAGAGGCAGCTGAACTACTAGGTCTGGAAGACACCCTCGAAAATGATGACAGAACGGTGGCGGAAAGACTCCGTGCCGAGTCTGCCATAGCTCGGCAGTCGGCGTTGAAATTGTTTGATGAGGCAATTGACGCTGCCCAAGTAGCAGCTGACTTAAATGCAGAGCTGCGATCGCACTTGGGGTTAATGTCTCTAGGCACGCGACTAGGGCCTGATCGTAATACTTTGGCGACTTCTCAATCGCGAGTGGCTCAGCTGATCAGTCAGTTATCGGCCAGTCGCGAAACGGCCTACGCCGCGATTACCCTGGCTAAGTCCTATCGCCAGACTCCGCAAAATTTTGCTTGTGCCGATCATCAAGCCAGCACTGACGCTGACGCGGTCACCACGGACGTTGATGTGGTCACCTGGTTACGAGTCGGTCAGCAAATTGCCCAGCAAATTGGGGACGACCGAGCCGCCTCCTTTGCTTTCGGCGAGCTTGGCCATATTGCTGAATGCCAAAAGGATTGGGCAGAAGCAACTCGGCTAACCAACCTGGCGCAACTCGCGGCTAACGACGCCCTAGAATCGGCCGATAGCCTTTACCTATGGGAATGGCAAATGGGGCGAATTCTGAATCAGCAAGGACGCCTGACCGATGCTGCGACCTTTTATCAAAAAGCGATCGCCACTTTAGAAAGCATTCGGGCCGATATTTTGACCGCTAACCAAGACTTGCAGTTCGATTTTCGAGACTCGGTTGAGCCGATTTATCGTCAATATCTGGAGCTCCAGCTAGCCTCTATCTCACCAAGCACAGCGCTCAAGCAGACTTGGGCGACCTCCTTACCAGTAGATCCGGTAATTATTGATGATGCGCTTCAAACTGTCGATGCGCTGCGATTGGCCGAACTCCAAAACTTCTTTGGTGACAACTGCGTACTGGTAGCGTCAGTCAATGCTCGGGAGAGATTGCTAACAGACGATATCCCGACAACTGTGATCACGTCTGTGGTCCTGACTGACCGCACCGCTTTGATCGCCAACTTGCCGGATGGCACAGCCAAAATCAATTGGATTGATGATACGCAAAAACTAGAGGAAACCGCCGACAAATTTCGCGACAAGCTAGTCCGCTTTACCGATAAGGTATATGACGGTTCTGATGGTGCCAGCCTCTATCAGCAGCTGATTCAACCTTTAGAAGCAGAACTGAAGCGCACTCAAACGGAAACCTTGGTATTTGTGCAAGATGGCTTCTTGCGGAACATTCCGATGTCGGCGCTCTATGACGGAAATCAATATCTGATTCAGCAATATGCGATCGCCACTACCCCCTCTTTGAGCCTGACCGCCTCCAGCTCAGGCAATCGAGAATATCGAATGTTGGCTGTGGGGATCGATCAAGAAGTCGTTACCGACAATGGGCGTCGCTTCGATGAGACAGGCGTTCGGGGAGTGCCGCAAACAATCGAAGCCATTGTGGCTTTGCTGCCAGGCAGTCGGAGTTTGATCAATGAAGAGTTTACAACTGAGCAATTTGCGGCAGCCTTACAAGCAGCCTCCTATTCCATCTTGCATGTTGGCTCCCACGGTCAGTTCAGTACCGTACCAGAAGAAACGTTTATCATCACTGGCCCCAATGACTCTGGCTTAGCCGAAGAAATTACGTTCAACCAATTAGAATCCTTGATTCGGCAGTTCTCGTTGAAAAACGAACCGCTAGAACTGATCACTCTCACTGCCTGCCAAACGGCGACAGGTGACGATCGTGCCACTTTGGGCCTGGCCGGAGTCGCGATTCAGTCGGGTGCCCGTAGTGCGATCGCCTCCCTTTGGAACCTACCTGGAGCCACCTCTGAGGCCCTCATGCCGAAATTTTATAGTCAATTAACAGACCCCACAGTTAGCAAGGCAAAAGCATTACAGACCGCCCAAATCGAAGCCATTCAGAATAATCCAAATGGCAACCCTGGTCGATGGGCTCCACTTATCCTCGTTGGCAACTGGCAATAACTTAGGTACAGCAGAGCAGCATGCGTAGGATGAATTATCCTCATGCGAAAATATATCTGGGTCTTGCCAGCTTTTTGCAAGCCTTGGCTCACCAATATAAATTGATCTCATAGCAAATCTAGCCCGGCTCAGCTAAACGTGTTTCGCTTCAGCTCTCGGATCTTCGAGCGTCTCGAAATGGACTAACAGTGAGCTCGATTCAACTTCGAAAGCACCCTTACTCATGGGACAGCCTCCTTCTACAGCTAGCCTGAAGTATCACCCACTCAGCGAGTATGCGTTTGCCCTGCTGAGGGGCACCCTACCGAAGAAGTCTGGCGAAGGAAGGGGCAATAAACAGCGCTATATTCTCTTGGCCTAGAGGCAAACCCGAATGGTGCCGAATTCGCTTTAGCTAAAGCTCAAAAGCTTGAGTCTGACTTGCGCTATGAAAAGTTTCAATGGGCTGATTGGGAAAAAAGTGGATCAAGCCCTGGAGAAAAGACTGCTGCCGACTGGGGTAAGGAATTTGGAGTAATCAAGGCTGGAACGATTCAACCCGACTCTTACAGTGCCAACTATGAAGAACCGCTGAGTTCTCTACCTGAAAAAAGTCTTACTGAAGAGTTGTTGGTTGGTCATATTTTGAGTCGTAGCGAGCCCAACTTGTGGGGACGCAAAAATGACTGCATGGTGTTTAAGCAAGTTGCCCACTTCGCTGGTATTGGTGTGTTTGATTTTGGACAAGTAGACTTGTGCCTGCGCTGAGAGAGCAGGCTTTAAGTACTTCCAAAGGTTGACTAAGCAGATTTTGGAGCGTCTTTGCAAGGACAGAGCTTTTGGGGCGGGTGAAACTTTACCAGTGGACAGGGCGGGCGGGGTTTCAAGCGGATGCCTTTAGGTCGCCGGGGGGGATACCTCGGGTTTTGGGCAGCGTAGCCAGGGAACCCATCTGCTGAATAAGTTGGGCAAAGCCACGTTGCACCTGTCGGGGTGTGCGTTGCTGAGTGTGTGCGCTGGGTGAATATCGTTGCCAAGGTAATGGCAATGTGTCCACGAGGTGACGTGCCAACCAGAGTTGGCCGTGGGCGAGGCTGGCCAAGCGCACCGCGTTGATTTCGTGGGATGTGAGGCAGGTTTGGAAGGCCGTTAGGAGCAGATGGGGTTTGGCGAAGCCAAAGAAGTGCTCCAGCCGGAAGCGTTGTGCATAGGCCTGTTGCCCTTGTGACGGGGTAATTTGCTGTCGCGGTTGTCCCCAAATGAGCAGCCAGAGGGGCGGACCTTGAGGTTGCGCGTCGCCATCCAAACGTTGGCAGCGGAGCAGATCGAAGGGAAACTGATGCATCGGATAGGCGCGGGTGCCACGCATCAACCGGTTGGTCCACCGCATCAGTTGCCAGGAACGGGGTAGGCCGTTCGGTTGCGGGCAAGTAAGCGTCTCTTGCTGAGCGGGTGGGGGCCAAGTCGTGGCGTCGTTGAGCTGAAAGCGTGGACCGTACCAGCGTGGGCGCGTCGGGCCGCTGACCGGGTCGGGCTGACAGTAGAAATTTCGGTTTCGGCGCACTCGGGCAATGACGACCAAATCACGATACTCTCGCAAGCCATATAAAAAAGCCGGAGTGGGATAACGGCTATCGACGGTTAAGATCTTCAGGGGCCAGTTCGTGCTTTGGGGATAACTCATTAGTTGCGCAATTTGGTTGTGCGCGACCTCGATAGCATTGCTCACACTACTGACCCCTTCCACACTCAGGGGCAGTGCCCATTGCGACCAATCAGCGGCCGCCGCTTCCGGAAAAGCGGCTAAGACCGAATAGTTGTGCCCTTCACTCACGCGACGTTGAGCCACCACTGGGGTCGAGCGATGGATATTCTGGCGGTCACTGAGGCACCGCGCAGATACCCGCTCGTTCGGCGTCTCATCCAAGCCAAATACGGGATAAGGCAACTGTGTAGGAGAGGGCAACGTGTTCAGCAGCACCGCCCCTTGCTGGTACGCTTCTCAGCTACAAACCGGGTAATCACTCTCGAGATAAGCCACCGTAATCGCTTTGTACAAAGCGCTGTACTGGCGACGAAAGCAAGCGTTCAGACTCAGTTCCACGATAGAGCGTGCCCGGTCATTGCTGCTGAAGGCGTCTAGCAGGTCCATGATGCTATCGCGGCGCTGCGGAAAACTGGCGTAAATCGCTTGGCGAAACTGGCGTAGCGGTTCAAGATAGGTTGACATTGGTGGTAGAGGCAAGACGATTGATATCCTCTACCACTTTCCTGGTTCTCATGCACACCGATTGTCCAAAGTCCAGAAATTGTTGTCATGATTAGTCGAGGGCATTGAGGGCGTCGCGTCGCAGTGGAAAAATCGTATTTCGGTTGAGCAGTGTGGATGGGTGTGAAGGTTCAGATTTGCACTCAGAGGGCGAGACATCATGCCTCACCGGAGGCACTATCAGGTTGTGGCGCGGCGATGAGGGTGCCCATTTGGCGTAAATCGATCGCGAACCCGGCCACCACGAGATAGGTGACATCGACGATCGCGGCCACCTGTCGAGTCAAACTGCCCAGGCGATCGCGAAAGGTGCATCCCAGGGGATAAGCGGGCACGACCCCCCAGCCAGTTTCTTCCGCCACCAAGATCAGCGTGCCAGGAAAGGGGGCGATCGCGGCCAACAGCGCTTCCACCTCCGCGTTCCAATGTTCTTCCGACTGTTCCAGGCGATTGGCAACCCAGGTGCCGAGCGCATCCACCAGCCAACATTCCGCTGTGGTGGCTTGCTTCAGCACGGTTGGTAAAGCGGTGGGCACTTCCAGCGTTTGCCAGGTCGGGGCGCGACGCTGGCGATGGGCAGCGACGCGCGCCTGCCACTCGGCATCGTCAGGATGCAGGCGCGATGTCGCGACATACACGACGGCCTGTGATTGTTGAGCCGCCAACTGCTCGGCCCATTCACTTTTGCCCGATTTGGTGGGGCCGGTGACTAAGATGCGGGTTCCCATAGGTAATTTTTGAATTGGAGAGCAGGCGTGACCGCCGACCTATACAGGCATCAAATCAGGGGAAATAATGCGATTAACGTGGCCACGCCGACAATGACCATCAGGCCAGCGGGCATAAATTTGCGGGTTTTAATCAGGCGGATGATGAAGGTGATGACGAGTAATAGGGAAACCGCGATCGCGAGCCAACTGCCCCACACCGCCGCCTGAAGCAGCCCCACCCCAGCGATGAGCAACAAAACGCCGGTAATGACGCCCGAAATTAACGACGGCTTGCTGCCCGCTTTTTGATAGCCGATGACGCCGCCAACCATAGACAGCACGGCATAAATAAAGGTCATGACAATGGCGGGAGACATCGCAGCTTTTCTCCTGGGGGATTTGTCTCAGCATAATTGACGATGCGCCGCCCTTCACCCATCCGCTACTGGTGGCTGCGCGAGGGTCGCCAGCTGCTGTTGCCAGAGCCACGCCCCCCAATGAAAGACGGTCACGGCCCAGAGCGACCCCGTGCTGAAATAAATCACCATGGCGAGGATGCCCAGACACAGGCAAGGATACAGATCGAAGGCAAGCGCACCATGGGGAGTTGTCTGATGGCGACGGCGCGATCGCCAACTACAGTAAGCCACAAACAGTCCCAAACTCATCCCCGACCAAATCAGCCCCGTGACCAGCCGCACCGCTTCCGTCGGATGGGGCAGCAGCAACACCCGAAACAGCAACTCTTGCACGAGAGCCGGAGTCAACAGTCCCAAACTGGCGAACTGGAGCGAAAAGCCAGGGTGTCCCTCACGGATCAGCCGCGACATGGCATCTGCCGGGAGGCGCAAGTCGAGCACCTGCATGGCGGCAAAGATTGCCAACCCCAGCAGCACGACGCCCCAATCGCGCCAGCGCGGCCACCGCAGGGACTCAATGACGCGCGAGAATGCCGTCGGAATCACGGTATATTCCCCCAGCAGTTCTGTCGGGGCGAGGGGTCGGATCGTGGGATCGGCACCGCCGACTTGATTGGTCCGTAAAAACCAGAGTTCCGCCCCGTGATTGAGCAAAATGGCGGTGACATTGTCGTAAGCGACCCGTGGCATCACCGTGCGCCAACTCAGCAGGTTGTTGAGCGGGGTGTTGACGTTGCGGGCAGGGCGATCGCTGGCTGCGATGCCCACCAGCACTTGAGCGTTGTCCTGCCAATCGGGACGGGCAATGCCGAGGGGCACCAGTTCGCGTTGCAGGCTTTGCCCTAGCGCGATTAAATCTTGAAACAGCGCCGTTTGCGGGTCATCGGGGTGGGTCTTGAGCCAAATGCCGATCTCAGGCTGTGCGGTCACCTGCGATTTGATAGCCTGAATCGTCTCGTATAATGCTTGGTTGGAATCTTGGACACAAGACTGGGCCGGTGTGACGATCGCCGCCCCGCTCCCATCCCCCGTGCGATAACGCGCCATCATGACCGCCAGTTCTCGCTGAAAAGTGGCGAACGGATTGAGGGTCGTTTCGCCAAATCGATAAACGTGACTCAGGGAGGGAATTTTGACCAACACATCAGAAATGGGTCGGGTGCCCAACCAGCCTCGCTGCAAGTTGCCCGCATACTCAGCCCACAGCGATCGCCCCGCCACAATGCCTTGGGGATTGTGCGAATACACCTGGTCGTAAATGATTTGCAGTCGCGGGGTTTGGGTAAACGGATCGAGGACCACTTCCCCAAAACCGTAGGCGTAATGACCGGTGACGGTGCCCACAACAGATCGCGGCTCGGCCTGATTGCCCCCAATGCCGCCAAAGAGATGAATGACTAAAAAGCGATCGCCCATTTGCCAATTGGGCAGCGCCGTGGGCACGTTGGGCGTCGCGAATACTGACTGAGCCGTGCCTTTGCGCTGAGGCGTCTGACGCCAGTTGCCAAAGTTGATGTAGTTCAGCGCCTCAGTCCGGCCCGTCACCAGCCGTTGCGGCGTGAGCTGAAAGAGACTGTTTGGGGAGATCGCCTTCACCCCAAACAGGCCATCGCTCTGCTGCGCGCCATAGATGTACCAGCCCGCTGCGCCGGCGGGCGATCGAGCAATCCATTGCGAGGTCGACGGGTGCACGCCATTTTCCCCAGCGGCGGCTTGCGGCCAGTAAACCGTTTCCACCGCTCCATCAAACGCCTGAGTAACCGGGTTGTAATGCCGCACCTGCTGATACTCGGGCGGACACGGTTGCCGACTGGGGCAATCAGTAGCGGGCGGATAAGCCTCATTTGGCCCAAGCACCGTCACTAAGCTGTAAAACCGCTCAGGAATTTGGATTGGAATGGCCGCAATGCGCAACACCGCATTCGCGACATCAACTTCCAAGCGATCCTCCGGTAGCGCTACGATCATGTCGTCTTCGGGGCGCGTGCCCGCAAGGGATTGCAGCGGCCCGACGTTGGCCCAGCCGTTCAGCCGAGTCGGGTGAATGCGCCCCAACTCAAGACTCGCGATCGCCGCCTCATTAAACTCAATGCCTCGGGTTACGGTCTGCAGATACGCCTGAATTTCTGGGCTGTCTTGCCACTGCAACCGCATCCACTGGCCTACCAGCACGGGATCTGGGCTGGTGTAAATTTCTAGCCACACCCAATCCATCGCCTCGGCTTCAGCGTCCGTCTGATTGGGCAAAACTAACCGCCCTGACCAAGCCGACACAGGCAAATAATCGGCTTTGGGAAACTGCTGCGCCGGATAGCTGGGGGGAACAGTGGGCGTGACCAGACCCGTTTGCGCGGTCGTGGGCGTGAGTTGCGTCAACCCCACCAGACAACATGACCAGACTGCCAAAACGATGCAGGTCCAGCGTTGGCCTATTCGGTTTTTGACATGGCGGGAAAGTCTGCCAAGCATAGGCATTTCTTGGGTTTAGCGATCGCGGAGCCAGGAGTCGGGCCCAAGGTCAGCCTAATTTTAGTGAAGAGTCCACAAAATGAACGGCGATAGCCCAAATCTGTCGATTACGTCAACCGTCATTCCAATTGCCTGACATATTGAGAAGTTTGAGCAGCGCTCAGAGAACGTCTCTAGGCAAAGCGCTATGCATAAGTGTTAGTGAGCAGTCCCCTTAGGGCATAAGAACTGCCACCTTATACCTGATCAGGATCAATGCCCATCGCTCTGAGTCGCGCTGCTAGTCGATCAGCTCGCTGCTGTTCTGCATCAGCTCTTTGCCGCTCTGCCGCTGCTTGTTGCAGGGCTTGGTCACGCGCCTCCGCTAATTCCACTGTGGTCAAAAAGCGATCGCCATTGGGCATATGGAGACCCAGGGTTTCGTCAGTAACCTCAAAGCGAATGCCCAGCCGAGGACTAACCCACCCTTGTAAATCAGCAATTGCCACCAACGCATTATTCTCCCGCTGCGACCCCACTAGTTCATTCGCATCTGGATCGTATTGGTAATACTCTTCCACGCCGTACTGCTGATAAAAAAGTAGTTTTCGCGTCATTTCCGTCCCCGTGTTGCTAGGAGACAGGATTTCAAATACAACCTGGGGCGCAATGTTGTTCTCTTTCCACTGTTGATAGGAGCCGCGATCGCCCTTGGTTCGGCCAAATACCACCATCGCATCGGGGGCTTGGCACAGCCGATTGTTCCCTTCTACTGGGTACCACAGCAAATCGCCCGCGACAAAGACTTCTGGATCGTTGGCAAAGAGAATCTCCAGGTTTTCCTTAATGGTGACAATCCATCGAAACTGAAGGGTATTGTCAGCCATCGGCTTACCATCACTGTCGGGATAGGTAATCTCTACCGCCGTGCTCGCTGTGGCGGGATTGGTCTGCGGAGAGGCCGTCATGATACTGGTCTGTTAGCAGAATGTGCTTACGTTAGCACAGTGGTCTGATAGCAAAATTCAAAAGGCAAAATTCAGAAGGCAAAATTCAGAAGGCAAAAGCACAATTGGAGCATGGGATGGTGATGAAACGCGGTGGCTCCGTCTCTAAGGTTCTAGCCCGTGGCTTTTGCCGATGACCCAACTGCGCCGAAAGTAGCGGGCGAGGCTGGATTCGTTAAGGGTGAGGCAGATAGGACGCCCGTGGGGACAGGTTTGCGGTTTGCGGGTGCGCTGCCAGGCGTTGAGGATTTGCTGCATGGCAGCGGGTTCCAGCGGGGTGCCGTTGCGGATGGCGGTGCGGCAGGCGGTGGCGACTAGTGCCGCGTCGAGATTACCGGTCTGGCTCAGTTCGCGCAGAGCCGCTTCGCAGTCGGGGCGATCGCGCAACGGGGCAGGCACCGTCCGCACCGTCCACAAATCAGGGCCAAAGGGTTCCACAGTCAGACCCAGGCGTTGCAAGTGCTCCACTTGGCGATCGCTCAGGTTCGCCAGGGTCAAGGCTATGGGCAGCTCGACAATTTCCCAGCGATCGCACAATGCCTCGTACAGCACCCGTTCGTGGGCGATGTGCTGCTCCACCAAACAGAGTCCGGCGGGGTGTTCCGCCAAAATGTAGCGATTGTGAACTTGGGCAATCGCCTTCAGGCCCAAGGGGCTGGGCGGATCATCCCCGCTTTCATCAGCCGTCTGGTATTGCCCCCCGGGTTCGGCTAGTTTGAGCAACTGAGTCAGACGTTGATGGCCGTCGCCAGCGGGAGGCTCAATCTGCGCGGTTTGCAGTAAGCGTTGAATCACCATTTCCACCCCGGTCAACCATTGCGGCAAATGCTGTAGATAGACCTTGGATTTATCAGGGGCACGGTGCCAGTCGATGTGGTGTGGTGCCGCTTGTAAATGCAAAAAGATTACCGGAAAGCGATCGCGGGGCAGCGATCGCCGCAGCCATTTCAACAGTTGTTCAGTCAACTCTGGCATCTCGACCATGCGACCGTTCAGCGCGGTAAACAACGCATCCGGACGGCGACGATGGCAGCGATCGGGCAAGCCCATCAACAAATACAAGCTGCCGCTGGCCTCGGGCAGCGCCACCATCTGCTGCATATCGCGCAAATCGGTAACATTCAGGCGCGGCAACAGTTGTGGCAATAGATTGAGCGCAGAAGCCCCCGGCCACAGGGTAAACCAGGGGCGATCGTTCAAGAGCGCCTGCCAAGTCACATGGGGATGGCACAGGGCCAAATGCTGCAGGCTTTGCTGGATGGCCCGCAACTGCGATCGCTCACTGCCCGCGTGCTGTCGCGACGGCATGGGATAAAACAACTCTTCCACCAACACACGGGTACCAGGAGCCATGGCCACCGGAGTGACTTGGGTGGGGCGGCCAGTGCGATCGCATTTCATGCAAAAGCCGCTGGTCGCCTGAGCCTGAGGCCGACTGCACACCGTCAACCGCGACAGGCGACTCAAACTATGCAACGCCTCGCCCCGAAAGCCCAAACTGTGAATGTTCCACAGATCAGCTTTTTGGGTCAATTTGCTGGTGCTATGGGCGGTAGCGACCTGGCGCAAATCTTCGACTTCTAGCCCTGCGCCATTGTCCGTCATTTGCAGCTGCCAGAGCGGTGATCGCACTTCCAGCACAATCCGGGTTGCGCCCGCATCAATGGCATTTTCGGCGAGTTCTCGCACCACCGCTGCGGGCGAGTCGATCACCTCGCCCGCAGCCATGAGTTGCACAATGTCAGGTGGCAGCGGTTGAATCCCGGCCATTTAGTGGCATCCCAGCAAACAAAAAGGGTGAGCCATTCAGCCCACCCCCCATGCTAGCGATAATTGCGCTGGCGACTCCTGAATTTGCGACGATTAGAGAATCTGCGACAGGAATTTCTTCGTCCGGTCTTCTTGCGGATTGTTGAAGAAGGCTTCGGGCGTATTTTCCTCTACCAAATAGCCGCCATCCATCAGCACCACGCGATCGGCCACCTCCCGCGCAAAGCCGACTTCGTGAGTCACACAGACCATCGTCATCCCTTCGGTGGCGAGCTGGCGCATCACGTCCAGCACTTCCCGCACCATCTCGGGGTCCAGGGCAGAAGTCGGCTCGTCAAACAGCATGACCTTGGGCTGCATCGCTAGCGAACGGGCGATCGCCACCCGCTGCTGCTGGCCGCCGGAGAGCTGACCAGGAAATTTCTGCGCCTGCTCTAAAATGCCGACCCGCTCTAACAGTTGCATCGCCACTTCTTGCGCTTTGGCTTTTGGCCAGTGGCGCACCCAGATGGGTGCCAGGGTGACGTTTTGCAGCACCGTTAAGTGGGGAAACAGGTTGAACTGCTGAAATACCATGCCGACTTCGCGGCGAATGGTTTCAATATTTTTTAAGTCGTGGGAAATCTTGATGCCATCGACCTCAATGCTGCCCTTTTGATAAGGCTCCAGCGCGTTGAAGGTACGGATAAAGGTGGACTTACCCGAACCCGACGGCCCCATTACCACCAGCACTTCGCCCTTATAAACGTTCATGCTGACGCCTTTGAGCACGTGGAAACCGTTGTCGTACCATTTCTCCACGTCCTGCGCCACAATTACAGGTTCGCCAGCCTGACTGCTAGCTGGAACGGTCTCGGTTTGAAACTGAGTCATGGGTCAAATCTCTATATATCAGAAGGAGTTGGCAAGAGTTGGATAGTTAGTAGAGGCGTTGATCACGCTGGAGCCACAGGGGCAGCAGGCCGTCAGCTATTCACATTGTGCATCAGGATATCGGTCGCCTCACTTTTGGGCTGTCAACTGTTACACGAAGCCAGTTAGTGACCCGTGTTGAGTTTCTCTTCAATTTTGCGACTGCCGAGGGACATGGCGTAGCAAAAGAACCAGTAAATGATGCCGATAAACAAATACACCTCGGCATAACGGCCCAGATAACTCGGGTTCGCCAAAATCGAGCGGCTGATGCCCAAGAGTTCGGCCAAGCCGACGATCGCGAGTAGCGTCGTATCTTGGAACAAACTAATGAACTGACCGACAATGGCGGGAATCGCCGTTTTCAGCGCCTGGGGCAACACAATCAGACTCAAGGTGAGTGGGGTGTTCAAACCCAGAGAAGCCGCCGCTTCGCCTTGGCCACGGGGCACCGCCTGCAAACCGGCCCGCACATTTTCGGCCAGGTAAGCCGCACTAAAGATGGTCAGACCAATGATGGCTCGGAGTACGCGGTCGGGGCGCATCCCTTCGGGCAAAAACAGGGGAATCATCACCTGGCCCATGAACAAAATGGCAATCAACGGCACGCCGCGAATCAGTTCGATGTACGCGATCGACATCCATTTCACAACAGGCAGGCTACTGCGGCGACCCAGCGCCAAGATGACTCCCAGCGGGAAACAGAGGGAGATACCGCTGACCGCCATCAGCAAGGTGAGGACCAAGCCGCCCCAGTCGTTGGTGCTGACAGGTTCAAACGAGAAGCCAACAAACCCCAGAACTAACCGCAAAATCGCAAAGGTGATGATGAACCCGAGAGCGAAGACCCAAAAGGTGAGCTGATAACTACGGGGAATGATAAAGACCACCAGCCCCAGCAAACCGGCAGCCACCGCGATCGCCACCACCCACGCCACTGGAGGAATCAAATATTGAAACAGAATCCCCGGCAGTACGAACAGCAACGCGACGGCAGCCGCCGACGAGAGCACCGTGGCCACGATTTCGCCGCCTTTCTGACCTCGCTCATTAATAATGGGGACGAGCTTTGACGACAGCACCCAGCCGACGACTAAGCTCACCACCAGAGCAATGAGGCCCGCCAGCAACGTCTGACTAAAGGGGCCGCCGCCAATCAGCCAGATCGAGATGAAATAAGCGACAAACCAGAGGGACGAAATCCACGCGCCGATGCCTGAAACTCGCTGTCCCAAGCTGCGACCGGCCCAGGCCATCGCGGCAACAATCGCCACCATTAGCAACAACTTCGGACTACTCGGGCGCGTCGGCGGAAAAATCACAAATCCTGCCGCCACGACCCCAAAGCCAATCAAGACATTGCGGCTAAAGAGCTTGGGCAGATTGCGGGCCAAGACGCCCCAAGACAAGCCAGATAGGGCACACATCAAACCCAGCAAAATCCAGATGCGCCAATACTGGTCAGTCGGATATAAACCCGACATAAACAGACCGATATTGTTGGGAATGACGACCCACTGGGCCACTGTCACCGCCCATTTGAACATGCTGAACAGGCCATAGCCCAAAATCGAGACCACCACAATGGTCAAGATGCTGTTGAACCAGTCGCTAAATAAATTCTTCTTTAGCCACTCCCCAGCGCCCAGGCGTTTGACTTCAGGAGCGGTTGACATATTGTCAGGTGTCGTTGTGGTCATGGTTTAACGCTCCTTAAACTGCACAGTTTGGTTCAGCGTATTCATCCCCAAAGTGATCAAGAGGTTGATGATGAGATAAGTCGCCATCAAAATGACAAAGACCTCAATCGGTCGGCCCGTCTGGTTGAAGGTGGTATTCGCCACGGAATACAGCTCAGGATAGGCGACGGCAAAGGCCAGTGATGAGTTCTTCGCCAGGTTCATAAATTCGCTGTTGAGTGGGGGAATGATCACTCGCAACGCCTGGGGGAATACCACGAGTCGCATGGAAAGGCCAGAGGGCAAGCCGAGCGATCGCGCCGCTTCCCACTGGCCTTTCGATACCGACTGAATCCCGGCCCGTACAATTTCCGCAATAAACGCCCCGGTATAAAACACCAGCGCCGTCAGCGAGGCCACATATTCTCGCGAGAGGCGCAGGCCGCCAGTTGCGCCGCCGCCATCTAGCACCTCGGGTGGCGCCCAGCCCAAAGCAAAGAAGAAAATGCCTAAGCCCACCAAAGCCATGACGCCCAGAATGATGAGCTGCTGCTGACCCGAGTCGCCCTGCTCAACCATTTTCTTAATGCGCCACTGCCAAACAAAGGAGGCCGCGATCGCCAAAGCGATTAATACCAGCAGCCAGGCCCAAGCGCCACTAGCGCTCGGCCAAGGAATATAGATGCCTCGATTACTCGCGATGATCAGATTGCCGACATTAATTTGCGCGTCTGGGGTGGGCAATAAACCGTAAATTGCAAAGTACCAAAAGAATAATTGCAAGAGCAGCGGCACGTTACGAATCAGACCCACGTAGGCGCGGCTGATTTTATGCACGAGCCAATTTTGTGAAAAGCTCGCCACACCAGCGGCAATCCCTGCGGTGGTCGCCAATATGATGCCAATGATCACCAGGGTGATCGTGTTGACCACGCCCACCACTAACGCCTTACCGTAGGGATCATTGGGGCGATATTCAATCACACTTTCGCCAATGCTAAAACCAGCCGGACTGGATAAAAACCCAAATCCAAAACTTGATCCCTGCTGCGCCAAGTTGGCGTTGAGGTTGAACACGAAATACCCCAAGATTGCCGCCACGACGACCACGGTAATGACCTGAAAGGCCACTTTCCAGAAGCGATCGTCGCGTAGCAGTTGTCTCAGGCTGAATTTTTTCGACTCGCTAGCGTCGCTAACCATCTGTGCAAAATTTCCAGCAAATGAACAACGGGCTCCGTAGTTTGCCCGAGAATTTTTAGAACTCTATGACAAAACCCTCCTAAAGAAAAGTTGTATCTGTTACGGAGCGATACAAATGACCTTGCTGAAGGTGGCGTGGTTGAACTTGCTGACAGAACGGGATGCAGGGGCAAGGGGGATGCAGGGGCAGGGGGGCAAGAGAGTAAATGGGGACAGGACAAGATGATGGGCTGATGAGAGTTGCCTCAATCAAATCAGCGACAAGCGACAGCCCATGACGCTGCTGAGCCGCGTCAAACAATAAAAAAGAGGGGAATATCGCGAAGGCGCTAGGGGACAGGTCCCTGTCGGCTCAAATCAGAATTGCCTGGAATCTTCCAAGGGACCCGTTCCCTGATGGAGCGATTTTCAGGGCAAGATATCAAGCCAGGCTCGCCATAAAAATTGGCTAGCCCGCACACGTGACTGCACCAGCCATCTAGCCACATTGGCTGGCATCGCGCTAACCCTCGATACGCTTCTGCGATCGCCTGCCCCTCTTGCCCCCTTGCTCCCCTGCTCTTCCGACCTGTCTGTGCCCCTCAAACCATCAGGGCTCCTCTTCGGACGCTGCATCACGACCAAAGGTGAGATTTTCTAGCGTTTCCCCCGGGGGCAAATCGACGAAGACAAGATCGCCTTCTTCAAGCCCCTCCACTATCTGGATTTGGTTGCCAGCCTGAGTGCCCAGCGTCACCGGGCGAAAGCGGGGGCGATCGCGATCGCCGGGCACTAACACGCCCGCTTGTCCTTCTTGAGTTACCACCGCCACCGTCGGCACTACGAGGGCATTGGCGAGATCATCGCCGATAAATGCCACGGTCACATTCATGTTCGAGCGCAACAGATCCTGCCCGGTGGTCAGCTCAATGCGCACCTGAAAAAGCGTGACATTTTGCCGCTCGATCGCTTCGGGGGCAATCAGCCGCACGCCCCCCTCAAAGACCTGATCGGGATAGGCATCAGCAATGACTTCAACCGGTTGCCCCGGACGAATCTTGGCAATGTCAGCTTCTGGGATTTCGGCCACAATTTCGAGATCGCTGGCGATCGCCACAATCGCAGTCGAGGTCGCCGAAGTGGCATTTGAGGCCGAAGTCGTCGGCGTCACAAACGCCCCTTCATTGGCAAACTTTTGGGTGACAATGCCCGCAAAGGGTGCCCGAATTTGCGTATCGGCCAGCTGCACCTGCGCTGCCTGTAGCTGGGCTTGGGCTTGGACTAGTCGAGCTTCCGCTTGGGCGATCGCTTCGGGGCGCGGTTCGTTACGCACATCAGCCAAGCGTTCTTCACTCTCCCGGACCTGCGCCTGGGCGCGTTCAACGCTGGCTTCAGCACTCTGCACGGCTTGTTTGAAGCTATCCAACTCATTGGCCGAAATCGCCCCCTGGGCCGCCAGGGCTTGATTCCGCTGGAGCCGCGATCGCGCCAAATCTAGCTGGGCTTGCAAATCTTGTACGGTGGCCTCGGAGGCGACCACTGCCGCTTCGGCTTGCGCGATCGCCTCCGCGTCACTCCCTCGCCGCACATCGGCCAGACTGGCCTGCGCTTCTGCGACTGCCGCCTCGCGCTGGCGCACTACCGCCGCCACATCCTGGCTTTCCATCTGCGCGATCAACTGTCCTGCAATGACCGCATCCCCTTGCTCAACCAGCAATTGCTCTAAAATGCCAGACGTTTTGGGGCTAAGGTTTACTGTCTGCACAGGCTCCACCGTACCGCTGGCCGTAATGCGTACCGTGAGGGCCGTCGTTTCCGCCGAGACGGTCAGCGCCGCCAAGTCATAGCTGGCTTCTCGATTGCGAACCACAAAGGTAATCGCGCCTAAGGCCAGGGCGATCGCGGCCACACCGCCCGCCAGCCAAAGACCCGGGCGGCGCACTTTACCCACTAAGGGAAATTTCATGAACGAAATCGTCCTAACGCTTGCACCAAAACTGTTCTAACTATAGCGAGGGAACCTTGCCCTCAGGGCAAGCCAGCTGTGAAGGCCCCTCCTCACACCGTCACACCCAGCCTTGCAGTCCTACCATCACCCCCAACACCAATACCTCCGTCCACTCGACGATCGCGCCATAGGTATCGCCCGTGTGTCCCCCCAGTTGTCCTTGCAGCCAGGCTCCCATAGCCAGGGCGATCACGCCGCCGCAGAGCGTGACCTCCAGCAGCCATAACCCGATCTCGGGGGCGATCGCCCCCGCCAGGCCAGAGATTCCCAACAGCGCTACCAGCCCCCACAGCCAGTCTGTTGTCGGGTGAGCATGGATTTTATGCAGGGCTCCCTTGCCCGTTTCACGCAGGTAGGGATAACGAGCGATCGCCACCACCTGACCCCACCGCCCCCAACCGGCCGCTAGGGCAAACGCCACCCAGCGCCCAGTTTCTAAGTCCATTAAACAAACTGTTTTCAGCCCCAGCAGCACAATCGCGACCATGACGCCAAAGGCTCCCGCTCGGCTATCTGCCATCACGTCTAAGCGACGCGCGGGGTCCGGTACAGCTAACCCATCTGCCGTATCCATCGCCCCATCTAAATGCAGTCCGCCGGTCACCCAGAGCCACAACGCTACCAGCAGTGCGCACCGCGTTGCCAACGGCAGCGCCAGCGTGGCGAGCCCCCAGTCAATCGTGGCTAACCCCATGCCAATGCCGATCCCGACCCAGGGGGCAAACCGTGCAATGCCTTCAAATCGCATTAACCAGTGATGGGGTATAGGAATCTGAGTATAAAAAGTCACCGCCCCCAACAACTGCTGCCCCCATAGAAGGGGTTTGCTCGGCTCCCGATCATCCGACTGATCTCTTGAAACCGACATATCTTAGAGTCTCCAAATGTCTGCGATCGCAGCTAAAAAATGACGATTTCAAGTCTTAGCTACTAGATATAGCGTATGGCAATTGCCGACATGACTAGAGAAATTGATATGAGTATGAGTTCAACATGCTGCACCTGATCGAAAAGAGTCTTTACCTTCGGTAATTAATGTTCAGCGATCGCCCAATCCCGACGCTTTCTGGGTTATCTGACACACTTGTCACGATTTACCATGTAAAAGCTGAGGTCTTTGGCTGTCAATGCTTTGAGGATTTTGATTGAGTCTCTGACTCAGGCGATCGCCCACAAAAATTAGAAAACCGTCCCATTTCGGATTCCCATTCTGGAATGATCGACTATCGTGAATATAGTCTCTGGAAACGACCCAACTTTTTTGGTGTTTTTCAGGACCAAAGTTTGAATTTGTGATAGTCCAATGACCCACGATTCTGCTGGTTTGTCCAATGTGCCTGCACCATGTTTGGTTGATCAGGGCATTGTGGTTAATAAAACTGACATGCTGAGGCTGCTCAGTGATTTGGGGCAAGTGAACTACACAGATATGCACGAAGACGGTGTACTCAGCAGTGGCACCGGTTATGTGATGGACGTATTTGCTGAGCCAGGTGTTTCCACCCTGGTAGCCAATCAAAGCCTTTATCTCAACGTCTACAGCTTTGATTACATTCAGCTTGATAAGTTGCCTGACAATCAAACCTGTTTCAAGCTCTTCCAAGAAAGCCGTTGCTTACAGCTGGTGCCGCTCACTTCTCCCATCAAAGAGCAGGCCAAGCGTGACCTCGATGCCGCTGCGATCGAAGAAATCGTCGCTGAGGCCCTCTCCGCCACTTGGGATGCTTGCCTCGACGATGACGGGCCGCTAGCATAAGCTGCTTCTGCCTCGACAAATTAGCATTTTTGCGGGAAGTCCCGTCAAACTGCTTTACCCATTCATCCGCTTAAGCCAGAGAGGCGGTAAACTGCTGGCTGCCCTGCTCTCAGTTTTTGCCAAAGAAACTGCTGGGTAATGCCCATGCCATGAGCATTGGCATCCTGACCGCTCACCGCCCTGGAGTCCCGAACGTTGAAGCCTTTTGAATATCAAGTAGAAGCCACCTGCCAGTACACCGCCGCCCGCGCAGGCAAGTTTCAAACTCCCCACGGCATCGTCGAAACGCCTCGGTTTATGCCTGTGGGTACCCTCGCCAATGTGAAAACCGTTACCCCCGATCAGCTGCAGCACACCGGGGCACAAATGGTATTGGCTAACACATATCATCTGCACCTGCAACCGGGCGAAGCTTTAGTGGAGATGGCTGGCGGGGTGCATCAATTTATGGGCTGGCATGGCCCCATGCTCACCGATTCCGGTGGCTTTCAGGTCTTTAGCCTCAGCGACATTCGCACCATTTCGGAGGCCGGGGTCCAGTTCAAATCGCCCCGTGATGGTCGCATTATCAACATGACGCCGGAGGAATCCATTCGCATCCAAAATGCTCTGGGCGCGGACGTGATTATGGCCTTTGACGAGTGTCCCCCCTATCCCGCCAGTCGCGAAGCAGTAGCAGTGGCGACCGATCGCACCTATCGCTGGCTACAACGCTGTATTGCCGCCCATCAACGCCCCGACCAAGCCCTCTTTGGCATTGTGCAGGGGGGCGTTTACCCTGACCTACGGGCCCAGGCTGCCGCCGCCTTAAAGGAATTAGACTTGCCGGGCTACGCCATTGGCGGAGTCAGTGTAGGGGAACCCCCGGAACTGATCGAAAAAATTGTCCGCGCGACGACGCCCTTGTTGCCGCCCCACAAGCCCCGCTATCTCATGGGCGTCGGCACCCATCGGGAAATGGTGCAGGCGATCGCCGCTGGCATGGACTTATTCGACTGCGTGATTCCCACCCGGTTGGCCCGTCACGGCACCGCGATCGTGCAGGGCGAGCGGTGGAACTTAAAAAATGCCCGCTTCCGCCAAGACCTGACCCCGTTGGACGAAACCTGTGGCTGCTACACCTGTCGCACTTTCACCCGCGCCTACCTGTGCCATCTCATCCACGCCCACGAAATCCTCGCCCACACGTTGCTGTCGATTCACAACATCACTGCGTTGGTCAGCTTTACCCAACGGATTCGGGAGGCCATTTTGAGCGATCGCTTCGTAGAAGAATTTGGCCACTGGCTCTCCCCTGAGACCGCCCTTTCGGAACTGGCCTAAGCCGCCCAGGGTCAGGTTCTCCCAAACTCCCGCTGCATGTATCTTGGCAAAGGCGTGATACCCTGACATTCTTGTATTGGTATTGGGTACTGGGAACGCAGGAAAGGGGAAGCGATCGCGTGCTGGATTTGAAAACGATTCGCCAAAATTTTGACACGGTGCAGGCCACCCTCAACCGTCGCGGGGGCGGCTACGATCTGCAGACCGTAATCGATTTAGATCAGCAACAGCGCGAGATCGAAGGCACGCGATCGCAACTGCAAGCCCGCAGCAACGAAATCGGCAAAGCCGTCGGCCAAAAAATTCGCGAAGGCGCTGACCCCAAAGGCCCAGAAGTCGCTGCTCTGCGAGAAGAAGGCAACCAAGTCAAAGCCCAACTCGGAGAGCTAGAACCCCAAGAGCGGGAACTCAAAGCCCAAATTGAAGCCATCCTCCTCGGCATTCCCAACCTACCCAGCGACACCACCCCCGATGGCAAAGACGAGTCGGAAAATGTGGAAGTGCGCCGCTGGGGCGATGAATATTTGCCCAAAGACAGCGCCGCCCTCAAGCCCCACTGGGAAGTGGGCGAGGCGATGGGCATTTTGAATTTTGAGCGATCGGCCAAAATTGCCCAAAGTCGGTTTGTGGCACTGATGGGCGTCGGGGCCGCGCTAGAGCGTGCCCTCATTACCTACATGCTCGATCGCCACACCCAACATGGCTATACCGAAGTCATCCCCCCCTACCTGGTCAACACCGCATCGCTCACCGCCTCAGGCCAACTCCCCAAATTTGCGGAAGAGAGTTTTCAGTGCAAAAACGACGATCTCTGGCTCTCTCCCACAGCAGAAGTCCCTGTCACCAATTTGCACCGCGACGAAATTTTAACCGCTGAAGATCTGCCCTTTCACTACTGCTCTTTCACCCCCTGCTTTCGCCGCGAGGCGGGCAGCTACGGACGGGACACTCGGGGACTCATCCGCCTGCACCAGTTCAACAAGGTCGAGATGTACAAGTTTGTGCGTCCCGAAACCTCCGAGGACGAACACCAGGCATTGGTCAAAGACGCCGAAGCCATTCTCCAAGGGTTGAAATTGCCCTATCGCGTGATCGAATTATGTACTGGCGACCTCGGCTTCTCGGCCAACAAAACCTATGACCTGGAAGTCTGGCTGCCCTCCTCAAGCACCTATCGCGAAATTTCCAGTTGCTCGAACTGTGGCGACTATCAAGCCCGGCGGGCCAACATCCGCTTTAAGGAATCCGGCAAGAAAGGCACGCAGTTTGTCCACACGTTGAACGGCTCCGGTCTCGCGATCGGGCGCACCATGGCCGCCATTTTGGAAAACTACCAACAGCCCGATGGCTCGGTGAAAGTGCCAGAAGTCCTACAGCCCTATATGGGCCGGGAATGGCTATAGGTTCGTGAGCAACTTCGAGTTGTGCCGCTTGGGATGGCCCCACGATAGGTAGATTCGCAATCTCCGAAACAAGTTTTCCGGTGATAAATGGTCCAGGCAGATAGAATAGGGAAACGTATTTGTTGCGACACTTAAGAAATCTATGTCCGTTTTGGCCGCGATCGGCGTCATCGCTCTGCTGGTATTTGTTCACGAATCTGGGCACTTCCTAGCCGCCCGACTGCAAGGCATTCACGTTAACCGCTTTTCCATCGGCTTTGGTCCCATTTTGTGGAAGTACCAAGGGCCAGAAACTGAATATGCCGTGCGGGCCATACCGTTAGGAGGCTTTGTCGGTTTCCCTGACGACGATCCGGATAGCGAGATTCCTCCTCAAGACCCCAATCTGCTGAAAAATCGGCCTATTTTGGATCGGGCGATTGTTATCAGCGCCGGTGTAATCGCCAACTTAGTGTTTGCTTATCTCGTATTTGTCGTCCAATTCGCATCAGTCGGCATTCCCCAGTCTTTTACCCCCGAACCTGGGATTCTGATTCCGCAGGTCGTGTCTGAATCCTCGCCTGCAGCCCAAGCAGGCATTGAATCAGGGGACGTGATTTTGTCCGCCAACGGCACCGACTATGGCACCGATGAAAGCGCTGTCAAATTGTTTGTTGATTTGATTCAAACCAATCCCAATCAGTCCATCGATTTAACCATTGAGCGTGATGGCCAGATTCTGGATCTCACCGTCACGCCAGAGTTAAGTCCTGACAACACCGCTGTCATTGGTGTGCAGTTACAACGCAACGGTGAGTTCGAGTATCGTCGTGCCAATAATGTGTTCGAAGTTTTCACCCTAGCGGCGAGAGAGTTTCAAGACATGCTCTTGCAGACGGTGCAGGGCTTTGCCATGCTCATCACCAATTTCTCGCAAATGGCTGGGCAAGTGGCAGGGCCAGTCAAAATTGTGGAGCAGGGAGCAGGCTTAGCGGCTTCCAATGCGGCGACGCTATTTCCGTTTACTGCCATCATCAGCATCAACTTGGCAATTATCAATATTCTGCCGTTACCCGCACTCGACGGCGGGCAACTCGCTTTTCTGTTGGTAGAAGCTTTGCGTGGTAAACCCTTACCCGATCGCGTTCAAGAAAACGTGATGCAGACTGGCTTAGTCTTACTGCTGGGTTTGGGCGTCTTCCTCATTGTGCGTGACACCTCACAGTTGGCAATTTTTCAGGAATTGCTCCAGTGAGTTCCCGCCGAAAACTGTTGCCGAAGAAAAAGCGTGCTCTTGAAGCCTTGTCTCGGCTCAAACAGCTGTATCCAGACGCGACCTGTTCGCTTACCTATGAGACGCCTGTCCAGCTCCTAATTGCGACGATCTTGTCAGCGCAATGTACAGATGAGCGGGTCAACATGGTGACGCCGGCTTTGTTCGATCGGTTTCCCGATGCCCATGCCATGGCGGAAGCGGACTTGGCCGAGATTGAGCAATTGGTCAAATCGACAGGTTTTTACCGCAACAAGGCGAAAAACATTCAAAATGCCTGCCGCAAGATCGTCACTGATTTTGGCGGCGAAGTCCCCCAAACGATGGAAGAGTTGACGAGTCTACCCGGAGCAGCCCGTAAGACGGCCAATGTCGTTTTGGCTCATGCTTTTGGCATCAACGCCGGGGTCACAGTTGATACCCATGTGAAGCGTCTGAGCCGCTTGATGGGATTCACCAAGCACACCGACCCCAAAAAAATCGAGCAGGACTTGATGAAGTTGATTCCCCAAGTCGATTGGGAAAATTGGTCGATTCGGCTGATTTATCACGGTCGAGCTGTTTGCAATGCTCGCAAGCCGGACTGCGATCGCTGCCAACTGGCTGATTTATGCGCTTCCGCCAAACTCACTCCAGTTCCGAATGATGCGGAACCATCAACCACATCAGCTCGCTGAAGACGACATAGGCAGTCGTTCTTAGGAGATTCTCTGAAAAAGAAATTACCCGAAATAAGGTGCGGTGTAGGTTGCCGTTGACGTCAGGAAACCCAACAGCATCAAGGATTCAAGCATGTTGGGTCTCGTGCCTCGACACCAACCTACGATGGGAAATTTGTTTCTAGAGAACCCCTTAACCCATGTCAGGTAACCAGCATCCTGGCAAGAAATTCACCCATTGTGTGCCGACGGAGTCGTCAGTAATTCTGGTTGAGTTCGTTGACCATAGCGGCCAACCAATGTTCAAAGGGCTACAGTCGGCGCGTCATTCCCCGGGTATAGCGTTGCGCAGATCGCTCCGTTCATCTCTTCGGCAGAAAAATGAGGGGCTTAGGAAGCTGGCAGATAAAGTCCATCGTCTTGTCGCGCAGGCATCTTGCCTGTGTCGGGACAGCCGAGACGGCTGCCCACACTGAGATTGAATGACCAGCTTTAACTCTCGACACCTGACTGCGGATTGTCATAGAGGAGGAGATAGCGAAACGTGACTTCGATCACATCTTTCCCGTAACACAATCACATTGGGGGTTTGTTCGCGTCACGGGAAAGAGTCTCGCAACTAAATATGATTTGAATACATAAATCTCTTTGATTTTGGCTTGAAAGATGGCTAATCCCTGTTGCCGACCACTAAAGCAGAACCCGTTTAATTCGTACCGTGATCCCGCTACTGGTAAATGGATTGTGGTAAAGCCTCGGGCCTAGAAAATCAAGACGATCGCTTAACTGATGAAGAGCGATCGCCGGCTAAATCTGCTTGATTTTCGTAAGGCCATGCACGTTACCAGGGCGCATCATCCATCAACTTCAGAAACTTATTAAGGCGAAGAGTGGCCGCATACTCCTATCTATTGCAACAGCCGCGATCAGTCGGTCATGAATTTTGAAGGTGGCACCAATAATAATGCCAGTCACTAGTAGCTACTAGTGACTGGCATTAGACGAATTAATACAGTAAGGAATTAGGATTTTATAAAATCCAAGTTTTGTCGGGCCAGGCATCTTGCCTGCGCTTGAACAGCCGAGACGGCTGTTCACACTTAATCAAATTCCCATTCCTAAGTATTCCGTCTACTTGATCTTCAAGAGCGTAAAGTGAGTAACTCTTGCATCGAGGCGAGCAGTTTTACCCGAACAAAGTAAATTTGCTCATTTTCGTTGATCTCAAAAATCCAGGCTACGTTGACCTTAAAAACTATCGCCTTCACTCGACCTTTGACGACAACCCGACGGCAGCCCGCGTCTAATTTCTCGACTTCGAGGGATTCTGGATAGGCTTGCATCCCTTCGGCTTCGGCTTTGAGATAGCGAGCGATCGCGGCATTACCGACAATCGGTGACTCAAAGGGCGGATTCAACGTGCCATCAGCGGCAAACAGGGCTGCCGTCGCGTCAAAATCGCCCGCGTTGAAGCTAGTAAAGTAGCGCTCAACCAACGGCTCAGCCTGCAAAGCGCTGACTTGAGTTGAGTTGGAATGGGTTTGGGTAAGGGTCATAAAAGGTTGTGGCAAGTTTACAATCACGATGAGCCGCCATGGTTGGCTGTGCAAGATACCCGAGGGCAGCGCCTGTCAGCCAACCATGGCAAAGTCTATTTACGCTAGAGGATCAACACCCATAGCGACAACGGCTTGGCGCATCACAGTAATCTGCTGACCAAATTCCAGTCGGGAGATATCGTCAAAAACCCGCAACGCAGCATTCGACAGCTGGTAATAATCAGGCACTGGAATGACGACGCCGTCTTCCATCAGAACCGCAAGTTGATACCAAAACGCTAGTTTGGTGTTGTTGGTCAACACTCCGTAAGCGCGGGTTTCAGGAGTGTTGTTATTTTCGACCAAGTCGCGCATGAACTGCAATTGCAGAGGATGAGACATGCCCTGCACCTGCTCAAGCAGACCAGCGGCAAACTGCAAGCGTGCTGCCCCAGGAGCGGCAGGCGTAATGGAGCGGCCCATGTTTTTGTAAAGCGTCCACAACAGCCCAAGCTGGTCATCTGTGGTCAACTGCTGAATCGCTTTGGTCGTGGCCTCGACAGCGTTAAATGAAGTGGTCTGGTTGTTTAAAGTCTTCACGGTTGCGTAGGTCATTCAGACCTCCTTATATAGTCTTTGCGTCTTGCTACATAAAGAAATGTAACAAATAAAAACATTTTTTACATGTGTCTTCCATAGAAAAGCGTTATATGCATCCAAGGCGATCTCTATGCGATCGCTCCAGCAGATTGACTGCTTGCAATGGATGTTTTGAGGAGTGTGGGTTTCCGACTTACAGGTGATTTTGCGGTAGCGGCTTTGTTTTTATCTTGAAGAAAGAATTCCGCAAACCCATGACAGGATTAACTATGCCAGCCACGATTCCCACGCTACTGACCCTCGCCATCTTTGCCTGGTCGATCTTTATTGTGTTGGGGCAATTGGGCGGTTAGCGACGTCGCCCAAATATCTTTTGGGCGACGGAGACTCTCCAAAGCGATTATCCGTTCAGGGTTGCCTGCAAGACATCTTCCTTGGCGCGAAAGCCTACCAACACAGCCTGGCCATCCTTTACAAACAGGGGGCGCTTCAGCAGCATGGCATTCTCGGCAAAGGCGGCGACCCATTGCTCGTCGCTCCAGGTCTTTTTCTCTTCGCCAATGGCCCGGTAGGCCTGACCGGAGGTGTTCCGCATGGGTTTAGACCCCAGCGTTGCTACCCAGTCGGCAATCATGTCGCGGGTCGGAGGGGCTGTTTTGGTGTCGATGAATTCGTAGCTGACGCCGTTCGATGCCAGCCAGCTAAAGGCTTTTTTGCATGTGCCGCAGTTGGGAATACCGTAAACCTGAAGTGCCATAGCGGTGTAAAACAGTGACCTGAAAAGTGTTTTGCCGCTAGCAGCGTAGCAGACAAAGCTAGCTCATCGTCAAGCGATCGACAGCGCGATTAACCCTGCCCATATCGATGCACACTCGAAAATGCCCAATCAGTAGGCCGCTGAACCAGCCCATGTTTGACCGGATTTTGGTGGATGTACGCCACATGATTGGTGAAATCCCGTTCATCCCGCAGGCAATGCTCCATATACCGCCGCTGCCATAAATTGCCTTCCCGCCGCAAGTGGCCTGAACGCCCTTTCTCCAGCGGTAAGGCTAATTCTTGTCCGGCTGTCTTGGTTACCATCAGCTTGATCAGCCGCCAGCGCTGAGGAAAATCGGTATCCCCCTCCGGCAACGTCCAAATGCAGTGAAAGTGGTCGGGCAGCAGCACAAACGCATCAATCGTGAAGGGATGCTTACGCCGCACGGCGATGATGGCGGCGCGGAGGGCGTGTCGGCCAATGTCGGTGCACAGCCAGGGATAGCGCTGGTAGGTAACATGGGTGAAGAAGTAGCTGCCACCAGGGCGGTAAAGACGGCGGTAATTGGGCATACGCATGGACGCAGTGGTTGTTACCAGAGTGCCCAATCAGCCCGTAGGGTGCATCCGCGCAGCGATGCACCAAAGAAATCTCATAGGCCTCAAGCATTTTCGAGTGATATGGCGGTCATCAGATCCAATGCGGTGCATTAGCTGCGCTGAATGCACCCTACGGAAGCGGCCCTTTTAGCCAAGTTCATCACGTCTTCTGTTGCTTCTGCTTTGTGATTTTCTTCTTCAAACGCGCTAGCTCACCTGACCAGACACGGACGACTGGGTGTTTAGCGCCTAGCTCTCGTTTGATAATAGAAATGGCGTCTTCGTAGGCGGAGGCGGCATCATCAAATCGCTGCGTCTTTTCGTAGAGTTTTCCAAGAGTATGAATACGCCTTGCAAAGCTTTGTTCTTGGGTCTCTCGGCGTTGAAGTTTGACTTTTCGCCAGCGTTCAAGAAATGAGATGGCTTCTTCGTATCTTTCGCAATCGTGATAGAGCGATGCTAAATTATTGAGGATGGTTGCAGTGTCAGGGTGGTTTTCGCCCAGTTGCTCCTCATGAATCTTGAGTGCCCGCTGATAAAGCGGCTCAGCCTCCTCATATCGGCCCCTATCCTGATAAAGCGATGCCAAATTATTGAGGGTGTTTGCAGTATCAGGATGATTCTCGCCCAGTTGCTCTTCTCGAATCTTGAGCGCACGCCGATAAAGCGGCTCAACCTCCTCATATCGACCCATCGCTTTATAAAGCAATGCCAAATTATTGAGGCTGGTTGCAGTATCCGGGTGATTTTTGCCTAGTCGCTCCTCGCAAATCTTGAGATCTCGTTGTTGAAGCGGCTCAGCCTCCTCATATCGACCCATTGCCTTATAAAGCGATGCCAAATTATTGAGGCTGATTGCAGTATCCGGGTGATTTTCGCCTAGTCGCTCTTCGTGAATCTTGAGCGCACGCTGATGAAGCTGCTCAGCCTCCTCATATCGGCCCCTATCCTTATAAAGCGATGCCAAATTATTGAGGCTGGTTGCAGTATCCGGGTGATTTTCGCCTAGTTGCTCTTCGCGAATCTTGAGTGCACGCTGATGAAGCGGCTCAGCCTCCTCATATCGACCCATTGCCCAATAAAGCGATGCCAAATTATTTAGGCTAGATGCAGTATCCAGATGGTTTTCACCCAGTTGCTCTTGACTAACTTTGAGGGCTTGTTTGCAGATTGGGATGGCGGCCTGAGCATCACCTTGGTCTTGCTTGATGCTGCTCAGATCACGCAATAAGCTCGTTAGATAGCGCCAATCTTTAAACGCTATAGATTGAAAATACTCTTGAGCTTGTTTCAAGAGCTGTTCAGCATCTTGATAATTTGCCTCTCGGCTTTTGCTCAAACCTCTTAAGTGTCTTAGAAAGCCAAGCCCGAAGGAGACTAAGCGACCCGCAGCCTCATGTTCTGAACACACCTGAATCGCAAACTGAATCCGATCAGTCTGGTAATACGTCCACCAATCAATTGCTCGATCTAACAGTCGTCCTCGCTGATTCTCCTCTTCGCCCAGAATCTCGTGATAGCAAAACTCGACATCTTCCTCTGGCGAGGTCTTTTTATCGAAAAAGTAATTAGCGGCAAGCTCTGAAAGCGATAGAAACTCAGTTCGATTCTGCTGCCAGAGTTGGCTCAGCAATACCTCTCGCGTCAGTTCATGAATGTTGTGTCCATGTCCAGGGAACTCTTCCACAAACGTGAGTGCCTGCAAGCTTTCATAAAGTGTTTCTGCCTCATCAGCCAGTTCTGGTCGTAGCGCTGCCAACACTTGTGCATCAAAGAAGTGAGGAATTGCCGCAGCCCAAAGCATCGAGACCAAGGCTTCAGGCATCTGGCTCATTTGTAGTTCCAGCAAGATCCACTGCCGTCCGGTTTCCGTCTCGGCTTGCTGAACTCTTTCCAGTAGCTCTTCTATGCTGACCAACTTTTTATCGCTACCGACAACATTTGATGGACATTTGCTGGGTGACCTTTACATCCCAACGCAATCGCCTTAATGGCCTCTTCGGGTAATGCCGAATCCGGCAAATCTGAACAAAAGTCGCACCAAGCCTTCACCTCAATGATGGGAGTGAGCGGAATGTGTTCACAATCATCACCCCACACCGAATTATTGGGGTCGGGGATATCTTGCCCCGCAATAACGGTCGCAACATTATGTAGCTGTCGGCTAACGGCACGTAACCATTTACTCTCAATCCAGTCTCTTAAAGACTCGCTGGCTTCTTGATAGGTATCGAGGGTAACGACCAGCCGAGAGTCAAAGGATGCCAAATCCTGGAAAAAAGCTTGTTGGAGTTCTGCCAAGCGGTACTGTTGAGTGGCTAGGTCGATACTGGAGTTGATCGCGATGTTGATTGCATCCCTGGCAGCAATGTCGTTTTCAGAAAAATCAACACCGCCCTGGACAAACAGTTTGACTTTGCCTGAAAAGGTTTGAAAACGTTCGCGCCCTAAATCGACGACAACTTCCGACAAAAACGAGGCAATGCTATCGACGCCCTTACAGTCAAATGGAACATAGGCAACCGTTTCAGGACACTGCTGTCTGAATCGGTTGAGGAGAGAGGTTTTTCCCATTCCCGATTTTCCTTCGACAAGCATGATGGAGCAGTCATGCTGTCCACCTGCCATTTTTAGGAAAAGCTCAAGTTCTTTGGTGCGGTTCGCTAAGTTACGCAGTTTTGGCATCGATCGGCGTTACTGATTTTCCTCATCGTTGGCGTCAGTTGCCGCCTCGTCATAGCCTAGTTCTACTTTCTGCTTCCCGTCCACGTCATTCTCAGAAAATTCACTGTTCCGCATCCGATACTCACCTTCACCACGCAGCTTATTGCCCTTGAAAACGACGCTAACCGGCTTATCGTCTGGAGGACTCTCGGGCGTTTTCGCCTTCACGTTCATTTTGGCTTCTTGCCCACTGAGCGAGAGCCCCAACTCTAAAATCCGGTCTCTCAACAGGTACACAACCCAAATGACGACGATCGCAAGCACAATTACGATAACGACAGCTGCTGCATCCATGTATAGATTTCATCCCGAGGAAAATCTTTCCACGCCAATTATGTCGACTCAGACGACAGAGCGGCAACTAAATTGAGAAATCTACTGGAGTCACCCGACCTCTTTGATATGGCAATCTGCCCTAAACCAGTCTCCGGATCTTCGCTGCTGCCAGCATAAGTTGCTCTCGAAAATCACCTAGAGGTACTATCCGGCCATCGTCTGGCGTAAATCAGCGGTAGCTAGTGCATCAATCTTCAGACTCACCGGATCAATCACTACGCCATAATCGCGCTTTGCCGACTCGATGCTGACAAACTCATCCAGCACATCCTCCAGCACCAGGGCCGGATCGCGCTCCAGCGGGTTGCCATAGCCGCCGCCGCAGGGGCTCACCGTGCGCAGGGTATCGCCCAGCTTGGTCTTACGGCAGGGAAACTTTGAGGGCAGATCCTCCATCGTCTCCTCATGGGGATTGAACACCTGCACCGCCCCCGGCGTGCCGTCCTTGCCCTCAAAGATACCCCAGGGGGCGTACTTGTTGCCTTCCCCCTCCAGCGACATCTGCCCCGGCGCGAGGAACTGAATATCGCGGATGGAGCCGAGACCGCCGCGATACTTGCCCGCCCCGCTGGCATCTTCAATCAGTTCGTAGCGGGTGACCCGCAGGGGCAGATGCGCCTCAATATCTTCGATGGGGTTGTTGCGGGTATTGGCGTAGAGGGTATCGACGCCATCCATGCCGTCTTTGCCGTAGCGCCCACCGTAGCTGCCCTCGGTGATGTCCATATACACCCAGTAGTCCTCATCCAGCGCGCCGCTGTAGGAGGTGACTTTGATGTTGCCGATGCCGCCGCTGACGTTTCGAGGGGCAACTTGGGCCAGCGCTTTCATCAGCGTGTCCGCCACAATGTTGCCGGGGCAGCAGCGGGCAATGACCGGCGCGGGATAAATGGGATTCGCCAAACAGCCCTTGGGGGCAACGATGTGGACAGGACGAGTGAGGCCGGAGTTTTGCGGCACGTATTCCATCAGAGCGGTGTCGAGCAGCACCGATCTCAGCGTCACAAAAATCGCAATATCCACCGTGCCGACGAAGGGCATATTGATGGGGCGATCGTCCACCTGGGGTGCGGTGCCCGTCAGGTCGATGGTCATGTCGCTGCCGTCGATGGTGACGGTGACAGCAATTTTGAGGTCTTTTTTACCGGGGTCGGGATCGTCCAAAAAGCCGTCGATGAAGCCTTCGGCATAGTACTCACCATCAGGCAAGCGCTCGATCGCCTGCCGCATCATCCGCTCAGAGTAGGCCATCAACTCGCCGCTAGCGGCCAGCACCGTATCCAGGCCGTACTGCTCCACCAGTTCTAAAAAGCGCTGTTCACCCACGCGACAGGCGGCGACTTGGGCTTCAATATCGCCGACAACAACGTTGGCACTGCGAATGTTTTGCCGCAGGATGCGCCACACCTGGCGGTTTTGCACGCCTTTTTCGTATAGCTTCACCGCTTTAAATTGCAGCCCCTCGGCAAAGGCATCCACCGCATCCACAATGCCGCAGCTACCGGGTGAGGAGGAGCCAATATCCAAATGGTGAGCGGTGGTGAAGGAATAGCCGATCAGTTCCTCGTCCTTAAAAATGGGAATGCCGATGCCGATGTCGGGACCGTGGGAGGCCCCGTAATAAGGATGGTTGTGGAGAATCACGTCACCGGGATAAAACTCTTCGCCCTCTTCGGCCATAGCCTTGAGGACGCCGCGCATGTAGCCGGGAATGGGGCCAAGCTGCAGGGGGGTGCTGTAGGCGCATTCCGCCAATTGCTGACAGTCGGCATCCAAAATTGCCGCGCCAAAGTCTTCCGATTCGCGAATGATGCTGGAGTAAGACATGCGCGCCAGCTTGTGGCCCATTTCCAGGGCGATGCCGTTGAGGGCACCGGCGACCACCTGAGCGGTGACGGGATCAATTTTGGGCAATTGGCGAGGCTGAGGTAAGGAGACCGTCATGGCAAGTTCGATGAGGGAAACGTTCTCTGTTTATAGAGGGCGGCGGGGCCCCGAGTCGTAACCTGCACTACGAGAGGGACAACTATTTACCCACATTCGCGTCATGGGTGGAGTCGTCATCGAGCCGTTAACGATGACGGCAACTGGCGTGTCCCCAGGGGCTCTATGTGGAAGAGAGGTGTCCCGCAGATCAGCTATAGCAGCGACATTTGTTCAGTGTCGTCGTCTTCACAGCTGGACTTGAGCGGCGGCAATTGGCCTCGGTTAGAGGCGAGGCGATCGGCCAGGCGAGTGGTTTCCGGCAGGCGATATTTGGGAGTGCATTGCCGCACATAGTCCAGCGCTGTCGGCAAGGTGATGCGGTGTCCGGCGGACACGTACAACGGCTTGGTGTTGGTGCGGCTGCGGTAGACGGCTCCGATGGTTTCGTCGCGATCGCGCAGGGGTACCCACGCTCCTTTCTCGCTGGGCACTGCCTCATGGGTGCCGATCAACCGCGATTTCGCCACCCCAATGGTGGGACAATCGACCGTCACCCCTAGATGACAGGCAATACCAAAACGACGGGGATGGGCGATGCCTGCACCGTCGCAGAGAATCAGATCCGGAGTAAGTTTCAGCTCCGCGAGGGCCGCCAACAGGGTGGGCAGTTCCCGAAAGGAGAGCAGGCTCGGCACGTAGGGAAAGGTAGTGGGACGTTTGGCCAGTGCGGTTTCCACCAGTTGCAGGCTGGGAAATTCCAGCACGACCACAGCGGCGCGGGTGACTTCACCGTTTTCCTCAAAGCCGACATCGACCCCAGCCACGAGTTTGGGAGGCGATCGCACCTCATCTTGCAGGCGCACTTGCGATCGCAATTCATTTTGCCGAGAGATCGCTGCTGCGGCATCCGTCGGCCAGGTGGTCGGGGCCTCAAACTTCATCGGGTTTACGGTTATCAACAAAGGGTTAAGGGTCGCATGCTAGCGGGAATTTTTTCGATAGCATTAGGCATCTATCATTTCACCACGCTGACAGGGTTATGGGTATTAAGCGGGCATCTTGCATCGGGTTGGGCGCTTTGGGGCTGGTTTTGGCCGGGTCGGGAATCACGCGAGCGCTGGCGGCAGTGGTGACCAACGTCGCCGGCCAAAGCAGCCGACTCACGCCAGAAGTGGTGCTCCAGTCGCAACTGGGAGCGCAGTGGCTGGCGGCCTTTGCGCTATTGATGGGAGCGATCGCGGCAGTGGCCGGGGTCGATCGCTACATCAAAAATCAGCGGTGGGAGCGGCGCGATCTGGCTCGGCGCATGTTTGAGGAATTTGCCCGCCGCGAAGCCGTGCGAAACGTGGCAGATATTCTGGATTTTGAAGAATATCGCGTATTTGAAGTGCGCCTGCCGACGGATGGGCAGGTGGTGCGCTTTGAGGCCACCGATGAACGCTTGAAGCGAGCACTGCGATCGCACGACCAGATGGTCAAAACCCGGCAGGGCTTGAATATGCTGGGCCAGATGAATCGTCAGCAGCCAGACAAAATGGACGAAAACACCGTCCGCGTATTGCAGCAATATCGGGACGAAGAATTCGTCATTGAACTCACGATTCGCAACTGGTTTGACGAGTTTCTCAGTGCCTTTGAAGCTTGCGAAAACGCGATCAAGTCGGGGCTAGTCACCGCAGAGGATTTGGAACCTTACATCATCTATTGGGTACGAGTGATTAGCGATCGCAGCTGTCGCCGCGAAGGGGGCTCCGCCTTTTACGATCAGCTTTTTCACTACATCTATTGGGCCGGTTACGAGGGAGTGCAGGACCTATTTGAGCGCTATGGCTACAAAATTCTGCCACCGCCCTACAGCACTCACGACTTCAGCAATATTGAGCGTGACAACGCGGTGATCAATGCCTTTCGGGCCTTATGCATGGCCAAAGCGGCGCACCTGGTGTACGAAGATCCGGGCTATGTGGCCGACATTGTACGGCTGTGGTTGAGCCGAGATAACGACCTCCAATGGATGGAACAAACCCCCGCCGATTATGTGGTTGACGTCATCAAGCGGTGGCTGCGAGAAGGCGAAACCGACAACAAAGGCGTGAATTTGCAGAACCACTACCACTATTTTGTGAATCGCCTTACCGATACCCAAGCATTCATCTTTCGCAAAGATCAGCACATTGTGTTGGTGTTTCGCGGCAGTCAACAAGCCGCTGACTGGAGCACCAATTTCAAGTTTCGGATGAAGCAGTTTGCCTTTACCCACACCGCGCAAGAAGCCGTGCCGCCCCAGGGTGAGGTGCATCGGGGGTTTCACGACGCCTGGCAAAGTGTCGAACATGAAGTGCTCGTGCAGCTTAAACGGTGGTGGACGCCGGAAAGCCAACTCTGGGTGACCGGACACAGTCTGGGCGGTGCCCTGGCCGCCCTGGCCGCCACCTCGCTGGAATATCAGGGGTTCAAAGTATCGGGCTTGTATACCTTTGGGCAGCCGCGAGTGGGCGACTGGGCCTTTACCCGCGAGGTGAATAGCCGCATGGGCGATCGCATGTTCCGCTATGTCAACAACAACGACATCGTGCCGCTGATTCCTCCCCAGATAAATCCACTCAACCCGGGACGGCTGTATGGTCACATGGGGCAGTTCCGCTACTTTGGCTTTCGCGGCAATCTTCACGAAAGCTCTTACATCAGCCAACGCTGGGGCGATCGCCTGTTGGGCTTTTTGGCGGGGATCAAACAACCCGGCCCAGACGTCGTGGCGGATCACATGATGGAATTTTACGTGCGCTATTTGCAGCGCGAACTCGACAAGCAAAAAGACCAGCTCAAAGCTGAAAAAGAAGATGCCCTAGAGGCGCAAGAAATCCGCGAAATGGAAAAAGCTCGCTAGGGTGAACAGAGAACCGCCAACTGTAGTGATCAACATCGACTGTGAAACGCGCAAACATTCCTGACTTTGGTCGTCGCCCCCCGCTATTTTTGTTCGTGGCGATCGCCATCCTCGTCCTCATCGCCTTATCGGGGGCGCTCGTCCATTTGCTGACCGAGTCCTGGTGGTTTGCGGCCGTTGGTTACAACAACGTCTTTTGGACTCGCATTCGCTGGCAGGTGATCATTTGGGTTGCCACCCTGGTGAGCTATGCCGCCTTTTTATATGCCAACTATCGGCTGGCGCTGTGGGTGACCCGCGAGTCGCCCTGGCGCGTGTTAGAACGGCGCAACTTGGGCGCGATGGCCGACTATCTACCCAAATATTTGGCCGCACTGTTAATTACCCTACTGTCCTTTGATGCGGCCATGAGCGCCGCTGGGGCTTGGGACAGCATTCTCAAGTTTCTTAACCCCACTGACTTTGATCGCCTTGATCCCCTCTTTCAAAAAGACATCAGCTTCTATATCTTTCGCCTACCCATCTACGAGGGGTTGCAAGGGGCGATCGTTCAGCTCTTAATTTGGTCGATTCTGCTGGCCTTTGGGGTCTATGCCCTCAAGGGCGAAATTCGTCCCGAGCGCGGCTGGAAGTATTTCCTCACTGGGGAAGTCAAAAGTCACCTCTGTGTGTTGTTGTCGGCGTTAGCGATCGCCGTGGCCACTGGCTTCTACTTTGGGCGGTACGATCTGCTGTTCTCTGCTGATGGGGTGGTGTTTGGCGCTGGCTACACCGATGTTCATGCCCGCCTCCACGCCTACTGGACCATGGCCTTTGTCACCCTGGCGGTCGCGGCCCTGTTCATCGCGTCGCTGTGGCGCAGCGGCTTTGTCTGGCCCACCGTCGGCATTGGGCTGTATATGCTGACCCTCATCGTGGTGGGCGGCCTGTACCCCTGGTTTCAGCAGCGCTTTTTGGTCGAACCCAACGAACTCGCCCGCGAGCGCCCCTACATCGAGCACAGCATCGCCTATACTCGCGAAGCTTACGCGCTGGATCAGGTGCAGAGCGAACCCTTCCCCGCCGAAGAAAATCTTGATCGCACCGTCCTCGACAACAACAGCCTCACCGTCGACAACATCCGCCTGTGGGATTATCGGCCCCTGCTGAGCACCTATCGCCAACTGCAAGAAATCCGCCTGTATTACCGCTTTCAGGACGTCGATATCGATCGCTACACCCTCAACGACGACTACCGTCAGGTGATGCTCTCGGCGCGCGAGATGGACTATTCCGAAGCCCCGCCCGAAGCACAAACCTGGGTGAACCAGCGGCTGAAGTTTACCCACGGCTACGGCATCGTCATGAGTCCGGTCAACCGGGTGACCCCCGACGGTCTGCCCCAGTTGATGATTCAAAACGTGCCGCCCGTTTACACCGTTGACCTGGAAATCGAGCAGCCCCGCATCTACTACGGCGAGGCCACCGATTCCTATGTCTTTACGGGCACCACCACCGAAGAGTTTGACTATCCCGAAGGCAATACCAACGCCACTTACAACTACACCGGGTTGGGCGGTGTGCCCCTGAGCAACTGGGGCCGAAGATTGGCGTTTGCCTACGATATGGGCAGCCTCAAGGTCTTAATTTCCAACTACATTACGAACAATTCCCGCATCCTTTATCACCGCAATGTGCTCGAACGGGCTCGACAAATTGCGCCCTTCTTGAGCTACGACAGCGACCCTTACATCGCCGTCATTGATGGGCGACTGAAGTGGATTATTGACGCCTACACGTCCAGCGATCGCTACCCCTATTCCGAACCGCTGAACCGCAGCAACGATATTGGCTCCTTGCTCAACAACGACACCATCGCCACTTTGGCGCGGGGCGGCAGTAACTACGTGCGCGATGCCGCTAAAGTCGTGATCGATGCCTACGACGGTTCGCTGGAATATTACGTGGTGGATGAGGCCGATCCGATCCTCGGCACCTATCGGCAAATTTTCCCTGATTTATTTAAGTCAGCAGACGAGACTCCCCAGGCCGTTTGGGAGCATTTTCGCTATCCCCAAGATTTGTTTGCCCTCCAGGCCCAGATGTACCGCACGTACCACATGGCCGATCCCGAAGTGTTCTACAACCGGGAAGATATCTGGCGTTTTCCCACCCAGGTCTACGAGGGGGAACAAGTGCGCATGGAACCCTACTACCTGATCATGAAACTGCCAGGGGAAACCACCGAAGAGTTCATGCAGATCCTGCCTTTCACCCCCATCAACAAAGACAACATGGTGTCTTGGATGGCGGGTCGCTCTGATGGTGACAACTATGGCAAGCTGCTGCTGTACGAATTTCCCAAACAGCAGTTGGTCTATGGCCCCAGCCAAATCGAAGCCCGCATCGACCAAACCCCGGAGATTTCCCAACAGCTCACCCTGTGGAGTCAGGAAGGCTCGCGGGTGATTCGTGGGGATTTGCTGGTGATTCCCATCGAGCAGTCGCTGCTGTATGTGGAACCCGTATATCTGCGGGCCGAGCAGGGCGAACTGCCAGAACTGCGCCGCGTCATTGTCGCCCACGACAACGACATCGTCATGCGCGAAACCCTCGACGAAGCCCTGATTGCCATCTTTGGTGAAAGCGCCGCGTCTCCAACGGATGCGCCTGAGCCGACGGAGGGTGTCACCGACGAGCCCGTAACCGACAGCACCCCGACCTTGCCGATCGCGCAAGCCGATCGCATTCAAGATGCGCTGAACGCTTACGAGGCGGGTCAACAAGCTCTGCAAGACGGCGACTGGGAAGCCTACGGCCAAGCCCAGCAAGAGCTCGAAAGCATCCTCAATGAGTTGAGCAACCGCAACTGAAGCAACTGATCACCGCTCACTGCCGCTGGCAAGACCTGAGACCTGATTCTCCGGAACTCAGTGCTCGGGGGTAACGGAGGCGCGGTCGCCGCGATCTCCGAGGAGGCCGCTCAGGTGACCATCACAATCACCACCACGGCCACGATCAGAATAAACAGACAGCCAAACCAGGGTGGGGGTGGGTCACCGATTTCTTTATTGCCGCCGATACCGCCACCAGAGGTAAACATCGCTTCAAAATCTATCGTGTGGGCAAGAGGTAGGTTCAGACTACCGAATCATCGCCAACGGCATCAACGACCTATGCGTCCGTTCCGGCACGATGACGAGATCGCCCTATCCCCCAATTGTGCGAAACCTCGTTACGCTGATTGAGTCCTGATGTTTGCGCCAACATGCCTGTGCCCGCCACCGTCCCGGTTACCGTCACCCCGACCGCTGACTTCATTTACACACCGCCCCCAGCCGCAATCAATGCCAAAACCATATTGGTGAAGCCGAATTTGGGATATCCCGTAGGACCGCCCGTGACCATCAGCATGGCGGTGTTGGGTCAAGTGCTGCAGGGCTTACGGCAAGCCAATCCCAACGCCGAAATCTTGATTGTGGAAGGAGTCTGCTCTAAGGTCTCCTTTAGCGACATTATGGGCAAGTTGGGCGTGTATGACCTGCTGGATGAGGGAATGCAACTGCTGGATGCGGACACCCTAGAGCTAGTGGAATATCCCAATCGAGCCCTCCAACCGACCCGGTTCAAAACGCTGTGGGCACCAAAGCTACTGCAAACGGTGGACTGCCGCATTTCGGTCGGAGCGTTTAAGAAAACCAGCTTAAAGGGGCGATCGCTGATCTCCGCCTCCCTCAAAAATCTCTACGGCCTCTTTCCCCGGGCCAAATACAAAGCCCGTAGCCATCACTCACGGGGCCAACTGCATCGGCCCTCAGTGCCAGAAGTTTTGCAAGATGTCTATGGCACCATCGGCCATCGATTCGACGGGGCTGTGGTGGACTGCGACCAAAAATTTATCAGCCGCGATTGGCGACCCGACGTGGGGGATGGCATCTCCATTGGGCAGGTGATTTTTGGCGATGACTTGTTAGCAGTCGATGAGCGCGCTTGTGAAGTGGGGCAAGAAGCGATCGCCCCTTATCTGCAACCCATTCGTGCGCAGCGTTTGCTTTAGCGCCATCGCTCCCAAGGCTGACACAATGCTGCCAACGAGGCAAAATACGAATCACCTGATCTGGAACAAGCTTATCCCTGCTGAATGCCATCGCGATCTCATTGACCATAACCGCTCCCCTATCTCCCCTCTCTGGCATGACTAGCGAATTGCCATCCGACTACCGTTTCCCCTAATAGCTTTGGCTTACAATAGCTCTGAAGTTTTGAGCATTGCCCGATGGGGGCGACTGTCTGTTAACCGCCCTGGCTTCGTCTTCAATCGACTCCTGAGACTTCAGCGCCGACGCTCTGCCTTTACACTTTTACATCAATCACCGGTAATTCCTGATGGCTATTCCTTCCCTGCTTCAGAAGGCGCAGCAGTGGTTTTTTAAGACACCTGAGCGTGCCCTCGACCAAGCTTACGAAGCTGCCAAGATGATCGAAGCGATTGAAAATGAGCATTTCAATGGCAATCCTATTGCGGCGGCCTATGGCAACTACGGCAAAAGCTCGATGGCTTATTTTCAAGGGGAGCTGAAAAAGTATCTGAATTTGATCGAGCTGCGCATGACTGAGTTTCGTGCTAGCAGTGCGGTGGTGCGAGTCTCTGATCCCAAAATTATGGAAATTCAGGTGGGCGATCGCGACGAGCCAAACCTCACCCTGAATGTGATTGATAAACCCGCTATCTTTTTTCGCAAGCTGCAATTTGTCGACGAAGTGCGATCGCGCTACAGCCGCGCTGAGTCGAGCCCTCAGCCCACTGTCGTCATGGTGCCTGAAAATGCCACTGCCCGTCCCCGACCAGCTAAGTCAGCGGCTGCGCTTCCGGCCCAATCGCAAAACGGCAGCACCAATGGGGCGATCGCTCCCCTCAGTCAGCCTTCGGTCAAAGCCACCCCAGCAAACCAAAATGGCCAGACAAAATCCGCGGGCCTATCCGGTAGTGCCAACGTCCTGCCCCGCTCCATCTTGCGTACCGTCGATCGCATTCGCCAAGATCTCGACCCCAACGCTGAAGAAGAAGTCGTCAAAGAATTTCGCTCCTCACGCGGCCGTACCACCACCGCCATCAAGTTTCTGTTGTTGCTGATCATTGTCCCGCTACTCACCCAGCAGTTCGCCAAAAACTACGTCGTTGGCCCCATCGTTGACTACACCCGCGCCCAACAAGAGGCCGGCATCTTCTTGAACCTGGAGATGGAAGAAGAAGCCCTCCACGAACTTCAACAATATGAAGAACGCCTGCGCTTTGAAGTCTTGATCGGCAAAGTCGAGCCCATTCGCGAAGCCGAAATCGAGGAGCGAGTCGTCGAAAAAGCCACCGAAATTGAAGAGGCCTATCGTCGCCGCAGTGCCGACTCCGTGAAAAACGTCTTTTCCGACATGTTGGCGGTAGGCGCCTTTGTGCTGCTATTGGTCAACCAAAAAAGCGGCATCCTCACCCTCAAAAGCTTTATGGATGAAATCGTGTACGGCCTCAGCGATAGCGCCAAGGCGTTCATCATCATCCTATTTACCGACATGTTCGTCGGTTTCCACTCGCCCCACGGTTGGGAGGTTTTGCTCGAAGGGCTATCGCGTCACCTGGGCTTCCCGGCCAACCGCGAGTTTATCTTTCTCTTCATTGCCACCTTCCCAGTGATTCTCGACACCGTCTTCAAATACTGGATTTTCCGTTATCTCAACCGCATCTCACCGTCCGCCGTCGCCACCTACAAAAACATGAACGAGTAGTACCACATTTGCCTTTTATCCAAGTGGGATCCCTCCCGGAGCCACTATCTCAGGATATAGCGTTGAGCAGATAGTTCCGTTCATCTCTTTGGCAGAAAAACAAGGGGCTGAGAAAGCTGGATTTTATAAAATCTAAGTATTGTCGGGCAGGTATCTTGCCTGCTCCGGGACAGCCGAGACGGCTGTCCACACCCATGATTCAATGCCCATTCTGGAAACTTTTGGGCTCTCGGTACCTGACTGCGGATTGCTATATGAGGCAAGTTCCACGACTTGGTAAGTTCCGCGCAGAGAAAAATTAGCATCGGCGATCGGCAATTCTAAGCGGGCATGAGCACCTCCATAATTTGAGCGATGGACTGCCCTTGAGCCAAAAGCCCCTGGGTCATCTCCAGGAGTTGCTGCAAGGCTTCGCGTCCCAAGGTGTAAAGCCGCTGTCCGATGGTGTGCTCGTGGTTTTGAGCAAAGTCGAACCGTTCCGATGAATGCCCAGAGCCGGGCGTGGCTTGAAGCAACGACTGCGCCACGCAACTCAGACAGAAGTGGCGTTTCACCGCTTCCTCCTTGCGCAGCTGAGCCGACTCAAAACCGACGACTTGCTTGGCAAACTCATGAAAGGTCTCAATCGGCCAGCGATAACTCCAGGTCGCAACGGTACGGGCACTGTCCCAATGCAGGGCATCGGTCAACAAAAACCGGGGCGCATCACTCAGGTCGGCGGTTTCATGCACGATAACGAGTCGTTTGGAGCCGTACTTTTTCAACCGCACGGTCTTGCTAAAAGCCCAAATGTCTCGTTTCTGGCCGTTTCGGCAGGTGACGGCTTTGGGGCGAAAACTCTCGGGATGTTCTAGGCGCAACGTCTGGGCGACCCCATCCACCCGCTGCCACTGCCCTTGCCAGAGAATCAAGCGTGAGCTTTCAATCTCACTAACCCAGTGCTTGCCCGAAGCTTCAATCAGTTGCGTCAAGGGCCTAGAGAGCACCCCACAGTCGAAGGCATAGTCCGCTTGGGGAAACTCGCCTCCAGCTTCCAACTGGCGCACGATGGCCCCCGCGATCTCGGTGCGCTTGCGATAAGCCAGACGATTCTTTTGATAGTGCAACAGCTCTTCGAGGCGCTGATGCACTTGCTCCATCTGCTCGTAGCTCTCTTGGGCCGTCATCTCTAGATACGCCAGTTCTTCTCTTTCATAGTTCGGATATTGCACCTCAACCGCTACCCCATCGACCCGATGCGGATTGGCAATCGCGGCAGTCACCACCGTTTGATACCGACTCCAGCAGCGGTTGACGTAATCATAAGCCGCTTTCGCACCATAGATTTTCTCGCTGTAGGGATGATGCGCAAACGTCCAATCCAGGCTTAAGACCGCGCGACCGCGACCGCGATGCGCCGGAGCCACGACCTGACGATGCCGTTGCATCAAGCCCTCGCAGGTCCAACCCGCCGACTCAAACACCGCCGCATGCATCGCTCGACGCTGAACCCCCTCGCCCTCCGGCCACACCCACTGGGCATGGATGCCTTGCAACGTCTTATTCGGGCTGAGCAACAGGCCCGTCAGGTAGCGACTCACTTGGGCAAAGCCGGCACTGCGACAAAACACCGAACGATATCCTTGCAAGTGCTTTTGCAGCGTTTGAGGAATCTGAACCAACGGCAGCATTGAAGCTTCTCCACATCCAGCTCAGGTTCATTTTCCACCACTGCAAACCCACAGCTTTTTTTCTTTCTTCAGAACATGCCAAGTCGTGGCAAGTTCCTTTTAGTAGTGCCTTTCAATTAAAAAAGCAGCTAACCCATAAGAGCTAGCTGCTGACTTGAGTCGTATTCAGGTAGAAACCATGTTTTCTCCGGGCAGGAGAAGGAAAGGCTTACGCCTCAGCTTGCTTACGGCGGCTAGCCAAGAAGCCAGCACCCGCAACCAAACCCAGCCCCAACATCGTCGCAGGCTCAGGTACCTGAGCACCAACCACCTTGAAGTCAGGACCATTAAAACTAGATTTGCTAACAACAGTAACTGAGCCAGTGTACCTAGAGATCCCGTAATCTAGCAGGTCGATACCGTAGCTGCCCACCTTCTGCTCATTGGGGGTGATTTCAGTAGTTTCAAGCTTGTAATCGGTAATGCCTTGAGCGAATTGAGTGCGGAGAATCTTGATCGGCTCAGCGACCCCTTCAAGAATGACCTTTAAATCACTGTTATAGCCTCGTTCCCAGAAAAATAGCTTGTTAAAGGCACCATCGAAGTTGAGCTTAATTTTGAATTCGCCATCATCCTCAGTATCAATGATGCTGCTGAGATACTCATTTCCTAGAGAAGTCACAATGTCTTCATCGCTAGGATTTTCCTCATTTGTTCCAACAGTACCCATAACGGTAATGTCAGAGCTAGCAGCGCCGGTATTACCAGTTGTGTGAAGCTCATTTTCGATGATTTCGGCTTCATCGACAAAAACAAAGTTCTCAACTTTGATGCCATCGAATTCGACTGATTCCAAGATGACGTCGTCTTCAGGACCGTTGCCAATCGTATTAGTTGTAAAGGTAAAAGCTTGGGCACCCGCAGCTGACATCAACACACAGCTAGTGGCGACGCCGAGAGCCATTAAGTTCTTATTCATCGTGTCTCCTTGAGTTTTTGCTTAATGCTTAGTGAATTGAGAAATTAGGTAGATACTCAATTTGCTTTGCAGCGTGCCTCGCTGATGGGTCAGCCACTGCGCACAATCCTATGTAAATGCATCGAATCGAAAGGTGCATCTTTTCACGGAGAGATTTACCCAAGCTTCATTGACATGTCCGTAAATGTAATACCTTCATATATCGGCTTATACGTAAAGCCCGATGAAGACGAGCGGCTAGTTTTGCGGGCTTTGCCTCATAACAGTAATACCTTTGCCATATGTAAGCCTGCACTTTAATGCGGCGAAAGCACAGCCGCTTCTGCGACTTCAATGCCGAGTTCGGCGGCCTGTTCCCAGCCGAGTCCTCGTCGTTCGACCATGGGTTCGGTTGGTTCTTCTAGGCTCAAAATGGTGGAAAGGCCGTAAGTGAGGTCGCGATCGTCGTCGATGATCAAGTCAACTTGTGGCCCCACGATGTCAAAGAGTTCGGCCTTAGAGGGCACTGGCGTGGCATCGAAATCCAACAGCGATAGGGCCGATGTGGAAACGATGGGATTGCCCAGGGCTTCGATCAGAGCCAGGCAAATGGGCGAGTCGGGTACCCGAATGCCTGTGGTTTTCCGCTTTGGGCTCATGACGAGTTTGGGCACCTGTTTGGTCGCAGGCAAAATGAAGGTATAAGTGCCCGGAATCAGATGGCGAATCTGACGATAGGCAGGGTCACTTACATAGGCGTATTCAGCAATATTTGACAGCGACGAACACATGAAGGTGAGGGGTTTGTCGTTCGAAACTTGCTTGAGTTGGCGGACGCGATCGATCGCGGATTTGACCGTGAGGTCACAACCGATCGCATATACCGTATCTGTCGGGTATAGCATCACCGCCCCTTTGCGCAGGGCGTCACGAATGGCGGCAATTTTGCGAGTCTGGGGGGTTTGGGGGTGCACTTTGTAGAGTGTCGTCATTGAGAACTTCCTCGCGCTGTATTTGTGCCGTTCGGGCAAGGTAGTCTTCATTATGAAAGATGGTCATGGTGGATTTGACGACTTTGTATGAAGACTTTAGCCTTTGTGGATTGTCCGACTGGCATTTCGGGGGATATGTGTTTAGGGGCGCTGGTGAGTGCAGGGGTGCCGCTCGACTACTTGCAAAGCCAGATTGATCAGCTACAGCTCCCCGAAAAAGTGCGGTTAGAGGCCCGCAGCGTTCGCAAAAATGGCATTGCGGCCACCAAGGTAGACGTGCTGCTGCCCCACGACAGCGAGGCCGCTGCCCCCCATCCCCCAGCGCGACATCTGCACGATATCGAGCAGATCATCATTCGAGCATCTTTGCCAGAACGCGCGATCGCGTGGAGTCTGGCCATTTTTCGGCGCTTGGCCCAAGCCGAGGGGGCCATCCACGGGATTGATCCCCAGCAGGTTCATTTTCACGAAGTCGGGGCAACGGATGCGATCGTCGATATTGTGGGCACCTGTTTGGGATTCGACTGGTTGGGCATTGATGAGCTGCATTGTGCGCCGCTGCCGACCGGCACGGGCACTGTGCGAGCGGCCCACGGTCGCTTGCCTGTGCCCGCCCCGGCAGTATTGAAGCTGATGGAGATGGCGCAGGTCCCTATTTACAATGCAGGGCTGAGGGGAGAACTCGTAACGCCGACGGGAGCCGCGATCGCGACGGAATTGGCCACCCACTTTGGCGAACCGCCAACCATGCAACTGCAAAAAATTGGCCTCGGAGCGGGCAACAAGGATTTGCCGATACCCAATATTTTGCGGCTGTGGATTGGCCAAGTGGATCAACTCGGCGGCAAGGCCAGCGCCCAAGTGGACACGACTCAAATCGCCCCCATCCATTCCCCGGCTCCGCAAACCCAGGCACCGCACGAACACCCGCCGCACCATCATACCCCCCATGAGCATACCCCCCATGAGCATACCCCCCATGAGCATACCCCCCATGAGCATGCGCCCCACGAATCCCATCACCCGCACCCCACGCCTGAGCGAGAAGCCCAAGCCGGACGCGAGCCAGTCACAGTATTAGAAACCCAGGTGGATGACTTATCGCCCCAGGCGATCGGCTATGTGTACGATCGCCTCTTTGCCGCCGGAGCTTTAGACGTTTTCGTGCAGCCCGTGATGATGAAAAAATCGCGACCGGGACATTTGCTGGTGGCGATCGCCGATCCGCCCCAAGCCGATGCCTGCGAAGCCGTCTTATTGACCGAAACAACAACGCTGGGAGTGCGCCGCACTGACCAAACCCGACTACGCCTACGCCGTGAACAAGTGCCCCTCCAGCTGCCTTGGGGAACGGTGCGGATGAAGGTCGCCTTTATGCCGGACAGCGATCGCCCCCTCAAAGCCCATCCCGAATACGAAGATTGCGCCGCGATCGCCCGACAACACCAACTCCCCTGGCAGGCAGTCCACAACCAAGCCCTGGCCCAATGGCACCAGCAGAGATCGTCCTAAACACCCCATTCACTACCAGCGTCTTCTTTCCCCTCGCCCCCCTGCTCTCCCACCCTTTTACTCGTTTCCTCACTTCCCCAAATCCCCCGCGAAAGCTGGCAAACTACAAAATAGCTCTTACCATAACGGTGATAGGCAAAACGAGCCGCAAGATTGAGTGGGAAAAGAGGTTCATGAATCGATTGCTTCGGTGGTTGGCCACATTCGCAGGAGTTTCTGTCGTCGGTTTGGGAGTGACGGGCTGCTTTCCTGATTTCTCCTCCAGCTCCGATGAGGGCGAAGACGACACCCTCGAATTTCGCTATGTAGACGGCGATGAAGAGAGCGAAAACTACCTGCTGGAACTCCGCATCAACGGGCCAATCCTCAATAGTCCCTCAAACTCCGGTTTCTTTGGGCTCGACTCGAGCGTGACCTATGCCTATCAGTTTCAAAAACTGATGGAAAAAGTCGCCGAAGACGATCGCATCCAGGGCATCTTTTTGCGAGTCTCGACGCCTGGCGGCACCGTCGTCGGCTCCAACGTCGTTTATGACGCCCTCGCGGCTTATAAGGAAGCCACCGATAGTCCGATTTATGCCTACGTTGAGGGTCTATCAGCCTCTGGTGGCGTATGGTCTATGGTGGCGGCAGATCAGATTTTGGCCGCACCGGGCAGCGTCATTGGCAGTATTGGCGTCATTGGCCCCACCCTGGTGTATTTCAACAATCCGGTCGCCCTCGATGGCGGCTTGCTGGGCGGCGGCGTTACTACCGAGGGGGGCATTCAACAATTTGTGATTTCCGCTGGCAAGGGCAAAGATCTGGGCAACCCCTTTCGCCCACCAACTGAAGAAGAGCTCGAAAATTGGCGGGTCAATATCAACAATGAATACGACGACTTTGTGACCCATGTGGCCGCAAACCGCGACATCACTGAACAAACCCTGCGGCAAGATATGGGGGCGTTTATCTTTGGCACTGAGCAGGCCGAGCAATATAACCTGATCGATGGCACCAGTGGCCGCCCCGAGGCGATCTCCGCCCTGGCCGAGTCGCTCGAACTCGGAGAAGATTACCAACTGGTGCGAGTTGGGTATGACGAACCGAGTTTGATTGAAATTTTGTTGGGTCGCGCCCCTGTAGAGCTCACCTACGAGCAAGAGCAAGCGATTATCCAGCAAGACCTCTGTGATTTGCAGACTTACAGCTTCCTCGCCTATTACGGCGATGTCTATCAGCTCTGTCCGACGTTAGAGCCAGCAGAATAGGCGCGGGCGTTGCTGATTTTGGGGATGAATTGAATCGCGGACAGAAATAACGACACGAATTGATTCACCATCGATCGTGGAGAGCGGGCATCTTGCCCGCGGTCTAAAAAACCGAATTCATCCTGCGATTTAGCAGCGCCTAGGCGCGAATTGCTGAGCCTTTACCAACGACGTGATGCTAGTCGTTACAAAGGCTCTAGCAAATGCCCACAACGCTCGTAATAGCTTTCGGCCACTTTATCGGTGGAGCAAATTTCTAAACATCTTTGGAAGCGTTGTTGGGCCTCAGCAAAGCGGTTTTGATAAAAATACGCGAGCCCGATTTCAAAATCGGTACGGCTCTTGAGTTTGCCAACTCTTTGCTCAGGGGGATCCGGCTCAAACACTTCGTACACACTGACATAGGCGACTTTGCCCTTCACTTGGACGCGATCGATCACCCGCATCGCATATCGATTCGAGTCACTCAATTCCAAAAAAGTGTGGTGAGAAATTAACAAATTGGCACTGTAAATCCGCGTCATGCGCTCAATCCGTGCGGCGACGTTAACGGTGTCACTAATGGCGGTACTATCCATCCGATTGCGGCCACCGACGGTGCCCAACATCACCGTGCCGGTATTAATGCCAATGCCAAACTCGAGGGCAGATTTGTGATATTGCGATCGCTCGGCGTTGTATTCATCTAACCGCCGCAGCATCTCAATCGCGGCTTGCAGCGCATCGTCTGCCCCCCGGCTAAACAGCGCCATAATCGCATCGCCAATATATTTATCGACAAAGCCATGATGTTCTGCGATCGCGGGCTCCATGCGCGACAAAAACGCATTCAAAAATTTGAAATTATCCGCTGGACTCATCTGTTCCGACAACGTGGTGAAATCACGAATATCCGCAAATACCACCGACATTTGCCGCTCCACATGATTCCCGAGTTCAACTTCGACAATGCTTTCTTTTTCTAAGAACTGTAAAAATTCGCGAGGCACAAAGCGCCCATAAGCCTGGTTGATTTTGGCCAGATATAGGTGTGTCTTGAGCCGCGCCAGCAGCTCATTTTTCGAAATGGGTTTAGTGAGATAATCATTCGCCCCTGCCGAAAGCCCTGCCACGAGGTCACCCACCTGGTTTTTGGCCGTCAGCATCATAATCGGCAGCACATGCGCCGGATACGTTTCTCGCAGCTGACGACAGACTTCAAACCCCGTCATTTGCGGCATCATGACATCCAACAAAATCGCATCGGGTTGCAGACCATTTTCGAGCAGGGCCAGCGCTTCTGGGCCGCTACCCGCTTGCGTCACCCGGTAGTTGTGAACTGCTAAGTGATTGCGAATTACCTGCCGATTGATGGGTTCATCATCCACCACCAAAATCGAAAAGTTGCTGCGTGCCAACACCGCATCGGCTACATCATTAGCGGCTGAACTGACTTCGATCGCGGCGCTGGTCTCAGTGGCAGTGCTGGTCTCATCGGCTAACACCACAGGCTCAGGCTGCAATCGCGTCAGGGAAAGGCGCGATCGCTCAGCCGTCAACCCTGACAAGCCCGAATCGGCGATCGCGAGTCCAGGGGCCTGAGTGGTGATGGGTAGCGTAAAGGTGAATTGTGACCCCACCCCGACAGCCGACAACACCTGAAACGTCCCCCCCTGCAACTCGACCAACTTTTGCGACACCGCTAGGCCAATGCCCATGCCTCCGTAGACCCGTGCGGTCGAACCATCCGCCTGCACAAACGGTTCAAAAATGCGCTCGAGTTTGTCTTCGGGAATGCCAATCCCGGTATCAGACACGGTAATCGCCAAGTAGTAGCCAGCAGTGTTTGTGTTAATCGCGCTCGCATCGGCAGCGTCAGGAAGGGCGGATGAAGGAGACGTGGTGGTAGCCGCGATCGCGCCTGGGTCGTTTTGATGCGGGTGATTGTCGTCAGACGGAGAATACGATTGGCGCACAATTCGATGTGCCCCTGACGCTGACAATAATTCATCAAAATGTTGCGGGCGTGGACAAATGCTCGGCAAATTGGCCGACAGCATGACTGGTTGGGCCTCATCTTGACGAATGATCTGGGCCGAGATGCCCACCATGCCGTAGTCGGTGAACTTTACTGCATTGGCTACCAAATTGTGCAAAATTTGCTGTAACCGATTTTCATCCGCTAACACGGGCGGCAATTTAGGCGATACCGCGTTAATCAACTGCACCTTTTTTTCCCGAGCCAGGGGCCGACTCAGCGTCAGCACCACTTCTGCCGCTTCGCGCACCCCGACCGGGCGCGGATGAATTTCGACCCGGTCTTGTTGCAGTTGAGCAAAGTCAAGAATGTCATCCACCAATGCCGACAAGCGCTTGCCACTGGCGACAATCATGGCTAAGTTGCCCTTCGTTTGTCGGGTCTGGGGGCCACTAGCGCCATCAATCAGCGACTCGGCCAAGCCAATGATGCCGTTCAGCGGTGTCCGCAACTCGTGGGACGTATTGGCCAAAAACTCATCTTTTAATTTGTCGAGACGTTTCAGCTCTTGGTTATGGTTTTCGAGTTGTTCAAATGATTGTTTGAGCTGCTGGGCCATGCTCTCAAAGGAGTGCGACAGCTCCGACAGTTCCTGAAAACGACCGTTTGGCAGCGGCGAGTCCCAAGTCCCAACGGCGAGCTTTTTCGAGGCTTCGCTCAAACGATGAATCGGTTGGGCCACCCAACGGGCGGTAATGCCGGCAATAATGCTCGCCACAATTAGGGATAGCAGACACAGCAGCAGCGTATTGCGCGTGTTTTCAGCGATTTGCCCTTTGAAATCCGCTTCGGGAATGGCCGTCACAATCAGCCAATCGAGTCCCCGACCATCGCGGAACGGCACAATTTGGACTAGTTGGTCTTGTCCGTCTAGATCGTAGGTAAATTGCTGAGCGGTGTTGACCTGTTCCAGGCTGCCATATTCCTCAATGAGATACTGGGCGGTTTCGCGAATAATGGGTTCTTTGCTGGCAGTGGCGGGCAGTCGGGTCTGTGCCCCACTGTCTAGGGTGAGGAAGGGCAACTCATCAGCTGAAGTGGCAACGATATCGCCAGTGCGCTCGATGATAAAGGCTTCGCCATTAGGGCTAATGTTGAGCGTGCGCAGATAGCCGCTAATTTGCTCTAGGGTCAGGTCGAGGGCTAAGACGCCGCGCAGCTTGCCGCGATCGCCATGAATCGGCGCAGCCAAGGTAATGCCTAAAACAGAATAGTCTTGCGACGCAAATTCATAAATAGGACTCCAGCTCGCATGGCGATTCTTCACCACGGCTTGGTACCAGGGTCGTCCCCGGGGGTCATAGAACTGCGAGCTCAACTGTTCGCGCCGTTCTCCCGCTTCATTCAGTCGATAGGTTTGCCGTTGAGGCAGCGTTTCTGGCGTCACTTCCCACAGCACGGTCTGGCCGTTGTTGCGCTCTTGGATGCCCACAAAAGTGCCGTCGGGATAACCCAAATAAATGCTAGTAATGCCGTCAGAGGCCCGAATTTGGTGCCAAAAATGTCGCGCAATCGTTTGGGAATCGGATAAGGCGACATCGCCATAAAACAGATTGCTGCGACTATCACGCTGCAGCAAGTTGGGCTGCAGCAAATAGGTCTGCACATGTTCGCGAATGCGATTCGCGGCTTCTTCGCTCAGTTGCGACGCCAGGTCATCGACGGCTTTTTCTCCGTTGCGCCAAGAGAGTGCTGTCGTCAACCCCACCGCTGCCGCAATTTGCAGCACAAACGACACCACTAAGACGAAGCGTAACGATAGCTGTCGAGAGCCAGAAGGTGACGAACGCGGGTGAGGTGGAGTGGACATACGGTGAACAGTCGTCGCGGGTGAGCATGAGCGAATCAGGGGGCGATCGCTGGAGTGTGATTGGGCGGCTCGATTCCCGAATTCAAATTAGGCAGTACACCAACAAAATTCCCTAATTTGGCCTTAGGAGTCTCTTTCTAACACCAATCAAATGAATCCGGTAAGTTTGGTTAAGTTCTCCTCAAAAAACTCCAATAGGTTGCGCTGTGTGTCGCCTTGCCGACGTTCACGATCGCGCTTACAAGGCTCAGCCCTTGCATTTGTGTAGGTCACTAAAGCCTTAAACGAAGCCCAGAGAAAATAATCAATTTGAGCCCCTATTTCGAGACTCTCAGTAATTTGGTCGCGATGTACCGCGATCAGTTAGTTAATCTCCTTCATGACTCCAGAGCATCTTCCTCCGTATACGTCCGTATACGGAAAATATACTGATCTATGGTTATTTATCCCGAGTTTGCTTGAATTTTTACTGAAGTCGGGATTAAGTTTCTGTAGATCTCCGGTCATCGGTTCGAGAATCTATACTGAATCTGAAGGCTGTGTTCGTAGCCTTGTTTTTCTGTTCACCGAAGATTAACTGGTCTTGATTCAATCTGAAGCGCTTTCTTTATTAGAGTGGTCTCGTCTCTGTCAACATTTATCCACCTTTGCGGCGACAAAGTTGGGGGCGATCGCGGCTCGTCAGCTACAGCTGCCCGCTCGTCAGGCTGACAGTGAGCAACTTTTGGCGGAGACCAGCGAAGCGATGCAAATTGACCAGCGACCGCCGGGTCTAAAGTTTGCGGGCATTCAAGACATTGGTGACGCCCTCGAACGCGCTCAGCGGCAAGGCTGTTTGCAGCCGCCAGAACTGCTGGATATCGCCACGACTCTCGCGGGGGCACGCCAACTGCGACGGGCGATCGATAGTTTTGAAGACGGTGAGTTGCCCACCTTGTCACAGCTAGTTGCCCCGCTGCGCACCTACCCAGAGCTGGAACAGGAGATTCACTACTGCATTGACGATCGCGGCAAAGTCGCCGATCGCGCCACCCCTAAACTCGGCGGCATTCGCGAGCAGTTAAAAGAACAGCGCAGCCAGATTTATCAAAAGCTGAATCACATCCTGCAACAGCACAGCAACGCAATTCAAGAAGCCGTGATTACCCAGCGGGGTGATCGCTTCGTCATCCCTGTCAAAGCGCCTCAAAAAGATGCCATTTCTGGCATTGTTCACGATGCTTCCACCAGTGGCGCCACCCTTTACATCGAGCCCAACAGCATCATTCAGATGGGCAACCGTCTGCGACAGCTACAGCGCCAAGAGCAAGTAGAAGAAGAGGCGATCTGTCGAGCCCTGACGGCTAAAGTTGCTGAAATTCATGACGATCTCGAAGACCTTTTGCGCATCGTCACTGTGCTCGACTTGGCCGCTGCCCGGGCGCGTTATGGTGAGTGGCTCGGCGCCAACGCCCCCCGCTTTGTGCCCCCTACCGAGCAAACAACTTTGCGTAGGCTGCGGCATCCCCTGCTGGTATGGCAACAGCGCCACGAAGAAGGCAGCGACGTGGTGCCCATTGATGTCATTGTGAATCCGCAAACCCGTGTGGTTGCGATCACGGGTCCCAACACCGGGGGCAAAACCGTCACCCTCAAAACTATTGGCCTAGCGGCCCTGATGGCCAAAGCGGGACTCTACGTTCCGGCCAGAGAGCCCGTGGAACTGCCCTGGTTTAACCAGGTGCTGGCCGATATTGGAGATGAACAGTCTATTGAGCAAAGCCTGTCAACTTTTTCGGGACATGTCAAACGGATTAGCCGTATTTTGGCGGCCATACAGTCCTTGAGCGAGTCATCCCTCGGACCAGGAGCTGGATTGTTAGCCGCTAGCGACGATCCAGCCGTCAAATCACCCGTGCTCAATGCCGATGGAGCGCTGCCGTCCTCCGCAGAGCAGAGTGAGCATCTTCCTTCGCCAACAGACATCCCCGCTCCCTCATCGTCAACCAATCAGGCCCCGGCGCTCACCAATACGCTGGTCTTGCTTGACGAAGTGGGCGCTGGCACGGATCCCTCAGAAGGAAGCGCATTGGCGATCGCGCTGCTGCACTATCTTGCTGACCATGCCCGGTTTACCGTCGCCACCACCCACTACGGCGAACTCAAAGCGCTGAAATACCAAGATGATCGCTTTGAAAATGCCTCAGTGGAATTTGACGATGTGAGTTTGTCCCCGACCTATCGCTTGCTGTGGGGCATTCCGGGCCGCTCCAATGCCCTGACCATTGCCCAGCGTTTGGGCTTAGATGAGACCATTGTGGCCGAAGCCCGCGATCAAATTGGCATTACTCATCAACAAGATGTGAATCAGGTCATTGCCGGGTTAGAAGCCCAGCGCAAGCAGCAGGAAACCAAAGCGGACGCCGCTGCTCAACTCCTGGCAGAAACGGAAAAACTACATCAACAAGTGGCTCGCAAGGCCGCCTTTCTCGAAGCGCGCGAGCGGGAACTCAAACAACAGCAAGAGCAAGCGGTACAAGCTGCGATCGCGGATGCTCGCAAAGAGATTGCGCGAGTGATTCGCCGCTTACAACAAGGTGAGCCGACCGCCCAAGCCGCCCAAAAAGCGACTGATGCCGTCAATCAAATTGCGACCCAGCATCAAGCCCCCACCCCAGCAAAACCGCCGAAGCCTGGATTTAAGCCACAAATGGGCGATCGCATCCGCATTCCCAGCCTGGGGCAAACGGCTGAAGTCCTGACTGACCCCGACGAAGACGGTAAAGTGATGGTGCGGTTTGGGTTAATGAAAATGACCGTAAGTCTGGCGGAGATCGAGTCTCTGCAAGGCGAAAAAGCAGAGTTGCCCAAACCGAAAGTAACTCCCCCCCCACCTCCGTCATCACCACCCACAGCTCCTGCGGTCCGCACGTCAAAAAATACATTTGATTTAAGGGGCATGCGAGTCGTCGAAGCGGAGGGTAAGTTGGAAGATGCCATTGCTTGCGCCCAAGGCCCCATCTGGATCATTCACGGTCATGGGACTGGCAAACTGCGGCGTGGTGTGCATGACTACCTCAAACGACATCCTCAAATCCAAAAGTTTGAAGCGGCAGAGCAAGCAGATGGCGGCACGGGTGTCACCATTGCTTATATGTAACGCTAAACTTCGGTAACAGGATTAGCCGTTGAGTCGCTTTCCACAGGTTCTGAATGAGTTCACCCCCTGAGTCTAATCTTGCCAAAGCGGCATCTCAATCTGTCGCCATTCCCCGTAGTTTGAGTCTCAAGACCAAAATTACGGGAGTGATGTTATTGACAGTAAGTGCGATCGCGGCGATCGTCCATTTCCCTTGGGCTTACACCTCCCGTCAAAATGTTGACGATATGGTGAGTCAAATCAACAGCGAGTTGATGAACAGCACCGAAAACGAAGTGGGTCATTTATTTGAAAACATTCTGTCTTCTAAGCAACTCATTACTAGTAGCTTAGACGAGGGCCTGATTCAGCTAGACGACCCCGAAGTTCAGGGACGATTTTATCTCAACTTGTTAAAGGCTAATGAAAATTTCACCTGGGTACAATTTGCCTTTGCCAATGGTGACTACTTAGGAGCGCAAAGGCGCTCCGACGGCTTATACAACCTAATTCAGCGTCAATGGGATGACACGCTAGGAGCCCAAGCCGAGCCTGGTTCAGAACTCGCTGAGGTGCAGGCAAAACGGGCCGAAATCGCCGATCAATATTTGCAAGATCAGCGGTTGCCAGCTGACTTTGAAACAGCTGACAAAACAGTGCGAACCTATCAATTCCAAGCCAACAACGATTGGCAAATTTTGGAAGAAAGTACCGGTAAAGAATTTTATTACGCTCCTATCAGACCGTTCTATCGGGATGCCTTTGAGCAACCTGACGAAAATGTCTGGACTGATTTATATGTATTTAAAACCGGCAATGCCGTTGGGTTAGATGCCGCCACTACCTATCGCGAAGCAGAGGATTCGCCCATTCGTGGCGTGATCAGCATTTCGTTTGAATTACAGCAAATCTCTCAGTATCTTGACGAACTCAAGGATGACGGTGAGGGGGCCATTTTTATTACTGATTCGCAAGGGTCTGTCATTGCCTCCAGTAATCCTCTGGCCTTATCTGAAACGTTTGTGGGGGAAGGCACCAATGCAGATGCGGAATTATTGCCCCTCGGTCAAGTAGAAGATCCCTTATTACAGGTCGCTTATCAAGCCTTTCGGACTAACAATATTGAATTAAATCAATTAATTGGGTTGCAAGAACTGACATTCTACGACTCGACTACCCGACAACGGTATTACATTGCGGTTCAACCCTTAGGGCAACTTGATTGGGTGGTTGGGACGGTTACCCCCGAATCGGTATTTTTAACCCGCATCAATCGCAGTCGTAATCGACTTCTTATCGTCATTACCGCATTTTTAGGAGTTGGCGCGATCGCCGCTGTTTGGTTAAGTGATCGTGCCATCACCCGCCCCATCATGAACATTAGCGACGCCGCAGAAGCGATCGAATCTGGCACCTTTACCAAGGTCAGCCTTGATGAAACCATTAATCGACGCGATGAACTCGGCAAACTCGCCCGGGTCTTCGAAAAAATGGCCCAGGAAGTTTATAACCGCGAGCAAAATCTCAAGCGTCAATTACAAGCCCTCAAAATTGAGATTGATGAATCTCGTAAAAGTCGTGAAGTTAAAGAAATTGTTGAAACCGACTTTTTCAAAGACTTAAAAATCAAAGCACAACATATGCGTGAGCGTCGTCATCACAACAGTTTTGATAAGTCTTCAAAAGAAGATGCGTGAGAATATCCTCGGGGCTTTGTTTTAGGCTGAGCAATTGAATGGGTCGATACCAGTTGTTAGAGAGCTCGCCAAATCGCTAATATGATTGCTTTTCGGACTGAGCTTTCCACTCTTCAAATGCAGCGATCGCTTCTGTCGCCATGAGAGGCTGCATAGTAATTTGACGATCTTCGCGAGCTTTTGCAACCTCATCGTAAAAATACTGGCTACTAAAGCCAAATCGTGCCGCCACTTCTTTGGTATTGCCGTAGTAAATTTTGTTGAGCCGCGCCCAGTAAATTGCCCCCAAACACATCGGACAAGGCTCACAACTAGTGTAAATTTCGCAGCCTGCCAAATTCCAACTGCCTAACTGCTCACAAGCCTGCCGAATCGCAGTCATCTCAGCATGGGCGGTCGGATCATTGACCGAAGTCACTTCATTCATTCCCCGCCCCACAATCTCGCCATCTTTGACAACTACAGCCCCATAAGGGCCTCCTCGACCTTCACGAATGGCCTGTTTTGAAAGGGCGATCGCCGCCGCCATAAATTGTCGATGGGTGGTATCTGTCATACGTCACTATCAAATAAAATCACATGCAGCGTAATTTTACCGGGCATTTCCACCGCAAACACCGAAATCAACCTGACACCTAAAAATCTGATCCCGTAGACACGCTTTCAAATGCAATGGGTGAACTCAAACTTTGCTCGATAAATTCGGTGGCTTGTTCAGCCGACAATGGACGTGAGAACAGGTATCCTTGCCCATAATGACAGCCAGCAATCTTTAACAATTTGAGTTGCTCTAAGCTATCAATGCCTTCAGCAACCAATTTCATACTGAGCTTTTGTCCCAAGCTAATAATCGTTTCGACAATGTCGTGATCTTCAACACTATTCTCCATGCTGCTGACAAACGAGCGGTCGATTTTTAGCGTATCAGTGGGAAATCTATGCAGATAACTCAAGGACGAATAACCGGTCCCAAAGTCGTCAATTGCCAATTGCATGCCGAGCGCCTTCAACTCTAACATCAGTTTATGGGCAGCCTCCACATCGCGCATGATCATACTTTCAGTAATTTCGAGTTGTAGATAATGTCCAGGCAGATTCAGCTGTTGCAAAATAGATTTAATTTGTGGCACTAAATCTAGCTGATCAAATTGTCGCCGTGATAAGTTAACATTCATTTTCAGGGAGAGTTCTGGAAACTCCTCATGCCAGGCCTGGATTTGCTGACATGCAGTTTTAATAATCCATGCTCCCAAGGGAATAATCATGCCAGTTTCTTCAACAACTGGAATAAAGTCATTAGGAGAAATTAATCCTCGTTCTTCTTGATTCCAGCGAATGAGTGCCTCAAAACCGGAAACTTTACCTGTTTCGAGATGAATAATGGGTTGATAAAAAAGGGAAAATTCTTTATCTTCTAAGGCTTTGATTAGATCACTCTCCAGGTCTAATCGAGCAACGGCTTCTTCACGCATATCGTTTGAAAACACTTGAAATTGAGCCTCTTTCAAGGCTTTAGCCCGATACATTGCGGTGTGCGCATCTCGCAATAGTTCTTCTGGAGTTTGCCCGTAGTTGGCTTGAGCGATCGCCAACCCGACGCTAGCCGAAATCGATAGACGATGATTCCCTAGCATCATTGGACTCGATAGTTTGCTACGCATGTCATCCAAAAATGCTTTGACCTCAGCTTGGCTGATATTATGAAACAAAATTGCAAATTCATCTCCGCCGACTCGAGCGACCTGTCCATACTCGCCCAACATCTTTCGCAAACGCTTAGCAATTTCTATAAGGACACGATCACCAGCAAAATGTCCTAGACTTTTATTAATAATTTGGAAGCGATCAATATCTAAAAATGCTACAACCACAGGATTAGCTTTCTGACTATTTAGAGCTCGCTGAATTTGCAGTAAAAAGACCTCTCGACCCGGCAGATCGGTCAGGCTATCATAAGTTGTACGATAAATCGACTTTTGAACAATTACTAATGTCCCTGCACCCAAAATACCTATTAGTGGTTCAAATATGGGTAGCCAAATAAACTCTGATAGCGCCATCCAGCCCATCCCAAACAAGCCTAGCGGGAGGGCAATACCAGCCAACAGCAATATCTCAGGGCGGCGAATCTTCCAGGTCAGAAAGCTGGCTAAGCCAGTCCAGGCAAATAGCCACAGCAACTCCCCAGAGGGCGGTAAAAAGATGTATTGGGCGGTCCTTCCCTCGGCAATATCCAACAGTTGGCTAATAATTTGGGCGTGTACAACGACCCCAGCCATTTTGAATTGATTATCTCGACTAGCGCTGTAAGGCGTAAAAAACTCGTCTTTGAGACTTGGAGCCACGGACCCAATCAACACAATCTTGCCGTTGAACTGAGCCGGCTCAAAATTCCCTTGCATAACATCTTCAACAGAGATGACTTCTGCCGCTGCTGCTCGCGATCGAAATCGCATCAGCATCTGATATCCCCGATCGTCAGCATATTCATACCCCCCCGACTTCGCATCTAATCGGGGAATTGGCTGACCATTGATATAAAGGGCATCCTCATCATATTTGAAGAGCGTGTCGCTTTGCGGCAAATAGGCCAGGGCAGAGCGCAATGCAAAGGAATAAAAGGGGCGGTCCGTCGCGCTCACAAATAAGAGCCCACGTCGCACGACCCCATCGGGGTCGATGCTGAAATCGTTGAAGCCCACTCGTTCCCACGGCACGCTATCGGGAGGGGGCACTTCGCCAACGCTTGGATCAGTGCCCACATTAGTGATGGCAATGAGATTATTGGCCGAAAGTTGTGTCTGCAGATCCGCTAATCCTGGCGGATGTTCAGTTTTGCGATAGATGTCTAACCCGACAACTTTGGGATTGTATCTCTGGATAATCTGCAAAACTTCGGCTACTTCGCCGTCTGAAAGTGGATGCCCATATTTTTGAATATCAGTTTCTTTAATGCCAACGACGATCAAGCGAGGATCTTGGCCTTCATCTCGTTTGAGCCTGACTAAGGAATCATAAATAAAGAGTTCGAATCGCTGGAGTCCACCTAATGCCTTAGCCCCAGTGATCAAAGTCGTCGCCAATAGAGTCGCGATCAAAATTGAGCGCCCACTGAATGGCAACGACTGTGACAATCGGCTAACTATCGGTTTGACTGTTTGGTTTAGCTGTAAGAGCGATCGCACCATATGAGCCACATTGCTGAATGGACTGCCTTGGTAACTGAGAGGTCAAAGGCGATTGATCTCTACATACTCACCCTGGCAGCACTATTCCGGTCAAACACAGACTGTGGTTTAATGCTCAGCACTTTTTCCCAAACATTGATGTAACGAAAATAATTCGTAATCCTATAACGAGAAACCGAATATCTAGCGACCAGTAACATTGACATTGTTTGCGGAAATTCTAGTCGCTAGATGTAGTTAGATTAACGAACGTCTGTTGCTTGGACCGTGAAATGAGTGCCGCCACCGCGGCGCTGACCCGGAAATTCATCGCCGCCACCATCGGCTAAAGTCTCAGTGGGAATGCTTAAGAGCACTAAACTAGCACTACATAGAAGACCTAAAAAGAGTAAACCGCGAGGAAGAACCAGTAGTTGAATGAGTAAAGATTTCATGGCTTATGCACCTGACTGATTGCTGTGATGGTAGTTGCCTGTACGTCAACAAGGGGCAAGAAGCGTAACAGAGGTTTTGAGTAGATTTGACACCTAAGCCGTATGTGCGACTGAGGGCCAAGCGCTTTTCATACGTTTCATCTACTATTTAAGCTTCGATTCCCCTAAACCAACACAGGGATGTTACGGGAATAAGTTAAATCCCCAGATTTCCTCAAAGTCAGCAGTCAGAGTTGCTTAGTATTGAGGATTATCAGCATCCTAGGGCAGTCCACAAGCCTTAAGCATCGCCACAGCGCTCAGGAGAGACCCCAATTTCGTTAAGTATTTATAACGGGGCTGAAAACACTTTCATGAAGCTATTTTTACCTTTTCAGCCTATATACACGTAAGTGTTTGGGTAAAGAATGAGTTGTGAGATTCCTTGCCTGAGCATGCGATACCAATACTTGAGTTGGCAGGCTCAGGCAGCGATTGACCTCTGACAGCCAGGAGGCTGAGGCTCGTGGCTGATTTGTTGGAGGACTGTGGGGCATGATCATTGAAATGGCCGCTCTATTTGCCGTCGTGTTTGAATCATGAACCCTAATCGTGGGTCAGAGAATTGTCTTCGATACCTTATGCTTGCTCACTTTGGCTGGCTACGAAAATTCTTGTCCCAACACGATGACGGCTAGTAACCGGTGCTGAGGCCAAAGCGACAAGCTGCCATCGGTATCCCTAACGCCACAATTACGATAAAGTTCTGTCACAAATCAATCAGATAATGGCAAGCTTACTTACCGTTATGCTTGTTCCCCAACAGGGTGAATTTTTGACATTGGCTAGATGCGAAAACTATGGGCGAGTCTAAACAAATTCGAGTCGGGATTGTCGGTGCTTCGGGCTATGGCGGTGTGCAACTAGTCCGGTTGCTGAGTGAGCATCCTCACGCTGACATTACGTATCTCGGGGGTAACAGCAGTGCTGGACGTGAATATGTTGAGATTTACCCACATTTGGCAGTGCCGCTGACGGTTGAGGCGGTCAGCGTTGAGGTGATTGTTAACCGCTGTGATGTGGTTTTCCTGTCGTTGCCTAACGGTCTGGCTTGTGAGTTAGCGCCGCAATTGTTGGCACGTGGCTGTAAGGTACTGGATCTATCAGCAGATTACCGATTTGCCAACTTAGACATTTACCAAACCTGGTATGGCAACGATCGCTCTGATGCGGGCACAAATCAACAGGCGGTTTATGGTTTGCCTGAGTTGTTTGGTGAGTGTTTGCCAGAGGCTCGTCTGGTGGGGTGCCCGGGGTGTTACCCCACGGCTAGTTTGCTGGCGATCGCTCCCCTATTGAAGCAAGGTTTGGCCCAACCTGACAGCCTGATTATTGATGCTAAATCTGGCACTTCGGGAGGCGGTCGCCAAGCCAAAGAACATTTACTATTGGCCGAGGCCGACAATTCACTGGCCGCCTATGGGGTGGCGAAACATCGTCATACTCCGGAAATTGAGCAAATTTGTTCGCGGCTGGCGGGTCGAGAGGTCATGGTGCAATTTACGCCGCACTTAGTGCCGATGGTGCGGGGCATTTTATCGACGGTCTATGCCAATCTCCGTGATCCGGGGCTGGTGCGCGAAGATTTGCACACGATTTACAGTACGTTTTATCGGCGATCGCCCTGGATTACGGTATTGCCGACGGGGGTTTATCCACAAACCAAGTGGGCCTGGGGAACGAATCGCTGCTTTCTCAGTATTGAAGTTGATGCTCGCACGGGACGTGTCATCGTCATGTCGGCGATTGACAACTTGATGAAAGGTCAAGCTGGACAGGCTGTTCAGTGTTTCAACCTGATGCACGGTCTAGATCAGCAAATGGGGTTACCCAAGCAAAGCTTTTATCCGTAAGAAGTGGTGGGTATTTAATAAGAACGGCGACTCGGCTGTCCGCTGCCAGTCTCGATGTTGTATTGGGCAAAGAAGAGAGTCTACAGCGTTTTGATTCTGATAGTTTCTGGCGTTCTCCGCGAAGACTATTCGTTTCAGCGGGGAGCGGGCCTGTTAGCCAGTTTCCTCTGATTGCAAGTCAGGCTAGTAAGCGATCGCTGTAGGGCAAGTCTGCAGGCTCATACTCCATCAATCTGAGGTGAATAGGGCAAGCTGCTGGATCGCCCATGTCGTATCGCTTGTTGTAGATTCTGCAAGAAGAAGAAGCCCTCTAATCGCTCAGTGCTGATTCAGTATTTACCCCCTATAGAGATATATGATGAACGATTGATTCATCTATGTCGGTGAGGTCAGGGATTTGAGTTCAGTGTTGCGTCCACCGGAAAAGCTCCAGGCTAGGCCAGCTCAATCCATGCAGGCCACTTGGGTCTGGGTGCTGGCGTTATTTCTGCTGGGGCTACTCCTGCGGGTCACCAATCTTGACCTGAAGACGGCTTGGATGGATGAGGTTAGCACTGTCATTTTTAGTTTGGGCAACAGCAGCTTTTTGTTGCCGGTGGATCAACTGGTTGATCTTGACGCCCTACTACAGCCAATTCGGGCCCAAGCGAGCGCGACACCAATTGATTCCGCCAGATTCCTGTTGCAAGAAAATAACCATCCGCCGCTGTACTTCATGCTGGCCCATCTGTGGATGGATCTGTTTTCGACGGATGGCGTGACCGCGTCGTTGCCGATCGCGCGACTATTTTCAGCCTTTTGGGGCGCAGCAGCGATTCCGGTTATTTACTGGGCGAGTCGGCACACCTTTCAGTCGCGATGGGCAGGGATATTCAGCGCCGCGTTGATGGCGGTGTCACCCTTCGGCATTTTTTTGGCCCAAGAGGCCCGACATTATGGCTTGGCGATTACCTTGATCAGCCTGTCGTTGGGATGTTTTGCGATCGCTACTCGGGCAATTTTGGCGGGCAATGCGCCGAGTTGGCGACTGTGTTTGGGATGGATATTGGTCAATGCGCTGGGGTTTGCCAATCACTACTTTTCGGCGTTGAGTTTTACGGCTGAGAGCATGGTGTTAGCGGCGATCGCGCTGCACCAGTGGCGGCATGAGGGAATCGCAGTGCTGAGGTGTCGCGGCTGGCGACGAATTTATACAGTGGCGCTGATGACGACGGTCAGCATTTTGGTTTGGTTGCCTGTGCTGATCAACTTTTACGGTAGCCCCCAGACTACTTTCTTGAAAGAAGAGGGTGCTTCTCTCATGAAGTTCATCAACCCCATCGCCCAGAGCTTTGCGGCGATGGTGACGAGCTTTGTCACCCCTGCCAACTTTTTTGCCCAAAATCCTTGGCAGATTGCGTTTATCGCAGGGTCCATCTTATTCACGTTGGCATTCATTGTGATGTTTGTGCCGGCGATGGCGCGAGGGACGCGGCTGCTTAACCGTCGGCCGACGGGCCATACGGGGTTGGCAATTATGGGCGGCTTTGGCTTAGCGATGCTGGGACTGTTTGCCCTGATTTGCTACGGCCAAGGGTCGGACATTACGCGCGGCTTGCGGTACATGTTTACCTACTACCCAGCGCTGATGATTTTGGCGGGAGGGATATTTGCCACTTACTGGCAGGGGCGATCGCCTGCCGATGCCCTCAGCGTGGCCACACCATTCACTCAATATCGCCTCAGTGGGCGGCGATTTGTGCAAGGGGTTTGGGTCGCCGGCCTGCTCAGTGCGCTAATGGTAGTGAATAATCTGGCGTTTCCTAAGTACTACGCCCCCGATCGCTTCATCCCCTTTATGCAGGCCCATTCATCTCATCCGATTGCGATCGCCTCGACCGAGAAAATCTTTGCGGAACCGACCGTGATTGGGGCCAAATTTCTCAGCCTCGGATGGGAGATTGAGCGCAGTTTTCACCCCGATGATGCGGCCAGTGGCTGGACCACCCCACCCGTCTTTTTTGCCATCAAACAGGGGGATGGTGTCGAGCGCCCCGTCACTGAGAGCTTTGCCAATCTGGTCAGTCAGTTCACTGAGCCAACGGACCTTTGGGTGATTCGCCCAGAAATCGATCCCGCCGATCCGCTCATTACGGCGAAACCTTCGATCTGTCAGTTGGCAGCTGACCAACCGCAAGGGAATAAAGGCGGTTACCTATACCTGCACTTTAGTTGTCGTAATTCAGCGCCAGCTTTAGGATAAGGCCCTGCTTCTCAGGATGAATTGAGTTACTTCTCCAGAGGCGCTTGTGACACCGTTGGGGAGACTTGGCATTTTGCTCGCGAACGCCAATTTCCTCTCTTCCAGCAATTCAACCACACTTGGGATCGCTGGGAACTCTAAAGGACTCAGCGCTGCCAAACCCGGGGAATCGTAACAGCAGTGCCGCCATAGTAGGGACGCAACAACTGCCACACTTGCACAAACCAGCGGCGGGCCTCACTAGTCGATTGGCCCCGATAACGACAGAGTAAGCCTCGCTGTAGGGCTGTTACCCCCGCCTCGCCTCGGGGATGGGGCTGCTGCTCCCAAGCAGCGCGCGCGGCGTTCACAACTTCATCGGTAGGCATAGCGCCGACCCACACTAGCGTGCCGATCACGGGGCAAGCGTTCAAAGCATGGGGACTTTGCCAGAGCGTGTCGCTGCCGACGAGTCGTTGCGGATCGACCCAAATGAGCTGGCCATCGTGCCATACCTCAAACCGCGATCGCACCTCGCCCTGACAAAACCTTTCGCCCCGTGCCGTGCGGCCTAAGCGAAGCACATCCCACCCGAGCCAGTGAGCCTCGGCGGCGAGTTCAACCCGCCAGTTTTGATGGTATTGCGCACCCTCAAACACGATCGCCTCTTGGGGCAACCATTCCAGCCAAGCCCCCGACTCAACATGAATAGAGCCGTTTACTTGGGCGGGTTGGGGATGGTCGGAGTAAATTTTAGCGGCGGCGGCAGTGGTGACGAGGGCGGCGGTATTGGCCTGTAAGTACAGGTCATAGCTGAGGCGATCGCCCCCGACCATGCCCCCGGCGGTATGCAACAATACCGACTGACAAAGGCTTGGCCCCTCTGGATAAAACGGTCGCTGTACCTTTAGCGGCGCTTGGGTTTGCGCCTGTGGCACCGTGCGATCGCCGCGTCGTTCAAACGTAAGGCAAGCTTGTCCGTGCCACGATCGTCCCGACGGCGGCGGGGGGGCAACGGCTGAATGAATGACCTCAGACCCCAAAATTCTTCTCTCCGTAGACTGGCATGGCTGACAGCATAGCGGATTCAGCCGGAGCGATCGCGCTAATGGCTGATTTTGGTTAAGGCTGACAATTGTCATCACGTGCGGATGTCATGGCTGAACAGGCGATGTAAAGCGGGCAGGAATCCCTATAATGAGTGCCGTGATCCGTTGTTAAATATTCCTAACGGCAGTCCGGAGCTGGTTTCGTCTATGACTAAGTCTGAGCATGGGTTTCCCGGTGCAACCGCCCGCCCGTCTACGATTCGCCCAATTGGGGTCTATGCTCTGTCAGGACTGGCGTCTGACGGCGATCGCCTCTTTTCTATTGATACGGTGCGCGGCTATCTCGTCGCCATTGATCCCAAAACGAACAACACCGTCATTCTGAATCCCTACCAGCTCGAAGATAAAGAATGGATGGGGGTGGGTGGCTTGTCTCAAGCGGACGATACGTTTTGGTTTACGCAGGATGAGTCGGTTTTTTGGTGCGATCGCGATACTCTAAAGCCGACCTTTTTTGCGCGGTTGCCTTACCCGGCTGATGGCGTCGCGGTTTGGGATGCCACCGTTTACGTGAGTTCCCAAAAGTCGGGCTATATTCATTTATTTGAGCGCAGTAGTGGCGCGAAACTGGGTAAATTTCCGCAGCCGGGCGTCGGTGCTGAGACTCTGGCCGTCAATGATTCTGGGCTCTGGGTCTGCGATCGCGATGAGCAAACCGTCTATTGCCTGAATCCCCGCACGGGCCAAATTCAACTGAGTGCGCTGACCCCTTTTACATCGCCCACAGGCATTACGTTTCACCCCGGCGAGGGCAACAGCGAACCGACCTGCTACGTGGTCTACGCCGACGAAGAACCCTATCTGCGAGATAACCCCAACAGCGAGACGCCGTTAGAGTTGGCGTTTCGCGATCGCACCTTCATCCATCCCCTACATATCTACACCAATCCTGACGAGCGTTATACCCTCTCCAACGGTTTTCTGATCGAGATTTCTTACGTCGAAGAGCTGTCTCAGTTAGATGCTGTGAGCCTGGATAACGTGGAGTGGCGCATTGCGCTACCGGCCAATACTCAGCGACAACGATTGCGCCATGTGGAACCGATCGGTCACCCGTTCACCATCGAAGAACAGGATGGTCAACAGGTGGCGGTATTTCGATTCGACCACCTCAAACCCTTTCAAGGTGGCCTGGTGGGATGGAAGGCAATCGTTGAAATGTATAGCCTGAAATACTTTCTCATCCCCGACGATATCGACGCCACTTTGCCGCTGCCAGCAGGCTTCCAGCGGTATCTCATCGATGATGACGAACTCTCGATGGATACCCCCATCATTCAGCAAGCGGCGCGGGATGGGGCAGGTCGTGAGACGAATGTCTTGCGCAAGATGCTGCGCATTCGGAACTTTGTGTACGATCGCCTCTCGTACGGGATTCAGCCCAAAATTGACACTCCCGATATTGCCTTTGAACGCGGGGTGGCTTCCTGTGGGGAATATGTCGGGGTGCTGTTGGCGTTAGCCCGACTCAGCGGCATTGCCTGTCGCACCATTGGCCGCTACAAGTGTCCGGCGCATCCCGAATCTCGCCATCTGCCACTAGAACCCGACTTTAACCATGTCTGGTTAGAGTTTTACGTACCCGGTGTGGGCTGGCTGCCAATGGAATCCAACGTTGATGATGTGATTGAACAGGGACCGTATCCCCAGCGCTACTTTATGGGCCTGGCCTGGTATCACACAGAACTGGGCAAGGGCATTCCCTTTAGCAAGCTCAATGCGGACGACAAACCCGAGAAGCTGTCGGTACGGCACTTAGCCATCAATCACATTCGTTTTCAGATTTTGGATGAACTGGTGCCAGCGGCGGCAATCACGGCGCCGGTGAATGCCGTAGGCACTTAAACGCGCTGCATTGCACCGGAATTAGTATGACCCGCGAGCCCCATTTCTCTGCATCGAACTTGTCCTCGCCGACTACCGAGCGGCTGCGATCGCTGATGACGACAGCGGGTATTCCCAGTTTTCGCGCTCTGGCGCGACAAGCTCAGGTTTCCGACTGGGCGATTCGGCAATTGCGGGGCGATCGGATTCAGACAATGCGCCTCGAATCGCTGCAAAAAATTGCGGCGGCCCTAAATCTCTCACTGACTGAGCTCCTGCAACAGTTTGGCGCGATCGCCGATGCGTCATCGGTGTCACATGACACCGCTCAGGATGTCGCGCTGGCATCTCTCCAGGCAGAATATCAGCGTCTGCAAACTCAACTGGAACAACAAGTCACCCAATTACAAACGCAATTTCAAACCGCTGCCCTGAGCACGTTGGAATCCTGGCTGCTCCAATGGCCCACCGTCACCCATGCGGTTGAGAAAAATCCTGACTTACCCGCCAGTCGCTTGGTGCCTCTGGTGCAACCTGTACAAACTTTAGTGGAGCAGTGGGGGTTGGCAGCGATCGCCCCAGTTGGGGCCACCGTTCCCTTTGATCCACAACTTCATCAACTGATGAGCGGCCATGCTGAGCCTGATGATCTGGTCAGAGTCCGCTATACCGGCTTTCGCCATCAAGGCAAACTGCTGTACCGCGCCAAAGTCAGCCCAGTCGAGACTTAACGGCTCCATTTTCATATCAGCCTGTAAAACAGCACAGACGGAATTACCACTCCTTCAGCCAATACCTAAAAAGGCCATCGCAGTCAGGTGTTTGGCCTTTTCAGGGTATTGGCCGTACCCTGTAGCATTATCGCTTCGTGCCACAAAAAGCCAGCCATCGCGGTGTGGTATCACCCTGTAGCGTTGCTGAGTGGCCCGGTACCCGATACACGTGAAAGGCATCAGGGGCAAAGCCTGCCTCCAAGGCATAATTCGGAAACTCTGCGAACCTAGAGGAAGCGAGATAGGGTTCTGAGTTGGCCCATACCTCGGTATCACGGAAATACCGGGCAACGGCACTCGGGGGATCCATGAATAGCTGACTCTCCAAGTGCACCATCACGCCACCGGGCTTTAGCAATCGATAACTCTCAGCAAAGACCCGCTGCCGCGCCACTCCCGGAATTTCGTGTAGCAGAATGTGACTCACCACCAGATCAAAGGACTGATCAGCAAAATCAGTTTTTTCTGCATTTTGCTGGGCAAAACGCACCGACTTCCCTAAAAGATTCGCTCTTGCTGCTCCATAACGCAGCAGCGAGGCTCCCAAATCAACCCCTGTGACTCGGGCCTCAGGGTACGCTTCGGCATAAGGCAAAGTGCTGTGTCCCACGGCACAGCCTAAATCTAAAATATGGCGAGGATTGAGGTGTGGATAATGTTGTGCGAGCACTTGATGAATCAGCGTTTGGCCCAATTCATCATTCAGCGGGCCAAACCAACCGCGACCGTACAAAAAAGTACCGTGGTCGTACAACAAGCCTGTGCCAAATTCATCTGCTTCGTCATCTAAGTGATAGCCCCCGGGCATCCGGTGAATGTCGGCTTTGCGCTGATGGAGAGGAATCACAAAATCGCGCTGGAGTGCTAAGTTCTCGCCCGTTACTTGATGGGCGGCATACACTGCATTAAGCCGATCTCGATCGGCCTCAATCGTTTCCAAAACCCTTGCCCAAAGCCGATCCTGCCACTCACCCCGTTGCCGATGTACCGCCGCCACTTCTGGGCAGGTGTCAAGCTCATAGCGAATGTGACGATACTGCGTTTCCTCATCAGTGTCAGAGGGCAGAGCCGCGATCGCCTGCGTGATCTTTTGTTGGAACAATCCAAACATCGAATCTCGAAATTCTTTGATTTGACTGATCAGTGCAACATCATCTGATGCCGCATGGGCTCGCGGAATCAAATCATGCTGAAATTGCTTGCTCAGTAGGACCATAGGGCTTATTCAATAATGGGGAAATCGAAAACCTAGGTTCAAAATAAATTGCTTCCTCTCTAAGGACTTCAGCACATTAACGACGCCAAAACAAGAGCTTCGACAACAACTTAGGACTTCTGGCATTTTGTGGTTTCGCGGTGGGATTCGCTGGTAAGACCTTGCTGCTGGCCTGCTTCTCGACGGCTGTATTGAAGTATTTGAGTAAAGTCTTCTGTTCAACCGGCTTCCAAGAAATAATGGCCGTGGCAATGCAAAGGTAAATCGCTACCTGGGCCAGAATTTGCGCGAGTTGATCAGCGGTTAAGTCGCTGTCGCCCTCCAACATCGACGGGGCTACCAGCGGATTGCGACCATTCAAACTGGTTACCTCCAGGTCGCTAACTAAAGCCAAGAATTCTGCCATATCAGCCGATGCGGCTAAGAGCCTTTCCGCAGTATCGGTCAGTTCCTTAGGCGGCTCACCAACTCGCTGATAGAGTTGTGCGTCAGGATGACTGCCGTCGAGACCTGAATCAGTGCTATCGGCCCGCACAAAGGTGTCTTCCAAATTGTCATTACTCGCGATCGCGGCAAGTGCATCTCCCACCTGGCCATTAGGTGTCGAGGTTTGTGGGACACCCCCAACTTTGGCGGCCACAGTCGAACCGTTTTCAGATGGCGATTCCGAATTCACTGGCACCTGATTCGAACGAGACATCCCCCCTAGATTGACCAGATTTCTGCCGCCACCCGCATCGACCGTATCATCACCGCTACCAGCCAAAATAATGTCGTCGCCATCGCCAGTCGTAATATTGTCGTCCCCGCGACCAGTAATGACGACGTTGTCACCTCCAGTCACGCGCACAATGTCATCACTATCCCCAGTGGAAATAATGTCGTTCCCACTCCCGGTAAAGACGACATCTTCGTCGGCTCCAGTCACCACAACATTGTCACCATTACCCGCATTCACCCAGTTATTGCCATCACCAGCCAAGATGATGTCGATGCCATCGCCAGAACGGATAATGTCATCACCACTACCGGCGGTAATTCGGTTCCAGCCGTTGCCTGCGGTGATGATGTTATCGCCGTCACCGGCATCAATCACCCCAATACCATCGCCAGAAATAATCGTGTCATTGCCACTACCCGCATTGATGAAGTTGACGCCATCACCTGCAATCACCATATTGTTGCCATTCCCGGCGTCGATGTCGTTAAAGCCGTTGCCAGCCAAAATGACATCATCATCCTTGCCAGTGGTAATGGTGTTGGTACCGTCTCCTGCGACCACAGTGTTGTCGCCATCCCCAGCCGCGATGTCATTGGTGCCATCGCCCACCATGATCAAATCTTGACCGCTGCCTGCGGTGATGGTGTTTGTACCGTCACCGGCCGAAATGATGTTGTCGCCATCCCCAGCCGCGATGTCGTTAGTACCGTCACCGACAGCGATAAGGTCGGAACCGCTGCCTGCGGTGATGGTGTTTGTACCGTCACCGGCCGAAATAATGTTGTCACCGTCGCCAGCAGCGATGTCGTTGGTACCGTCACCGACGGTAATCAGGTCAACGCCACTACCAGCGGTAATCGTATTGATGCCAGAACCAGCGGTCACAGTGTTGTCACCATCACCCGCATGAATTTCGTTCTCCCCTTCACCGACGAAGATGAAGTCGGAACCGCTGCCAGCCGTAATGAGGTTCGTACCGTTGCCAGCGGTCACGGTATTGTCACCGTCCCCAGCAGCGATGTCGTTGGTACCGTCACCGACGGTAATCAAGTCAACGCCACTACCAGCGGTAATCATGTTGGTGCCAGAGCCAGCGGTCACAATGTTGTCACCATCACCCGCATGGATTTCGTTCTCCCCTTCACCAACGGAGATGAAGTCGGAACCGCTGCCAGCCGTAATGAGGTTCGTACCGTTGCCAGCGGTCACGGTATTGTCACCGTCCCCAGCAGCGATGTTGTTAGTCCCTTCACCCACAGTAATCAGGTCAGTGCCGCTACCCGTCGTGATGGTATTCGTGCCGTCACCTGCCGTTATGGTATTGTCGCCATCCCCGGCAGCAATGTCGTTGTTGCCGTCGCCCACGGTGATCAGGTCAGTACCGCTACCTGCGGTAATCGTATTGATGCCATCGCCTGCTGTGATGAGGTTGTCACCGTCGCCTGCGGTAATGTCGTTGATGCCATTGCCAACCTGGATTTGGTCAACACCACTGCCTGCCGTGATGAGGTTAGTGCCATCACCCACCGTGATGGTGTTGGTGCCATCCCCAGCGTGGATTTCGTTCTCTCCTTCACCAACGGTAATGAGGTCCTCGCCACTACCCGCCGTGATGGTGTTGGTGCCATCGCCCGCCGTGATGGTGTTGGTGCCATCGCCCACGTGAATTTCGTTGGTGCCGTCACCCACATTGATCAGGTCGGCACCGCTGCCTGCCGTGATGGTATTCGTGCCGTTGCCAGCAGTAACCGTATTGTCACCGTCGCCCACGTGAATTTCATTGATGCCATCGCCGACCTGGATTTGGTCAGTGCCGCTACCAGCGGTAATCGTGTTGGTCCCATCGCCCGCTGTAACCGTATTGTCACCGTCGCCCGCGTGAATTTCATTTTCCCCTGCACCTACGGTGATGAGGTCAGTGCCACTGCCCGCTGTGATGGTGTTGGTGCCGTCACCTGCCGTGATGGTGTTGTCGCCATCGCCTGCTGCGATTACGTTTGTGCCGTCGCCGACTTCAATCAGGTCAATGCCGCTACCAGCGGTAATGATATTGATACCGTCACCCGCCGTGATGGTGTTATCCCCGTCGCCCGCATGGATTTCGTTTTCCCCTTCACCCACATTGATCAGGTCGGCACCGCTGCCTGCCGTGATGGTATTGGTGCCATCGCCCGCTGTGATGGTGTTGTCGCCATCGCCTGCGTGGATGATGTCGATTCCATCACCGACCGTGATGATGTCATTGCCGTCACCGCCGTAGACTTCGTTATTACCTTCGCCCGCCGCCAGGGTGTCGTTGTCAGACCCTTGACCGGGAAGCAAGGTTTCGACGATGGTTTGCCAGGTCTGGTCAAAAAAGCGGCGGATACGGGCATTGCCACCCACGAGTTTGTCGTTGCTGGCTCCCGTGGCGATCGCATCATCGCCCGTGCCACCCACAACGGTGTTATCGCGGGCATCTTCCAGGTTGACGGTGTCACCCGCGCCAGTTTCAGGATTGATGGAGGCGATCGCCTGTCCCTGGGCATCCGTGGTAATTGCCGCATCGTCAGTAAAGACGGTATCGCTGCCAGTGCTGAGGGGCGTTTGAGTATTCTGCACCGTGTCGCTGTCTGCGCCCGTGATCACGAGATTTTCGCCGCCGCCGATGTTGACGGTATCGCTGCCGCCGCTGCCTGCAGTGCTCGTAGCAGTAATCACTTGACCATTTGTACCGATTGTCGCTGCCGCATCGTCGGTGAAGACCAAGTTGTCGCCGTCCAGCAGCGTAACAGTATCGTCGCCGCCTCCCGCAATCACGGTGTTGCTGCCGTTCGCGATGAAGATGGTGTCGTCAGCCGCTGTCGTGCTATCGCTGGTTACGTGAAGCTGACCGTTGGCGTCGGTTTGAATGGTGCCATCATCACCCAAGATCACCGCCTGGGTATTGACCGAGTGGGTGATTGCAAGTTGGTCAGCCCCGGCCCCACCGATAATGTCGAGATGCGACAAGTTCGCCACCGTAGCGGTGGAGGTATCGGCTCCTTCACCGAGGTCAGCGGCCAGCGCGCCATTTTGGGCGTTGACGGTCAGGGTGTCGTCACCCGTCTGCGTCTCGATGGTTAAGGTCGAGCCGTTGAGGTCTGCGGGTTGGTCACCGTCAGCAACGGTGATGTTGTCAGCCTGCACCCCGCCAGTAATGTTGGTGTCAGCGCTGATTGCCGTCACGTTCAACGTATTCTGCCCCTGACCGAGAATCAGGTCGAGAGTTTCTAAATCGCTGTATTGCAAGGAGTCCGTCATCCCGAAGCCGACCAAGGTATCGGCGCTGAGGTTGCCCGTGCGGTTTTGAGTGTCGCCAGAGTTATCGACCACTAGGGTGTCGTCGCCCGCGTCACCGCTGACGGCGAGTCGTGCCTGAATGTCAGTCAGGGTGCGAGCGTCGTTGTGGATACTCACGGTGTCGTTGTCCGTACCACCTGAAATGGTGGTATCAGTGGTAATTTTCTCAACTTCCACCTGATCGTTGCCCGCCTCAGTGCCGATGTAGACGCTACCGTTGCTGGTCTGGGAGGTCAGGTTAACGCGATCGCTCCCGTCCCCAGTGCGGAAGTCCAGCGGATTGTTGAAGCGGTTGGTGAGGGTGATGTCGTCGTCGCCCGCGCCAAGTTGCACCTCCATTTCGTCTACCCCGGTGTAGGTAAAGCGATCGTCCAGGCCAAAGCCGAAGACGTTGCTGTCGGTGAGTTCAACGGACTCCTGATAAGTCTTACCTGTTTCCTGGAAGTCGAGGCGCAGCAGGTCATGACCCGCGCCAGTGTTAACGTCGAGCTTGATCGCAAACTCGGCGTCTTTCACCGTGAAGCGATCGCTGCCGCTACCCAATCGCAAATCGACCGCATCAAAGCCTTCAAAGGCGAGACTGCCTGCCGTTTCAAAGCCCGTGATTTGCTGATTTTGCAGGGTCAGGTCAAAGGCATCGGTGACATCAGAGTAATCCAGTAACAGCGTGTTGGTGCCGTTGCCCGCATCGACCATCACCTCGGCGGTAATCTCCTCATCCACGCTGACGAGGTTGTTGCCATCGCCCAGCCAGATATTGAGGAATTCGATGGTGTCGTAGGCGATGTTGCCGCCCATGCCTGCGAGTCCGGTGATGGTAGTTTCGGTCACTGCCAGCGTGTTATCGGCGTCGTTGCCGCTGGCGTCGATGTTGAGGGTGTCGCCAAAGCCATGACCGTTGCCGTGGAGAATCAGGTCGGCCTGAATTTGGTTAACCGTTTGATCGGCATCGCCCAGGTTAATCTCGTCATTGCCTTCACCCATCCAGACTTCGGTTGTCGTGTTAGTGGCAACCAAATTCAAGATGTCGGCTCCGGCCCCAGCGTTGACGGTCTGGTGATGGCCGTTGAAACTCCCGTCCAGGTTCAGGATGTCATCGCCATCCCCGCTATTGATAACGATGAGATTGTGACTATTGAAGACACCGTTGAGGTTGAGGATGTCGTTGTCGTTGCCGCTCTCGACCACAATGTTGCCGCCGATGAATAGGCCGCTGAGGTCGAGTTGGCTACCGACCGGATCCTTTGAGGCGTTGCTGCCCTGGTTTTGATAGTCGCTGCGAAGCTCGATGTCGCCGCTGCCCGCGTTGACGATCGCGGTGCGATCAACCGTGATGTTATCCCCAGCTTCGAGGATGATGTTGCGATCGCGGGACGTAATATTCACGCCGCTGCCAATGGTGAGATGGTCGTAATCAGGATCAGCCGATTCGCCCGCCTTCAGCTTGACCGTGCCGCGAGCGGTAATGTCGCGGGCAATGGTCATGGGGCTGTGGGTTTCGAGTTGCACTGCGCCCTCGGCGGTGATGCCGTTGACGGTCATGCCGCCGTAGTTGCTCAAGTTGACTGAGTCGCCTGCCGTGACAACCAGGTCAGCGACGCTGGTTTCCAACAGGTTGGTGGCGGTGCCTAAACCGCCCTTGAGCAGGGCCGTCAGCGATTGGGCCACGAGGTCGGGGGTGCCGTCCATCGCGACGCCGTCGAGTCGGCCTGCGGTGATGTTGGCCGCACCGCCAAACTGGTTCTCTTGTAAGAGGACAGCCGCTTGAACTGCCTCTAGAGTCAACGCCCCGCCCGGAGCCTGTACGTTTGACAGGTTGATTGCGCTCAGCAGATTCCCCAACAGGGTGAGGTTGCCGTTGGCGATGCCGACCTGATCGAGGCTCAACTGGCCTGTACCCGTTGCCGTCAGCGCCAGGTTGCCGTCGGTGATATTGGTGGCTTGTAGGCTGCCGTTAGCGATCTCGATCGTGGTCTCGCCGCCAAAGGTCGCCTGATTCATGGCCAGGGTGGCTTGCTCAGCGGTCAGGGTCAGACTGCCGTCAGCGGTGAGGTTGGTGAGGTTCACCGCGCCTAGTTGAGCCCCCATGAGATTGACGGTGCCGTTCGCAATCTCGACCTGATCCATCGCGACGGTGCCCGTGCCCATTGCAGTCAGCGCCAGGTTGCCATCAGTGATATTGGTGGATTGCAGGTTGCCGTTGGCGATCGCGATCGTGGTCTCGCCACCAAAGATCGCGTTCGTCATCGCCAGGGTGGCTTGCTCAGCGGTTAACGCGAGGCCGCCATTGGCAGCGGTCACGTTGTTGACCGTGAGGTTGCCGATTTGCGGGGCAGTGAGGGTGACGGCACCGCCATCGACGGTGACTTGATCCCAGGTGACGTTGCCCGCCCCCGTGACGTTGAAGGTCAAGTTACCGTCGGCAACAGAACTGTTGCGGAACTCGATACTGTCAGCTTCATGAATCACCATGTCGCCGGTATTCACCAGGGTCGCGGTGAGCAGATCAGCGTTGGTGATCACATCCAGCTTCGACAGGGCTGAGAGGGTCAGGTTTTGGGCCGCAATTTCGCCGCTGCTGGTGAGTTCGCCGCCGATAAAGTTGCCGTCGGCGTCGAAGTAGCCCGTGGAGGCGATCGCTAGATGCGTGGCCTGACCGGGGCCCGCTTTCAAGTGCAGACTGCCACCACTGGAAATGGTGATGTCGGTGCCCTGGATGTCGGCAAAGTTGGTCAGGTTACTGAGGTCGCGCTGGGCTGACAGAACGAGCCGATCCGCGTCAAGGGCAAAGCCGTTTTCCGCTTCCTTCAGTTCACCCGCTGCCTGGGCGACCTGGATACCGCCTGCCAATTCTTCGACCAATTTGGACTTGAGGCCCAAGCTGTCAGGCGTGGCTACCTGGGTAAAGTTGATTTCCACCTCAGCATACTTGTCGGCATTGGTCGTCTTGAAGACCTCGTAATCGCCCTCGGTAGACGCCACCACCTTATAAGTGGGAACGGCGTCGGTGAGGTCGAGCACCGTGTAGAGGTATTCGCCAGCGGCATTCTGTCGGGTGTAAACGACGTCGCTGTCGGGGCGATCTTGGTAGTAATCGCGACCATCGTTGCCGGTGTAAACATAGCGCCCGCTCTGGCTCTCGCGATCCTGATAGCTCAGGGTGTTGAGCACCGGAGCCAGCACCAGGTCGGCCTTGGCGGTGTCGTCCAGTTCTTGCAAGGTGCCGCCGCTGTAGGCGTAGACGCGGTTGCTGGCGAGGTCGTTCACCTGGGGTTGCTCCAGGTAGTAGGTGGTGCCCGTGTTCACTTCGCGATAACGATAGCGACCCACCACATCCTGGGCTTCCACCAGATTGAGGCCCGCAATACTGGTCTGCTCCAGGGTGCCGCGCACATCGCGGTAATACTGCCCTTGAACGATGACTTCGCTGTCGTTGGGGTTCTTATCTTCACTCAGAGCCAGATAGTAGGCTTCGCCGCTGTTGAGGTCGATGTATTCGCGAAAGTTGAGGCGATCGCGCACCACGACCTGGTTGCCTCGCGCCACCAGATTGACGCTATCGAGTTGCAGCACCTCGCCCGTGATCGGGTTGCGGAAGGTGTTGGGCGAGACGATGATGCTACCGGAACCCAGTTCCAGATCCAGATCCTTCGTAGCGACGTTGGGCAGGGTGATGGAGCCTTGCAGGACGCCAGTTTCGCCATAGCCCAGGGTCATTTCGTCCGCTTCCAGGCGAATGCGGTCATCAACCACGAGTTGTCCGGTGCCGCGCAGGCTTAGCAAGTCGGCAGCGATGACCTGGACACCCCGTTGTGCGGGGGTAGTCGTGTCATCTTCGGCGATGGGATTGCCGCTGGCATCCAGGCGATCGCCGTCCGCATTGATGATGTAGCCCTCGTCGTCGAGCCAGTTGCCGTTGGCGTCGATGACGTTGCCGTCCGCATCTTTTCGCACATCAATCTTGATGCTTTCTGAACGGCTGCTAATGTCGATGATGCCGCCTCCGGCAGTCAGGTCAGCGGTGGTTTGGATGGTGCCGATGGAGTTGAGCAGCAGGTTGCCCGTGGTGGCTTCCAGGCGACCAATTTCGAGCGCCCGCTGGTGTTCCCGCAGCTCGTCTTCAAACCAGTTGTTGATTTGCAGATCGCCGCTGGCGGCCACGGCGGACTCAATGCGAGCCACATTGGTCTCTAGTGAAGTGATGGTTTGCCCCGACAGCGTTAGGATTTCGGCCCGCAGATCCACTTGCTCGTCGCCCAGATTGCGAGCGGCGATCGCCCCGCCCGCCGTCAGGGTCAGTTCGCCGTAATATTGGCCCGCATCCACCAGGTCGAAGGTGAGGTTGCCACCTGCCGCGAGGGTGATGGATTGTCCGGTTTCGCTGTCCGAAATTTGCTGCACCGTGCCCACCGACAGGTTGCCCGTAGTGGAGAGGGTGAAGTCACCGCCGCTAATCGCGCTGGTGACATCGGCGAGGTCGCCCTGATTGGCAATGCTGACCGCTCCGGCCCCGACACTCTTGACGTTCAGGGTAGTAAGGTCGGTGTTGAGTTGGGCATTCCCGGCGATAACCAGATTCAGGATCTCGGTGGTCACCCGACTGCTAGCAGCGCTGGTAATGTTGCCCTGCACATCGAGATCCACCTGATTGGCCTGCAACGTGCCATTGTTGGCGAAGTGTAGGTCGCCCAAGAGCAGATTCAGGGTGGCGGTGTTGTCGGCAGTGAGGCGGTTGACGGTGACATCGCCAAAGGCGGTCAGGGTCAGGTCGCCACCTGCTGCGGTGACTCCGGTAGAGACGCCAGCGTTTTCTAAGGTCAGGTCTAGTGCAGCGTTGGTGCTGCTGAGTACATCCAGGCTATCAGCCTGAATGCTGGCGCTGATGGTGTTCAGGGCACGGAGGGTGACATCGCTGCCGATGAGAATGCCGTCGGGGGTGCCGGTGGCATTGCCTGTGGTGTCGAAGGTGCGATCGCCGTAGGTGTCAATCGTGCCCGCGCGGGCGGTGACGTTCACCGTGTCGCCTTCCAGCCAGCTCCCAGCCAGGGTGATGTCCCCGGCGATGTTGCCCGCGGTGAGGGTGAGGGCGTTGGTGGCGGTCAGTTGAGCGATCGCATCTCCGGTGATGCTGCCCGTGCCGCTGGTGCCTGCGGTGACATCAATATCGCTGGCGTTGACGTGACCACCCAGGGCAATGTCCGTGGCGGCGGTGAAATCAACCGTGTCGCTAGTGGCGATGCCGCCGAAGTCCAGGCTGCTGCCAGAGGTGAGGGTGACCTGACCGTTTGTGTTCGTAGTGGTCAACTCGCTAGCGTCGCTGACGCTGATTTGCTGCGCCTGCACAGTAATGCCGCTCTGGGCGGTGAGGACAGCCGGAGCCGCCAGAGTTGCGCCATCGGGAGTTTGGCCTTGGATGGTGGCGCTGCCGAGGGCGTTAAGGGCGATCGTGCCGCGATCGCCCACGGTGCTGAGTTGGGCGCTGACGGTGACGTTGTTGCCACTGTCAATCTGGATGTTGCCAGCTTTGATCGAGTCACCGTTGAAGCCGCCAAAGGACTGCTCACCGCCCGTATTGCGAATCGTGCGCCAGAAGAGTTGATCTTCGGTGATGTTTTCGGTGCGATACAGGGTCTCGGTCTTGTAATCGACCACCTTCACCAGACCTTCCACAGTCTCGTAGCGAGGACGTTGACCAAAGATGTCCTGAGCGTTGCTGGCCCACTGATAATCCAGCGTCAAGCGCGTGTCGTAAATGCTGCTGTATTTAGACTCCCAGTTATAGCGATAGTCTCGGAAGGTCTCGTAGATATCTCCCACCTTCCGCCAGGAGGAATTGACGTTGATATCGTAGTAGGCCCGACCCCAGCCATCACCACCGGAGGCATAAATACTCGTACCGATACTGCTATGGGGAATTCTCCCAGAACGACTACTCGACCCGATAAAATCGTCGTCACTAGGGTCATCTTCCCAGACTTCCCATTCGACTCTGTAGCCAGCATCCCACCTTAGATTTGATCTTGATGATGTTTGTGAACCGTTAATGTAAGTTCGGAATTTGCCATAAGGCTCATCACCCCCCAATTCAGTATCTACGTCGAAGGATTCGCCCGTTTTTCGAATCGAGACATCAAAGAGTAGTTCTTGCTGTTCGCCTACCTGCACATTTTGCGTTCCCGCCGATGTCTGGCTGTTAATCAGGCGCGTCGTGTTGAAGAAACTGTCAGAGGCGGTCACTCGACGACTATTCAGGTCATTCCCATATCGAGAGGCTTCGCCATACCAGAGTGGCGTCTGACTATGGAAAACATCTTGACCATCGCTTTCTAAACGACCATCTTCGATGGAATAACGACGACGACCATTACTGTCGTAGCTGATCGCCCAGCGACTTTGCTCATTGTCATAGTCCAGTTCTCGATAATAAGTCTGGCTAGAAGCCGTGTGGCCGGACTTGATCTGGTCATAGAAAACCGTTGCTTGATCCCAATATTGGCCGACATGCTCTTGCCAGGTAGTGGCTTCACCCTGAGAAACTACCCGCAGCACGGCTTCGATATCTGCCGCCATGCCTTTGGGTACGCGAATGAACTTGTCGCCCCAGCCATCCACATTCACTTTGATGACTTCCGTCTCAACCGCGTCAGCTTTAACCGCGTAGTCATTGACTAAGTGCTCATTGTCTTCAATCGTCACGGTTTCAGAACTGATGGTCTCAATGAAGCTGTAGTTGCTGGCGTAGCCGAGAGCATTGGCTACAGCTTCCTTTTGGTCAGCGGTCAAGTCTTCAAACTTGTGATCGGCTGGAGGAGTACCTGCCGTCCCCCAATTGACACTAGCGGTGGTGTAGTCTTCGCCGTTGATGAAGCCCTGCTTATAGTCCTGTCCGCCCACAATCTGCTTGGTCTGAATGACTTCGCGTTGGGTCTCGGTATAGCCCAGTTGCGACAGCACCACTTGCTGCTGAGAGCCGGTGAGTTGAGCAAAGCTGTGGTCGGCGGCGGGCGTCCCGGCACTGCCCCAAGCAATGTCATCTATGGTGTAGTCCACCCCGTTCACTAGGGTGTCTTTCTCCGTCCCGTCGGTATGGACATAGAGGGTGAGTTCGACGGTTTCCTGCTCCACCGATTCCGTGACTTCCTCCAGCTTCCAGTAGATGGTGTTGGTGGTGGGGTTGCCGTTGAGGGTGCGGTTCACCTCGGCGTTGGTGAAGCTGTAGTCGTAGAGTTTTTCGTAACCGAGCGACTGAAGCACCCTGGCTTGCTGGTCGTTGTTGAGCTGATTGAAGCTATGGTCGGCACTGGGAGGTGTTACACCCGTCCAGTCAATGTCGGCCACGTTGTAGTCGGCCCGGTGGACGAACCATTCTTTGACTTCTCCAGTGGCGGCGTTGTAGTAAGCATCCTGGGTCAGCTTCACGTTCATGGTGAAGTTCTCGGTGCCGATGCGCACCTCGTCCAGCCCGGTCTGTTCCGTGGCGATGGTGTTGACGTAGGTGACGACCTCCACCTCGCGGGTGCCGTCTTCCACCTCGTAGGTGCCCGTGATGACCGGGACGGTGATGGCCTTCTGCGACAGAGAAGAGAAGCTCGAAGACTTGGTGCCGTCTTGCAGGGTCGCGCCCGCTTCCAGGTTCACGTCGCCGCCCGCCAGCAGAGTGACGGTGCCCTCGGCTTCCAGCAGTCCGGCCTGGCTGATGGTGATGGTACCGCCCGTGAGATCGGCGCGGGTGAGGTCGCCTAGCAGTTTGGCGTCATTCCAAGTCAGGTCAACCCCAGCACGAATGTCGATGTCGCCGCCCGCATCCAGCAGTCCAGTCACCTCAGCGGCATTCACTGCATTCAGCAAAATGTCGGCGTTGCTGCTCAGGAAGCCATCGACCCAGACATCCGTGGCGGTTACGTCAATCCGCTGGCCGGTATCCACCGCCGCCCGGGGTAGAGCGTACTCATGACGCAGAATCGAAACTTGTTCCGCTGCATCGAGGCTGACGGTGCTGCCCGCCTCAGTCGTCTTCAGCCAGCCTTCGCCCAGCAGGCTAATGTTCTGCCCGTCGAGGGTGATGTCGTCTTGAGCCCCCAGACGACTGTCGTAGACCGTGATGTTGCTGTCACTACTCACGTCAATCCGCTGAGTGGTGGCGGTGAAGGTGTCGCCTGCTGGGGTGAGTTTGCCAATGTTGCCTTGCAGGGAAACGTCACCCGTGGCCGACAGGTCAATGCGACCGTCCGCGCCCGTTTCAATCACGCCACCCTGAGTGCGGGTGAGATTCGCCGGATTCCCGGTGTAGGAGATCGGTGCTTCGCCTACTGCCAGCAGATTACCGCTCGCGTCCACATACTTGCCGTTGGCGTTCACCAAGTAGTTGGAATCGTTGACGTAGGTGCCGCTGCCGTCCGCGTAGCGCAGACCGTTGACGATGAGACCCAAGCCATTCGCATCACTGCCACCCGCCACGGTGACGGTGTTCTCTGCCCGCAGGGTGCCGTCCACCAGAATCAGGCCATCGCTGGTGAGGGTGACGGTGTCGGTGGTGTTGCCCGCCACGGAACCGATCGCCCCTTTCACATCGGCATCCCCGGTCAGGGTAATGTCGATCGCCTGCCCCGGTGCCTTGGTGGTGATGAAGCTGTCTTGGGACAGGCTGAGGTCAGTGGCATTGGTACCGCCGTTGACGGTGATATCCACGCCGCCCGTCGCCTGAATGGAGCCGCCCCGATTCACCCAGTTGCCGTTCTCATCGACGCCTTGCCCGCCGAGGAGGACGCGATCGCCCGCCTCCACCACCACGTTGGCATTCACGCCCGACCAGGTACCCGAGCCGTCATCTCCAGCTTGCAGGGAACCGATCAGCCGCAGGGTGTCGGCGTTCACTTGCAGGGTGCTGTTGGCGCTCTGGCTGGCGACTTTGACACCGGAGTTGATGGTCAACTCACCCGCCGCATCCAGGGTCAGACCGTCGAGAGCGTTGATGCTCGCCCCTTGCTGGGTCAGGGTGCCGTTTTCATCGACAATGCGCCCGAAGGTCATGGTGCCGTTAGCGTTGGTCTGGCGGATTTCCAGCGTCTCGCCTGCGCCTGTGACCTGGATTTGACCGTTGTAAACCTCGACCACGTTCCCGGCCTCGATGAGCACAGAGCCAGCGCTAGTGAGGTCGCCCGCTACGGTGGCGCGGTTAGCCGCGGTAAGGGTGACTTCCTTGGTGGTACTAATGCCGTCGGCCTGCCCCTGAGACAAGAAGCCCAGCATCTCGACATCGGCTCCGGAGAGGGTAATGTCGCCCTGGCTGACGATGCGGCCTGACTCGCGAGCCACGGTCAAGGTGCCGGTCGTGGAAGTGAGGGCGATCGCCTCCATGTTCGGGCTGTTTTCGCCAATAGTGCTGTCGATGTGGACATCGCCCACCCCGGTGATGGTTACCTGGCGAGCATCGATTTCGCTGGTGCCGAAGGTGTTGATGCGGTTAGAGGTCAGAATTACCTCGTCAGTGGCAGTGAGGCTGCCGTGCAGATCCAGTTGAGTGTCAGCGGACAGGTTAATGTCCGACCCCGCGCCCCCGGCCACGATGTCGCCCTTCACCAGGCCAAATTCGCCGACATTGGCGCTGATGGAACCGTCGATGGTTTCCAATAACCCCGTGACATCCAGCTCAATATCCATGCCATCGGGGGAAGTGCCGCTGTGCAGATTGATGGCATCGTGAGCGATGACCTTGCCCGCGATGTACAGCTTGCCGTTCGGGCCAGTGGGACTGCCGATAGACACCACTGAACCCGCTTGCTGGGCGCTGATGGCATAGGGCAGCGAGGAGTCGATATTCCCTGTCAGGTCGGTGAAGCCGAGTAGGTCAGCATTCTGCGTTCCGGCTGATTCCAGCGCAAATTCATAGGCGCTGGTGAGCAGGAATTGCCCATCCCGCAGCTTCACATCCCAATCCAGTTCTTCCGGCGTCGCGAAGGCATCGCCAACGGTGTAGTTGGGGTCGTTGGAGGCGGCGATCGCCCAATCCGCATTCACCAAAGCCGCTTCCAAATCCGCCATCAGATCCATGACGGTGGTGTTGTCTGCCGCGTCGCTGGCGCTGAGGGTCACGGTCGCTGCCAGGTCAATATCGCCCTTCTGCACCCGCAGTTGCAGGGTCACGTCATCCGTCAGCGTACCGTCAGCAGATTGGATAAAGTCGTTGGCCTGCACTTCTTGCGTATGGGCCGGAGCGAGGATGTCCAGGCGACCCGGTGCATTCAGGTTGATCTGGCTGTTTTCTCGCCAGGTTTCTAACTGGGTGGAACCGTAGAGCACGATGCCCCGACCAGATAGGTTCATGGAGCCATCCGCCGGATCTGGCTCAACCGGATCAACACCGCCGATGAGGTCAATCTGCTTCCCGGCTCGGAGGGATTGACCGAGGCGAATCTGGTGATCGGCCTCAATCTTGATGGTGGATTCGCCGTTGAAGTGCTCAACTCGCCGACCGAGGTAGTCGCCATCGGCATCGCGCACCTGGGTAATCTCGCCACCGGGCAGCAGCAAGCCCTGAATGTCGGCATCCTGCGCTGCCTTGACGTAGATGGAACTGTCGGCCTCGTTCGTGACCAGTTCGCTCGCGCCCTGGATGTAGACCCCGGTGCCGGAGGTGTGGGCACCGCCCTCGATTTCGATGCGATCGCTGGCGAACAAATAGCCCCCCGTCTGAATCGCTTCGCCCTGGCGGTTAGTGGTGTTGCCGCCAATGAAGGCCTGACCTTCCGCATCGACGCGAATCAGTCCGGCATTCCCCGACCAATCCACGGTCTGGTTCACCAGGTTGCCGTTGGTGTCAAATTCTTGGAACAGCTTGCCGCCGGAGACCAGGGTGCCCATCATCTCCAGGTTGCTGGCGCTGTTGAGAGTGACGTTGCCGCCCGTGCCGTCGCTGCTGTAGCCGCCTGCCGTCGCGCCGCCCGCCGTGGTGACGAGGAGACCCAAGCCGCGATCGTCCGCTCCTGCCACACCGCCGTTGAGGGTGACGCCCTTAGACCCCAGTACCCCGGTATCCAGATAGAGCTGCTGTCCGGCAGTCACGGTCACGGTGGCATCGGCCCCGGCCCAGGTGACGCCGTTGCTGCCTACGTCGCCGCCCGCGATGACGGCCCCCCGCAGATCCACATCCTGGGAGCCGCTGATGTCGATTTGGCTACCCGCCTGCTTGCTGTTGATGCGAGCCGTTTCGTGGACGTAGATGCTGGAACCGTCGCTGTTGGCCCCGTTGGTGTCGGTGCCGTCTGCCGCAAAGCCGCCCTGAATGGTGATGTCGTTCTGTGCCGTGAGGAAGCCCTCGACATAGGTCCAGCCCTCGGACTGCACGTTCAGGTTGGAGTTGTTGCCGAGAACCTCGATGTTGCCGCGAATGATGATGTCGTCCTGCGCCGCCAGATTCAGCGTGGTGTCAGCGGCCAGGCTAGTCAGCGTACCCGTCATCAGGATACTGAACTGGTCTTCGCCAATCTGCTTCAGGTAATGGTCGTTGCCGTTGCTGTCTTGGGGCAACTGGTTGAAGTAGCTGTCGGCGTAGGAATTGAGGGCCGTGCCAGCGGTGAGAATCATTTCGTCGCTGGTGGTGACGGTGCCCTTAATCACCAACTCGTGTGGGGAAATGATGCGGGCATCCGCGCCGTCTCCGGTCTTGATAGCGGTGGGTTTACCGTCGATGTCCTCGAACTTGGCCCCGGCGGTGACCGCACTGCCGCTATCCATCAGGACGACCTGCCCCGCTTCCAGGCGAATCTGCCCTTCGTCATCGCGAGCGGCGACCACGGCCCCTTCCATGAGGTTGAGGACGGTGGTGGCATAGAGGTCAGCAGTGGAACCCGTGCCCTTGGCTTCGACGAGTCCGGCAATCTTGGTGCTGCCGATGGTGTCGATGTCGATCAGGCCACCCGCTTCGGTGACGACGATTTCGCTGCCGATGTCGGTGCGGAGGCTGTTCGGGCCTTCCCCGGCAAAGGTGACGAGGTTGTCGGTGCCCGTGGTGGCTTGCACATCAATGTCGATGTTGTCGGTAGCCCGCAGCCAGCCGCTGACGACCATTTGCTCATCGATCGCCATGTTCAGCGTGCCAGCGGTGATACCGGAGTCCGGCAAACCGTTGGGGTTGTGCAGATTCTGAGAGTTGATCTGCGCCAGTCGCGTCTCGATGGTCAGGGTCTCGTCCGTGGCGCGAACATCGCCCTCGACATTGACGCGATCGCTCAACAGCGTCGTCGCATTGCGGAATTCGGGCTGATAGCTTTCCGGGTGGCGAGGCTGGATAACTTTCTCAGCCATGCCGTGTTTCTTCGCTTCGGTGCCGTAGAGGATGTCGCCCAGGGTCATGACGTTGCCGCGATCGCGGCGACCAATGGTGACGGTGTCGAAGGTATCGCCGATCGCTGCCAGATCCAGGCTGGACAGATTCATGGCGTTGGCGGTGCCGTTGTTCAGGTCGTCGCGATCTTGAGCATCGGCATTTTCCGCCGCGCCGCCCAGCCGATACGTCCACACTAGTTGATTGGCTTGCAGCGTCAGGTTGCCGACACCGTTCACCTGGTTGGCCCCGGTGCGGAAGTTGATGTCGTCGGCGGTTAGCACCATGTCTGCGCCGTCCGTGCGCCCGGTGACGCTGCCGCTTTCTAGGGTCAGCAGCGCATCCTGTTGTAGCAGGGTCAGCGCCAGGTTGCCGCTGCCGTTGGCCAGGGCGTACTGGTCATTGCCGTCGAGGATCTGGTTGCGCCAGTCGTCGCTGAGATTCGTGATCCAGTCTTGCCGAGTCAGCCATTCGGGGGCGATCGCCAGGTTGGGAATCAACAGCCCCGGATTCTGGAACGCGCCTTCATCACCGTTGTTCACCAGGTTCAGGTCATCCGCTTCGGTGATGACGATGTTACCCGTGCCGTCCAGCGAGGTTGCCGCTGTCAGGGCGCCTACTTCCGTCAGCAGGGCCGCATCGGTTGCCCCAATGCCATCCTTGGCTTTCACAATCAAATGACTGTCAGTGCCGATGATGCGTGAGCCGTTGGTGTTGATGATGGAGCCATCGGGAGCCGTGAGGCGCACCCAACCCGCCCCCTGGCCGTTATCGCCGGCATCGCTGGAGACCTTCAGGTCAGCCGCCAGGTTAATGTCGGTGCCGTCGCCGTAGGTGCGCAGGTCGATGTAGCCGTTGTTCGTGGCGTTGAGCACCTGGGTCACGTCCAGATCCGTCAGGGAATCCAGCAGGATGGCGGCGGCGTTGATCTGGCTGCCCAGGTTGATGGTGGAGGCGATCGCTCGGAATTCCGTCGCCCCCGTCTGAGCGGTACTGTCGGTGGTCAGATTAACCTGACTGCCGAACTCCACAATGCCCGCCGCATCGCTAAACTGGGCCGCTTTGCCCATCACCGTCAGCCGCTCCAGACCGTCGGTGTAGTTGAAGATTTCGCGACCGTTGCGGACTTGCTGATCGTTGAGGGCGATCGCGTCCCGCATGGTCTGTTCCATGATCACCTGGTCAAAGGTGCCCGCCGTGTCATCCAGGTTGATGATGCCGTCTGCTTGGGAGCCCGTCGCTTTGCCCAGGGTGACGCGGTAGGTGTCGTCGCCGCCTACGTCGCTGATGTTCAACGTGCCAGCAGCAAAGGCGGAAATCACCACGTCGTCGTTGCCCTGGCCCAAAATCAGGTTGGTGACGCTGGTGCCCCGCGACTTCACTTCGTTGATGCCGTCGCCGACCTGCACAGTGATGCCGCCACGATTCACGGTCACACCCAATTCCTGGGTGCTCTGGGAGAAGTCGAAGGCGTTCGCCCCCTGGGTATCACCCAGGCGATCTAACCCAAAGTCGTTGCCGAAGACGTAGGTGTCGTCCCCTTCGCCGCCAGAGAGACGATCCACCCCGAGGCCGCCTTCCAGAATGTCATTACCCAGCCCCCCGGAAAGGCGATCGTCACCCGCGCCACCGCGCAACACGTCCACGCCGATGCCGCCTTCCAGTCGGTCTTCGCCCGCGCCACCATCCAATATGCTGCCGCCGGTACCCGCGATGAGAATGTCATCCCCTTCGCCACCCGTAATTTCTACCGCAATGTCCTTGAGGCGCGAGGCATCGAACAGGTCATCGCCCAGTCCGCCATCGGCCACTACCTTGGTGACCCCAGTGTATTGCTGGTAATAGCCATCAAATTCCACCCAAACGGTATCCCCTGAACCGTAGAGGTAGAACTGTTCGCCGCCGTCTTCGGTGTTATAAACTCGGTGCCCCGCGCGGCTACCACTGTTCAGGTACAGGATGCCGCCTTCGTTCGTCGCCAGCACGGGCTGCACCTTGGGCGCGTCATACCCCATCTCCAGCAGGTTGATGCGGAACAGTTCGGCATCCAGCAGGTTTACCCGCTTGATCTTCAGATCCAGATCCACAATGGCGCTGGCGACAAAGTCCACGGTGCCGTCGATGTTCACTAGATTCAGTGGGCCACCGCCTTGATAGCCCCACATGGTGGCGATTTCCGAGCCGCGAATCTTGCCATCGCTTTCCCAAATCTGGTCGATGACGTACCCCGCAGCATCCTTAACGAGAGTAGATTTCTCGATATCCTGCACATCCACGCCGATGCCCACATCGATCGCCCCTTTCAACCCCGCTGAGATGGGGGGCGCTGACAACATCCCCTTCAGCCCCAGTTCCATATCCAGGGTGAACTCCGGCTTCTCGTTGCCGTCGGCATCAAAGTCCCGCAGGAAGAAACCATCCAGCGCATAGAGGGGATTGCCCGTCGCGATCGCCTGGCGAATGCCAAAGGTGTCGTAGCCAAAGGCCAGATCCGCCGCTGCCGCAAAGCTACCGGAGGCAAACACGTCGATGGACGGCGTAATGCTGGGGGGTAGCAGCGGAATCGTCGCCAGCATCACCTCGAAGCCCTTCTCAAATTCCAGCAGGGGCATTTCGTAGGTGAACAGGGTGGCGTCGCCACCGCTGAGCAGCGATGTCCAGTTAGAGATGTCCTTGACATACTCCAGCATCTTGAAGCCTTCGCGGGCGGGCTTGCCGCCGCCCAGAGATTGCGCATCCTGGCGAGTGTTGCTGGCCATAAAGGCTTCCAACTTCACCATGTCCGCTGCCGCCGCTTCGACATTGCTGGTGTCCGCGTTCAGCTTGCCGGTACCAAAGCCCCCGATGTCGCCCAGTTCCAGCCAGCCGCCCACTTCCAGGTTGGCGACTTGTTCCACCAGCCCCAGCATTTGCTGGGCATCGTCAATGAAGCTCCAGTCAATGGGCGATCGCCCTTGCATCACCATGATCAGGTTGATGATGCCCTTCACCGTGTTGTCTTCCAGAAGCATATCGACGCCCGGAACTTCCTGCGTCAGCACGTCGATGAGCGGCTTCATCGGTTCCAGCACGCCGTTGATGCGTTCTGCAACGGGCTTCAGGAAGTCGGTGACAAAGCTGCCCAGATCCACCCGGAAGTCGGTGATGTTGATTTCCGGGGCGGTCAGACTCTCGCCCACGGCCCAATCCCAATCGATTTCCAGATCACCGCCGAGACGGGGTAAGCCTTCGGCCCCGTCCAGTTCCAGGGTCATGCCCAGATCCAGCCCGGCATCGACGCCAAACTTCACGTCAAAGATGTCGCCCATGCGTCCCGACAGTAGGCGATTTAGGGTAAGGCGGTTATTCTCATCGCCCACCAGATCCAGATCCAGCCCACCGTAGAGCCCGCTGGCGCGACCATCGGGGTTGTTGTCCGTCAGGTTGGCCTTAAAGAACAGCAGTTGGCCATCCGCGTTGAACGGGGTGGTGACATCGGGGTTTTCTGGATCACCATCCAGGAAGACATCAATGTCCACTTCCAGTTCGGGGTCAGCCCCATCCTGGGCCGCTGTCAGATAGAAGGTGTCTTGCAGGCTGATGCCAAAGCCGAAGTCGTAGCTCCAGCCCATATCCAACGCAAAGCCGCCGTCCACCTCCAGACTGAAACCGGGGACATCAATGTCCAGGGGAATGTCGATGCCGGTGCCGTAGATGTCGCCGCCCAGATCAATATTGAACTGGATCGCGTCCGCACCGCTGGGCAGGCCACCGCCGACACTCCAATCCTGGAGCCACTGGCCCGTCTGGTCGTACCAGCCCACCTGTACGTCTTCTACGGTGATCTGCTGGTCGTTGTTCAGATCGAGGATGATGCCCAGGTTGTTGGGGCCGAGGATGTTGTAGAGGGTTTCGCGAATGTACTCGATCGCTTTCCCGTCACCGCTGAGTTTTTCCCGCAGGTCGCCCAGCAGGCCGTAGCGCATTTCTCGCAGGAAGGACGCGGCTTCCGCCAGTTGATCGCCGACCAGGGGCACATCCTGGGCCAGGTTGGAATCCAGCACGTCTTGCAGACTGCCGACCGCGAGATCGACGCCATCCAGAATCAGGGATGGATCATTGATCATGGCCAGCAGGGAGAACTGACCGCCCAGTTCCTCGAACTTGCCCCGAATGTTGGGGTAAGTCATCAGCAGGGGATCGAAGTCGCCCGCATCGGGGGAGCCTGCCAAATGCTTGAACAGTTGGGCCAAGCCCTGGTCGCCGTAGACCGAGTTCGTCTTGGCGGTAATGGCATCCAGGTCAAAGCCGATGCCAAAGATGCTGAGGTTGATGGGGAGGTTGACATCGAAGCCGCCTGTGACCTTCGCGTCGATGTTCGCGCCGATAGATTCGGAATTGAAGTGGAACAGACCGTCATCCAGCACGGTGGAGCCGTCTTGCTGATCCACCGCCACCAGCACGCCCGCATAGTCGTTCGTGGCCAGTTGCCCATCGCCATCCAGCACCACGGTGCCGCCCGTGACGCCGATATCCATGGGGCCGACCTTGAAGCCCAGGTCGAGGTTTTCGCCCACCAGTTTCGCCCCAATCTGGGCGTGGGTGCCTTTGCCCGTGGCCGCGTCGTAATCCCGCAGCACGATGTCGGGGTCGCCGTCGATGAGGCTGTCCAGATCTACGCCAATGTCGAAGTTGAGTTTGGCGATCGCCTCCAGCATCAAACTGCCGCCGCCGTTCATGTCGGCCAGGGCATCAATGCCTTCCAGGGCCGCCGCGCCGATGTTGCCGGACAGTTCCTTAAAGGTGTCGAGATCCAGCGCAAAGTTGAAGTTCTCGCGGAACAGCGCGTCCCACCCCAGATGAATATCCAGGTAGTCACCGTTCAGAGACAGGGAGAAGAGTTGTTCATCGGGAGCCAGACTATTATCGTCCTGCAAACCGAGGGCGTTTTCGATCACCCCTTCCACCTCTTGCAGCACCCCAGCGGGGTTGTTGGCGGCGATTTCGAGTTGGGCTGCGAGGTCATCCAGGAAGGCGAACTGCTCCTCCAGGGATTGGTTGATGATGGGCAGGACGGAGGTATAGAAGGCGTTGTCCGCCAGAGACTCATCGAGGAAGTCAATGCCCGCGCGGATGCCGCCGATCACATCGGCAAAGCTGAGATTTTTGAGGCTGACCAGATCCGCCAGGTCGGGCAGCACGACGATCGCCCCTTCATTTTGCACCGTACCCGCCGCCAGGGCAGTGGCCAGGTCAAAGGGCTGATCGAGCGCCTGATACAGCACCTGCGCCCCGGCGTCGATTTCCATCAGGTCGGGGACGTACACCGCGATTTCGGCATGGGGGGCGATGTTGATATCCCCAAAGCCGCCGTTCACCGACAGACCGCGCAGTTTGGCCGCGGCACTACCGTCCAGTTCCACATTGAAGGCGTCGAACAGCGCCCCGTCCATCAGGTCGTTGAAGCTGAAGCGGCGATCGCCCGGAGTTTCAGCGAGGGGATCGCGATCCAGGCCAGCGCTGATGGTGGCGTTGAAGTTGATGCCGGAGCCGGTGCCCGCGCCGCCCGCCGTCAGGCCCAGGAAGCCCAGTTCGGCGGCGACTTCCAGGTCATTAACGTTGAACTGTGCCGAGCCGTTCAGCTCGACATTGTCCACATACAGATTGACGTTGTCGTTGCCGTCGGGGCCGTCGAAGTCGATGACCAGATCCATGCGGCCATTGACGCCTGCTTGCAGGGCTGCTTTCGCCTCCGTGGAGAGGGACAGTTCACCCAGATCCAGGCCAAAGTCCAGTCCGGCCTCCAGGGGATTCATCTGCTGCTGGAAGCTGAACGGCAGCACCAGTTCGTTCTTCACCGGGTCATAGGTGAGGGGGACATCAATGGGCAGGATGCCGGAATTGTTGATGGCGACGAACAGGTCTTGGTAGGTGCGTAGCAGTTCGCGGGCCTCGTGGATGACAAAGCCTTGAGCCGCGAGGTTGACATCATCGGCGCGATCGAGCACCAGATTTTGCACTGCGCTGATGGCGCTGATGGCGTAGGTCTCGCCGTTGGTAAAGGTGATGGATTGGCCCACCAGATCCGCCGCATCAATGGCATCCGTCGCCAGTTGCAGTTGCCCGTCCTTAAGGATAAATAGGCTGTTGTCCCGCAGTTCCGGCAGGGTTGCCTGACTGTGAATGATGAAGGTGGCGTCGGTCAGATTCAGATCCGCTGCGCCGTCGAGCACCAGGGTATTGCCGTCGGTGACGCTGGCGATCACGTAGGTGTCGCTACCGTTGAGGGTGATGTATTGGCCCACCAGGTCAGCGGCGAAGTCGCCCGTCGCCAGGGTGAGGGTGTCGCCGCTGACGGTGACGCCGTTGTTGAGCGCCTGGTTGATGTGCAGAATTTCGTCCGCCCCGTGGAGGTAGAAACCGCCGTCCGTAGGCAGTGCCGTCAGCGCCGTATCCAGTGTCAGCGCGTTGAAGTCGCCGATCGCCAATTCGTAGGTGTCGCCATTAGCCAGGGTGATTTCCTTCCCTTCTAAGTCGGCCAAGGTGAAGCCAGCAGCACTCAGGGCACTGTCGGGGAGGAGCAGGGTGCCGTTGGCGATCGCCCCACTCAGGTTCTTAATCAGGTCAATCTGCGGCTGATAGAAGTCAATCTTCTTCAGCACGTTGTCGTTGATGGCAGAGGCAAAGTCCAGGGCATCTCCCAGTTCCAGATCGAGGAACGGCAGGGAGGTTTGCATCACCTCGTAGTCGCGGTAATCTTCGGCCCAGGTGATCAGGTCTTGCAGCATCACCATGACGTTGCCCACGCCGAAGTTACGGAAGTTGAGCAACTGGTCAAAGTTCTCGTGGCGGAAGCTGATGCCGTCGCCCGTGAAGATATTGCCTTCCAGATAGGCTTTGGGCGTGATGCCATTGGTCAGATCTTGACCGCCCAGGGAACCGTAGAACGGCATCATCAAGTCGAGGCGATCGCTGGTGGTGGTGACATCAAACTCGCCGTTGACATAGCTCACCTGACCGCCCAGCGTCAGATCCAGGGTGGCCTTTTCCTTACCCGCTTCGTGGGAACCGATGCTCATACCCAACGGACCAAAGTAGGCCCCCAATACCAGATCATCGGCCTTGGCAGTGGCGGTGAAGTCCAAACGGTTGACATCAAAGGTGGTGGCAAAATTCGTCCAATCGAAGCCCAGTTCAAAGTCAATGCCCAGATCGACCCCGATATCGACATTCAAGTCGTCTTGGAACTCGATGCCAAAGCGCGCCGCTTCCTCCGGCAGGGCGATGCCGATGGTGGTTTCGTAGCGATTTTCCGCCCCGTAGGAGAGGGAGAAGCCCGTCTCGTCAATCACAAAGTCTAGACCGCTGGCGATCGGCAGATTCGCCATCCAGTCGGTATCCAGATAGTCGAACAGTCCCCGCAGCGTCTCGGTGGTATTGGGGTCGCTCTCGCTGATGTACTCCTGAATCGACTCGCCCATGGAGAGGTACTGGCCAATTTGCAGAATGTTCTCTAGGGTGGTGTCGGTGCCCGGAATTGCCATTGCTAACGGCGCATCGCCGATGGGCTGTCCCTGCTCGTCAAATTCCGGTACCAGGGAATCTTTCAGGTTAATGAGTTCCTGCGCCCCAAAGGCCAGAGCGTCCCGCAAATCATCCGTCAGCACCGCATCCAGATTCGAGGCGTTGAAGCGGCTGATATTTTCACTGGTGGCAAATTCCAGAGTTTGGGTCTGGTCGCCGATCGCGATCGTTTCGGAGATCTTCTGGCCCGTGGTGTTCACCTCCACCGCCAGATCGCCCGTGAAGGTCAGGCCAGCGATTTCCAGGCTAGCGGTGCCGTCCCCTTGCAGGGCGTAGGTGCCGTCGTTTTGCAACAGCAACCCCAGATTGCCGCTGTTGAGACTGCCCACCATGTCCGGCGTCAAGCTGACGTTGGCCGAGAGATTTTGCCCCGCCGCCAACAGCGAGCCGTCGGCTTGCAGCACCAGGCCAAAGTCCCCGGTGAAGGTGGTGAGTCCGGCAATGCCCAGTTCGAGTCCGGTGCCCTGAATCTGGTTGGTGCCATCGGCGACGGTGGTGGTGCCCAGAAGTTGATCCGCCCCGGTGTCGTTGTATTGAGCGGCCACGTTCCCGGTCAGAGTCAGACCGGGCAGTCCCGCTAACGCCGCCGTCCCCTGATCCACGGTGTAGGCCAGATCGACCGCGCCATCAGCTCCGTAGAGCAGGCGCACAGCAGCGGCGACATCGCTGACCCGCACACCGATATCGTCGCTGGTATCGGCAGTGCGGGCACCGCTACCGATGAAGGCAGTGGCATTACTAGACGTGACATCAATGGTTTCGAGGCCGTCCTGTTCGCCGATGGACAGGGTAAGGTCACCGCTGAGGCGGGCGTAGTCGGCCAGGGCCAGGTCAGCATTAGTGAGGGTAATATCCAGGTCGGTTTCATCGCCAATGGTGTTGATGGTCACCGCACCGCTAAACCAATCCATGCCGACAAACTGAGCAGCCGCGTTGGTGAGGCTGTAGTCAAAGGTGTCGTCCGCGTTGAGGGTGAAATCAAAACCAGCGCCGCTGAGGCTGACGCCGATGTCGTCGTCGGTCGTCTCCGTCGCCGCCCCCAGACCGAGTTGGGCACCGATATTGGTGCCGTCGAGGTTGATGGTCGACGTGGTGCCATCATTCACCACCGAGAAGTCGAGATTGCCGCTGATGCGGGCATAGTCCGTAAGTTGCAGGGCGACATTCGCCAGGGTGACATCAATCTGGTCTTGGTTGCCTGCGGCGCTGATGGCTCCGGAGAAGGCCGCTCCGTCAATGCCCTGGAGTTCGGCTTGAGCTTCGGTGAGGCTGTAGGTATAGGTGCCGTCGGGTTGTAGGGTCAGGGCAATGGTGGCGTTGCTGATGGCGAGGCCGCGATCGTCGGCAGTGTCAACCGTATCTAGGCCGAGGCCGACAAACGCGCTGGCGTTGGTGGCATCAAAGTCGATGGTGCCGTCGGCGTTCGCTTTGAAGACGAAGTCGCCGCTGAGGGTGCCCAGGTCGCCAATGGTGAGGTTCAGGTCGGTGAGGTACAGCTCGATGCCGTCTTGATCACCGATCGCCCCCACCTGGCCGGAGAAGTCCAGCAGGTCAATGCCCACCAGGCTGGCAGTAGCGCCATCAATGGTGTAGTTGTAGGTGTCGTCGGGATTCAGGGTCAGATTCAAGACCCCGTTCTCCAGCCGTGCGCCCACATCGTCAGTGTCGTCGCTGGGGGTGCCGCCATCGTCGCCGACAAAGAGGTTGATGTCTTGGGCCAGCACGTCAATGGCGCGTTGACCGTTCTCATCCAGTGCGCCGAAGGTGAGGTCAATCTGACTGCTGGCCTGCACCACCCCGCCCAGATCCAGATTGCCGATACCCGTGATTTCAGTGATGTTGCCTTCTTCAGCGGTGAAGGCCAGGTTCACGGTCTGATCTGGCCCCAGTTCCAGGGACTCGCTCACCGCCCCGCCTGTGCGATTCAGCCGCGCTTGCAGATCGCCAGTCAGGGTGACGCCGGGAATGCCGACCAGGGCAGCAGAACCGCCGACTTGCAGCGCGTAGCGATCAGAAGCCGTACCGTCCAGGGTGGGCAACACCATGGCCAAATGACCGTTGGTAAAGGAGACGCCCTGGGCATCAGTGGTGCCGTAGCCCGTGCCCATGAAAGCGGTGACATCGGTGGCTCCCAGCAGGAGCTTGGCGATCGCGCCGGGGTCAGTGCTGTCAATGGTGTGCTCGATGCCAAAGTTGCCGGACAGAGTCAGGGTATCGGCGATGTTGAGGTCGGTGTTGCCCGTGACGCGGGTGAGGTCAGCGTCGGTGTCAATCTGGAGCTGGATTTCGCCGCCCGGAGTCGTGATGAGTTCGTTGACGAGCTGCTGAGTGCGGTTGACCTCGACCTTCAGGTCGCCGTCCAGAGTGACATCGGAGAGGCCCACCAGGGCTCCAGTGCCCACGCCCATGAAGGCGAAGGTCATTTTCTCCTGCTCGGTCAGGGGCTTTTTGAAGTCGATTTCTTTGTACAGCCCCAGGCCAAAGTTGGTGTCGGTCACCTTGACGCCGATTTCATTCTCGGTGCCGTAGCCCTCACCCAGGAAGGCGTAGCCGTTGGTGATCCCCGCCAGCAGCTTGGTGGCTTCGATCTGCTCTTCGTCGTAGAGCACGGAGACATTGCGGAAGCTAACCTGGCGATTGGCCGTTTCCGTACCGTCCGTCGCCGTCGGATCGTTGGTGGAGGTGGCATCCCCAGCGGTGAGGGTGACGCTGATGCCCAGTTCGTTGGCGAGGCGATCGCTCAGGGCCACTGCCGCTGCCCGCCGCTGTTCGGCGATATCGTTCGTAGCGGTGAATTCGATCCCCGTCTTGAGGAACTGGTGGTCGCCACTGCCGCCATCAGTGGTCAGGTTGATGACGGTGCCGTCCTCCGTTGCGGCGAGTTGGAGGCGATCGCCGGTTACGTTTGCCACATAGTAGGTCGCCCCATCGATGAGGCCACCAATGGCTGAGCCAGAGGCGCGATACTGGATCGCTTCGCCCACCTGGAATTCTCCGGCGTTGGGGAGAGCGATCGTGTCCGCCTGAACATCGACCTTGATGTCATTTTCGGGGTCGAAGGGGGTGCCCGTGCGAATGAAGCGGTGACTGCCAGAGCCGTCGCGGGTCAGGTTTACAGTATTGCCCTGGTCATCCAGCAAGCGAATCCGCTGACTGTTGACCACATCCACGGTATAGGTTTCGCCCTTCTGGAGGCCGCCGATCGCCCGCTGGTTGGCGTTCAGGTCGTAGCGCACGGTTTCACCATCGCGGAAGCCGTGGGCCGAGTCGAAGTTGATGGTTTCGGCGCTAGTATCGACGCGGATGATCTCCTGCCGTCCCTGGAGCATCATTACTGGCATAAAGCGGAAGCTGGTGCTCCGATCCGTTTCGGCCACGTCGATGTAGTTGCCCAGGGCGAGGTCTTCAGCGGTTTTCGCCAGCCGGAAAGTCTTGTTGTCCAGCACCTTGACGAAGTAAGTGTTGTTCGGCAGGGGCTGATAGACGGGCGCACCGTTGTTGTAAAAGTCGGCGTTGATGCCCGTGAGGGGAGAATAGCGTTTCCCGGCTTCAATCTGGAGCGAAACCTGCTGCCCGGTGTAGAACCCGTGACTCGACCACAGGCGAATCGCATTCCCTTTCACCACGTCGAGGCCGCTGGTATAGCCGAGATGATCGCGACCGCTTTGTTCGATGAGCGAGAAGGCATGGGTGCCCGTGCCGGGACTGGTGAAGTCCAATCGGTTGCCCCGACGATCCCTCAGGCCGATTTCGCGATCGCTGATCCGCACCACGTACCAGGGATGAACCACCGTGGATGTGTGCAAACTGTCGAAAGTGCCGCCGATCGGACTGCCATCTTTGGGATAGTAGTACTGGATTTTGTCGCCATCTTGCAGATTGTGCTTGCGGTCAAAGCGAATCACATCGTTGGCGACATCAATGGTGGTGCCCCACTCGTTGTAGGCATCGAAGGTGAGTACCGGGAGCAGGCGGTGGTCGCCCTGGCTGTCGCTGGTGACATTGACGACAGTGCTGCCGCTGAGATGGCGCAGGCGCACGGTATCGGCGTCGATGACTTCCACGGTGTACTGGGTGCCGTCCTTCAGGCCACCGACGGGAGCGTTGCTACCCGCTTCGTACTGCACCCGGCTCATATTGGTGAGGCCGTGGGGCTGACTGTAGTGGATGTAGTCGCGATCGACATCCACCGCGAGCTTGTTCTTCGCAGCAAAGCTTTCCACTTGCCGCAACTGGTGATTGCCCGTGCCGTCGCTGGTCAGATCGATGATGTCGCCGGTCGCCAGATCCCGCAGTTGCAGGCGCAGATCGTTGATAATCTCGACTTCGTACTGGCTACCAGAAGTAAGCCCGCCGATCGCGGTTTCGCCAGCCGCGACTGTGTATTCCACGATTTGCCCATCCACCAGACCGTGGGGCTGCTCCAGGGTGAGCCAGTCGCGATCGATATCGACAAAGTCTTCGTTAAAGGCCCAACCATCGACCGTGGCGCTGATGGCCTTGACTTCGGAATTTTCGGCTTCCAGTCGCTCTTTCTCTGCCAGCAGGTCATCCCGCAGGGCTTGATACAGATCGTCGGTGATAGTGGTGGCGTACTGATCCAGCGTCAGCGCGTCCACCGTCGGCGTTGAAGTGAGGTCCAGGTCTCCCGGCGTTTTCTCCAGGAACCACTCTGCCGAGAACTCACCGCCAAAGGCCACGGCATCCGCCGCATTGCCGTAGACGGTGCCCTCCACCCGCATCTGGTTGGCCTGCTCTTCTGTAAAGAGCACCTGCACCGAGTCGTCCAGACCCACTTGAATGATTTCGTCAACTGCCCCGCCCGTCTCGTTGAGGCGGACTGCCAGGGTGCCGTCCAGGCTCAGGTCATCCACCCCGACGATGGAGGCCGCGCCACTGGCAATCATGGCGTAGGTGCTGTCGCTGGTGCCAGTGGACAGATCGCTCGTGCCGTAGACCACCAGGCCTAATTTGCCATCGCTGATTTGAATGCCGGAAGCGCTATCAGTGCCGCCTTCTGCACCGACGAAGGTTTGCGCGTTATCCAAACCGATGAGGAGTTTCGTCGCGGTTAGGTTGCCATCCACGGTGACCGTCTTCTGCACGCCGAACTGTCCGGAAGATTGCACTACGCCGCCAAAGTCTAGGGTGGCGGCTCCGGCGACTTGCGTCACTTCGCTGCCATCGGCAAAGGCGATCGTCACTTCGCCCGTGGGGGTGACAAAGGTACTGTTGACCGCCTCGCCCATGCGGTTCAGGGCAATGTCCAGTTCTCCACTCAGGCCCAACCCGTCGATGCCGATGAGTCCGGCGCTGCCCGTGCCCTGCAAAGCGTACTGGCCAGACGCCGTGTCGAGAATCAGCCCCAGAGTGGTGTCGCCCAATTCCACCCCAATGGCATTCGCCGTTCCCGCACCGCTGCCCACAAAGGCGCTGGCTTCATGCAGCGCCAACTGGAGTTGGGTTCCCTCAGCGGTGTCTACTTTGTTCAAGTAAAGGCCACCATCAACGGTGACAAAGCCCCCGGCATCCACCGTCACCAGCCCCCCGGTGATATGGGTGACATCGTCCCCGGTGGCGAACTGCACGATCCTGTCGTCGCCCGGTAGGGCAATGGTTTCATTCACCGCCTGACCGCTGCGATTGATGGCCAGATCCACGGCTCCCGCTAACGTGACGCCGTTGAAGCCCACCAATGCCGCCTGGCCCGACCCTTCCACGGCATAGCCGCCATCAGCGGTGTACAGCACCAGCCCCAGATCCACATCGCTGACCTGGACGCCGGGTTCGTTAGCTCCGACAAAGGCCCTGGCATCCCGTGCGCCAAGCCTGAGGCTATCAGCCGTTTTCTCGATACCAAACTCACCGGAGAGTTCCGCAAACCCGGCCACGCCCAGATTCAGAGTGCCGACCAGTTGCTCTAGGTTGGCCTCGGCGGCGCTGAAGTTGAGGTTCAGGTCGCCGTCGGGGGTCGCGATAGTGCGATCAATCGCGGTGCCCAAACGGTTGATATCCAGATCCAACGAGCCGGACAGGTCAATGCCGCTCACCCCCTGCAATCCCGCCGCGCCGCTGGCTTGCAGCGCATACTGGGCCGGATTCGCGCCGTCTTGTTCCACATACAGCGCTAGTTGACCGTCATTGAGGGTGAAGCCCGTATCGGCATTCCCGATTAGGGCGTTCAGGTTCTTCGCCCCGATCAGCAGTTGGCTCTGCTGCGTTCCACCAGACTCGACGATCGCTTGCTCAATGGCAAACGCACCGCTCAATTCGCCGATGCCGTCGATGCCCAGGGTCGCGGCTCCGGTGATGTGGGGGAGAGCGATCGCATCCGCTAAATCCAGATTCAGGGTGGTGCCATCAGCGAGGATAAGGCTCTCTTGCACCGCTCCACCCGTCGCATTCAGCGCCAGTTCCAGTTCCCCGGCTAGAGTCAGATCCGACAGGCCCAACAACGCCGCCGATCCCTTCGCGCTAAAGGCATAGGTGGGGTCAGCAGCGTCTTGGTCGTAGAGTGCCAGGGCCAGACTGGCGTCACTGAGTTCTACCCCCAGTGCATCCGCCGTCCCGTAGCCCGTTCCCAGAAAAGCGTTAATGCCCGCTGCCCCCAGCTTCAGGGTTTCGGCATCGCGACTGAATCGGAGGCCACTGCCAGACAGCAGCGCATTATCCCCAGCCGTGAGGCTAAAGTTGCCCAGGTCAACGGTGGTGCCCAAAGCGTCGCCGCTGGCACTGATGGTGGTTCCCGACAGATCCAGATCGCCCAGACCAAAGAGCGCGGCACTATCCGCACTGAAGCCGTAGCTGTAGGAGCGATCGGCCTTCAGGCTCACAGCCAGGTCAGCATTGACGATGGACAGCCCCAGGTCATCTTCCACCACCTCTGTATCCGCCCCGCTGCCTACAAAGGCACTCAGATCCTCGGCATCCAGGTCAACAACTTGTCCATCTGCTGTCTGCTGGCTGGTGAAGGTCATCTGGTCGCCACTGAAGCGGGCACTATCCCCCACCTCCACGGTGACTCCCGTCAGGGTGACGGTGCCGCTCGTGTTGTTCCCGCTGGCGCTGACATCATCCGAAGCAATAATCAGGCCATCCACCCCGACCACAGCCACGCTGCCCTGAGCAATGGTGTAGCTGTAGGCCGTGTCTTCCAGGGCCAGTTCCAGCGTTGCCCCCGCAATCAAGAGGCCCGCGTCGTCAGCGGTATCCGCCGTCGCGGTGCCGTGTCCCAGGAACACATCCAGCCCCTGTCCCCCCAGCGTCAGGTCAAGGCCGTTGGCATCTTTCACGATGTTCAGGTTCAGCAAGCCGCTCACCTGACCAAAGTCACCCAGCGTGAAATCGCTCACGTCAAAGGTGAGTTGCTGCCTACCTTCAATGGTGGCAAAATCCCAATCCTGATTCAGCAGGGTTTCAATAGAGTTACCGATGCTGGTTAGCGCCGGGGGCAGGTTCTTCAGTACCAGGGCGCTAGTATCCAGCTTGTCAAAGTCGTAGCTGTAGCTGCCGTCACCGTTCAGTGTCAGGGCAAAGCCGACATTTTCCAGAGCGATGCCCATGTCGGTGCTCGGGTCGTTGCCATTGCCCAAGAACAGGCTGATGCCTTCACTGCTCACCCGCAGGTCAAAGCCGTCATCGGTCTTGAGCACATCAAAGTTGAGAGGCCCGCTAACCTGTCCAAAATCACCCAGGTCAAAGTTTGTAACGTTAAAGCTGAGCCGCTGACCATCAGGAATACCGGGAATCTCAGCAAAGTCCCAATCGCCATTGAGCAGACTTTCAACTGAGGTTTGCAATCCGCTCAGTTCCGGCGGAATGTTCTTCAGCAGCAGTTCTGTGGTGGGGAGTTTGGCGAAGTCGTAGCTGAAGGTACCGTCGCTGAGCAGGCCCAACGACACGGCGATGTCGTTGAGTTGCACGCCCATATCGGTGAGCGGGTCGGTGCCATCCCCCAGGAACAGGTCGATGTCGGGACTGGAGAGGTTGAGGTCAAAGCCGTCTGCTGCTTTGAGAATATCCAGGTTGAGGGTGCCGCTGACGCTACCGAGGTCGCCTAACTCAAAGTCGGTGACGGTGAAGCTGAGACGTTGACCGTCAGGAATTTCGGGAATCTCAGCAAAGTCCCAATTACCATTCAATAGAGTTTCGAGCGAGCTTTGGATGGTGTTGAATTCAGCGGGCAGATTCTTCAGCAGCAGTTCGGTGGTGGGCAGTTTGCTGAAGTCGTAACTGAAACTGCCGTCGCTGAGCAGTCCTAGGGACACCGCGATGTCGTTGAGTTGCACGCCCATGTCGGTGAGTGGGTCGGTGCCGTCACCCAGGAACAGGTCGATGTCAGGACTAGAGAGGTTCAGGTCAAAGCCGTCTGCTGCTTTGAGGATGTCGAGATTGAGGGTGCCGCTGACACTACCGAGGTCGCCTAACGCAAAATCGGTGACTGTGAAGCTCAACCGTTGCGCATCGGGAATACCGGGAATCTCAGCAAAGTCCCAATCGCCATTGAGGAGCGTTTCCAGCGAGCTTTGACTCGTACTAAACTCAGTGGGCAAGTTCTTCAGCAGTAGTTCAGTGGTATCGAGCTTGGCGAAGTCGTAGCTGAAGGTACCGTCGCTCAAGAGTCCCAGGGACACGGCGATGTCGTTGAGCTGCACACCCATATCGGTGAGTGGATCAGTGCCGTCACCGAGGAATAGATCGATGTCGGGACTGGAGAGATTCAGGTCGAAGCCACCATCCGCAGCCGCCAAAATGTCCAGGTTGAGGGTACCACTGACGCTACCCAGGTCGCCTAACGCAAAATCGGTGACTGTGAAGCTCAACCGTTGCGCATCGGGAATACCGGGAATCTCAGCAAAGTCCCAATCGCCATTGAGGNNNCGGCGATGTCGTTGAGCTGCACACCCATATCGGTGAGTGGATCAGTGCCGTCACCGAGGAATAGATCGATGTCGGGACTGGAGAGATTCAGGTCAAAGCCATCGGCAGCTTTGAGGATGTCGAGGTTGAGAGTGCCGCTGACACTGCCGAGGTCGCCTAACGCGAAATCAGTGACGGTGAAGCTCAACCGTTGCGCATCCGGAATGCCCGGTACTTCCGCGAAGTCCCAATCGCCGTTGAGTAGGGTTTCCAAGGAGCTTTGAATGGTGCTGAATTCAGCCGGGAGGTTTTTCAGCAGCAGTTCGGTGCTGGGGAGTTTGGCGAAGTCGTAGCTGAAGGTGCCGTCGCTGAGCAGGCCCAAGGACACCGCGATGTCGTTGAGCTGGATGCCCATATCGGTGAGTGGATCAGTGCCGTCACCGAGGAATAGATCGATGTCGGGGCTGGACAGATTCAGGTCAAAGCCATCGGCGGCTTTGAGGATGTCGAGGTTGAGAGTGCCGCTGACGCTGCCGAGGTCGCCTAACGCGAAGTCGGTGACGGTGAAGCTCAATCGTTGGGCATCGGGCACATCGGGAATATCGATGAAGTCCCAATCACCGTTGAGCAGCGTTTCCAGAGAGCTTTGAATCGTGCTGAACTCAGCCGGGAGGTTCTTCAGCAGTAGTTCCGTGGTATCGAGCTTGTCGAAGTCGTAGCTGAAGGTGCCGTCGCTTTGTAAGCCGAGGTTGAGAGCAATGTCGTTGAGCTGCACACCCATGTCGGTGAGCGGGTTGGTGCCGTTGCCGAGGAACAGGTCAATCGCATCACTAGACAAATTCAGGTCAAAGCCATCGACACTCTGGATGATGTCGAGATTGAGGCCACCGCTGACGGTGCCGAAGTCGCCCAGGGCAAAATCGGTGACATTGAAGGTGAGGCGCTGGGCGTTGGGGAGGTCGGGGATGGCGACGAAATCCCAATCCTGGCTGAAGAGGGTCTCGATTGCCGTGGCGATGCTGCTCAATTCGGCGGGCAGGTTCTTGAGGGCGATCGCGGTCGTCGCCAACTTGTCGAAGTCGTAGCTGAAGGTGCCGTCGCTCTGGAGGCCGAGGGTGAAGCCAATATCCGTCAGTTGCACACCCATATCCGTAGCCGGATCGGTGCCGTCGCCGAGGAATAAGCTAATGCCATCGCTGGAGAGATTCAGGTCAAAGCCGTTGGCATCCTTGAGAATATCGAGGTTGAGGGTGCCGCTGACGGTACCGAAGTCACCCAGGGCAAAGTCAGTGACGTTGAAGCTCAGGCGTTGTCCACCTTCGATGGTGGCGAAATCCCAATCCTGATTGAGTAGAGTTTCGATGGAGGTGCCGATGCTGGTCAGCCCGTCCGGCAGATTCTTCAGCAGCAGAGCGGTATTGGTGACCTTGCTGAAGTCGTAGTCGTAGGTGCCGTCGGGGAGGACATCTAGGGAGAAGTCGATGTTTTCGAGCAGTACGCCCAGATCCACTGTGGGGTCTGCGCCTGCGCCGATGAAGGTGGTGATGTTCGTGGCGTCGATCGCCAGTTGATTTTCCAGAACGCCGTTGATATCGACGGTCTCGGTGACGACCTCAAAGCCGCCGCTGATTTCTGTGAAATCCAGCATGCCCAGGGTGGCGCTGCCCGTGATGCGGGTCAGGTTAGCCGGGTCGTCGATATTCAGATCAATCTGACCGCCGGGGGTAATGATGGTTTCCTGCACTGTTTCCCCAGTGCTGTTGGATTCCACCCGCAGTGTGCCATCGAGGGTGATGCCAGGTAGCCCCACCACCGAACCGTCGCCGTCGCCCATCAGGGCATAGGTCATATTGGTCTGTTCTTCTGGCGGCTTCGTGAAGTCGATCGCCTTATACAGCGCCAACCCAATGTCAGTGTTCTCCACCTTCACCCCAGTTTCGTCGGGGGTATCGAGCCCCGTCCCCATGAAGGCGTAGCCGTTGGTGATGCCCGCCAGCAGTCGGGTTTTCTCGATCTGCTGCTCGTCGTAGAGCACGGAGACCTCGCGGAAGCTGACCTTGCGGTTGGCGGTTTCGGTGCCGTCCGTCGCGGTGGGGTCGTTAGTGGAGGTGGCATCGCCCTCAATCAGGGTGACGCTGACGCCCAGTTCATTGGAGAGGCGATCGCTGAGGGCGACAGCCGCCGCTCGGCGTTGGTCGGCGATGTCATTAGTGGCGTTGAATTCCAGGCTGGCGCGGACAAACTGGTGGTCGCCAGTGCCCCCGGCAGCGGTCAGGTCGATGACTGCGCCCCCGGCAGTGGTGGCCAATTGCAGGCGATCGCCGTCCAGGCTAGCGACGTAGTAGGTGGTGCCGTCGGTGAGACCGCCGATCGCTTGCCCCCCAGCGGCTTCGTAGCGGATGGCTTCGCCCACTTCAAACGCGATCGCCTCCGGCAAAATAATCGTGTCGGTATCGACCTCGACCCGGATATCGTTGGTGGGCACCACCGTTGCCCCCGTGCTCAGGAAGCGATGATTACCGGTGCCGTCGCTGGTCAGGTTGATGGCACTGCCACTAGCCGTATTAGACAGGCGAACCTGGCGATCGTTGAGCACCTGCACATAGTAGGTTTGATTGTCCTTTAAACCGCCAATCGCCCGTTGATTGGCACTCACGTCATAGCGCACGGCCTCCCCATCAGTAAAACCATGATCCGCCTCAAAGTTGATCAGGTCATTCGCAGTATCTACCCGGATAATTTCCTCACTACCCCGCAGCATTGCCACAGGCATGAAACGAAAACTGGTACTCCGTCCCGTTTCGGCCACGTTAATATAGTTGCCTTGGGCCAGGTCTTCAGCGGTTTTTGCCAGCCGGAAGGTCTTGCTATTCAGCACCTTGACGAAATAGGTATTGTTCGCCGTGGGACGATAAACCGGAGCACCGTTGTTGTAAAAATCGGCAGTAATGCCAGAGAGGGGGGAATAGCGCTTACCTGCCCCAATTTGTAAGGACACCTGTTGGCCAGTGCGGAAGCCGTGATTTGACCACAGTTGAATAGCATTGCCTTTGACCACATTCAGCCCGCTGTCATAGCTGAGATGGCTACGACCGCTTTGTTCAATCAGCGAGAAGGTATGAGTCCCCGTGCCAGGGCTTGTGAGGTTAATCCGTTCGGCATAGGTGGGACTGTAACGGTCTTTAGAAAGGGCAATGGACCGATCATCAATCTTGACCACATAGTAGGCAGTGACCACATCGTAGTGATGCAAGGCATCTAGGGTGCCACCGATAGGGCTACCATCCACCGGCTCGTAATACTGAATTTTGTCGCCCGTTTGGAGGTAATGAGGCGTATTGAACTGGATGATGTCACGACTCACGTCAATCGTGCTACCCAGTTCATTCTCCGCCGAAAACGTTAACACAGGGCGAAGGGTATGTTCTCCATCGCTGTCGCTGGTGAGATCGACAATGGCGCTGCCGCTCAGATGGCGCAGGCGCACGGTGTTCGCGTCGATGACTTCGACGGTGTATTGCCGATCATCCCGCAGGCCCCCGATCGCTCGGTTGCCCCCCGTGTCATACTGCACCCGGCTCATGTTGGTGAGGCCGTGGGGCTGGCTGAAGTGGATCAGATTTTGCTCCAGATCCACCGCAAACTGATTGGTGGCGGCAAACTCATGCACCGCGTTGAGCTGATGCAGGCCCGTGCCATCGTCCGTCAAGTCAATGACCTGGCCCGTGCTGCGATCGACCAGTTGCAGGCGCGTGTCGCTCAGTACCGTAACTTCGTACTGTTGGCCCGGCGTCAGGCCCCCGATCGCCGTTTCGCCATCGGCCACGGTGTATTCCACCACCTGTCCATTCGTGAACCCGTGGGGCTGCTCAAAGGTGAGCCAGTCGCGATCGCGATCGACAAAATCTTCATTAAAGGCCCAGCCATCCACCGTCGCAGTGATGCCCTTCACCTCTGACTGTTCCCCTTCCAGGCGAGCTTTCTCGGCGGCGAGCTGGTCGCGCAGGGATTGATACAGATCGGCCCCAATAGTCGTGTCGTACTGAGCCAGGGTCAGGTCATCCACCGTCGGCGTCGAGGTGAGGTCCAGGGCACCCGGCACCTGATCCAGGAACCACTCCAGGGAGAACTCGCCGCCCATCGCCAGGGTATCGGCAGCCGTCCCGTCAACAGTGCCCTCCACCCGCATTTGGTTGGCCTGTGCTTCGGTGAACCGCACCTGAAGCGAGTCAGTCAGCCCCACCGGAATGGTTTCGTCAACCGCGCCGCCCGTCTCATTGATGCGGAGGGCCAGAGTGCCGTCCAGGGCCAAATCTTCCACGCCAATCAGCGCCCCCGCGCCGCTGCTGGTGAGGGCATAGCTGCCGTCATCGCCGTAGATCACCAGGCCCAGATCGGCGTTCGTGATCTGCACCCCAGCGGCGACATCCGTCCCCCCTTCAGACCCGATGAAGGTGGTGGCATTGTCCAGGCCGATCAGCAGTTTGGTGCCGTCTGCCGTCACGGTCTGCTGCATGCCAAACTGGCCGGAGGACTGCACCACACCACCAAAGTCCAGGGTGGCGTCGCCGGTAATTTGGGTGAACTCGCTGCCGTCGGCAAACTCCACCAGAATCTCGCCCGTGGGCGTCACCAGGGTTTCGTTCACCGCTGCGCCCATGCGGTTGATGGCGACATCGAGATTGCCGCTGAGACCCACCTCATTGACGCCGAGCAGGGCACCGCTCCCCGTCCCTTTGAGGGCAAAGCCCTGGGTGGTTTCGCTAGTGACGGCGTTCGTACTCTGCGTCCAAACCAAGCCCAATTTACCGTCGCTGAGTTCCACGCCAACCGCAGCGGCTGTACCATAACCGCTGCCCATAAAGGCGGTGGCCTCGGTGAAGGCGAACAGCAAGTCGGTGTCGGTAACATCGCCGTTGGTGCTGACCTGCTGATCGACGGTCAACCCGCCGTCAATACTCAAAAGGCCGCCCACATCGACGGTGGCGGCTCCGCTGACCTGGGTGATATCAGCCCCCGTATCAAACTGAACGGTGCGATCGCCGCCCGGTAGCGGAATGGTTTCATTCACCGCCTGCCCGGTGCGGTTGATGGCGAGATCCACCTCGCCGCTGAGGGTGAGGTCGTCCACGTTGACCAAACCGGCTGCACCGCTACCCTCCAGGGCGTACCCAGCGCCAGGATCGGTGTAGAGCACCAGGCCCAAATCCAGATCGTCGATCTGCAAGCCACTGCCGTTGGCCCCAATGAAGGCGCTGGCGTCGCGACTGCCCAGCTTCAAGCTGTCAGCAGTTTTATCAATGCCAAAGTCGCCACTGATTTCGGCAAAACCCGCAACGCCCAAGTCCAAGCTGGCTTCGATTTCGGTGAGGTTGGCTTCGGCTTCGCTGTAGCTGAGGGTGACCTCCTGATTGGGGGTGGCAATGGTCTCATTCACTGCCCGTCCCAGCCGATTGAGTTCCAAATCAATAGAACCAGCGACCGTCACATCATCCACCCCGACAATGCCCGCCGACCCACTGGCGCGGAGAGCGTAAGTCGCCGGATCGCTGCCAGCTTGTTCGGCGTACAGAGCCAGTTCCCCATCGTTAAGGGTCAGCCCCACGGCGTCGGCAGTGCCGCCATTTTCCCCGATGAAGGCGTTGACGCCCGTCGCGCCAATGCGGAGTTGACTCTCCGGTTGGCCGTTAGTCACGACCGATTCCTGCGCGATCGCAAATTCCCCATTCAGACTAGTAAGTCCGGCTATGTCCAGATCCGCTGTGCCAGCGATGCGGGGCAGTTCCACCCCGTCGGTAAAGCTGAGGTCGAGAGTGGAACCGTTGGCGAGGGCGATCGCTTCACTCACCGCGCCGCCCGTACCATTGACGGCCAGATCCAGTTCTCCGGACAGGTTCAACTCGGGTAAACCGAGCAAAGCCGCATTGCCCGTAGCCTTGAGGGCATAGGTGGGATCCGCATCGGCTTGACCGTAGAGTGCTAGCCCCAGCGTGGCCGCTGTGAGTTCCACCCCGAGCACCTCGGCAGTGCCGTAGCCCGTACCCAAAAAGGCCGTGGCGTTGGCAGTGCCAAAAAGGAGATTGTCCGCGTCAGCGGCGTAGCGCAACGCACTACCAGCAACGAGCACGTTATCGTCTGCCGCGAGGGCAAAGTTGCCGAAATCGACCTGGGTGCGGGTGCCGTCTTGGCTGGCGCTGATATTCGTGCCGGAGAGGGAGAGGTCGGCAATGCCCTGAAGGCTGGCGCTATCGGCGGTCAGGTTATAGGTATAAGTTTGGTCGGCGGCGATGTCGAGATCCAGGGTGCCGTTGGCGATCGCCAATCCCAGGTCGTCATACACCACTTCCGTGTCGGCCCCTCGGCCCACAAACGCTGACAGCGCCGTCCCCGACACATCCACCGTCGTGCCTTCAGCGGTTTCTTTTACCGTCAGACTGAGCTGCTCGCCGCTGATGGCGGTTTGCTCACCCAGAGCCAAGTCCGCCTGTCCCAAGTTGGCGGTGACGGTCGTGCCGTCTCCACTGGCGCTGATGGTGTTGGCCTCAACGGTGACGCCATCCAGGCCCGTCGTCGCAGCATTCGTCGCGGTTAGGCTGTAGCTGTAGCCATCCCCTTGCAGGTCGATGTCAACGCTAGCGCCACCGAGCACCACCCCGGCATCGTCGCTAGCATCAGCGGTAGCGGCTCCGTGGCCCAGCAACACATCGGCCCCCATCGCGCTGAAATCAAAGGTGCCGTCCACATTGCTGTATTGCAGCGTTTGACTCTCCAGCCGCGCCACGCCGCCCAAATCAACCTGGGCGTTGGCAAGGTCGATGGTGACACCCGCTTCTGTTCCTGAGATCGCCGCCGCATCTGCCGACAGGCTTAGGTCTGATACATTTTGCAGCACCGCCGACCCGGTGAAATCATAGGCGTAGGTGTTGTCCGCATTCAGGGTCAGGTTCAGCGTGTCGGCGGTAATACTCAGGCCGCTGTCGTCAGTGGTTTCTGGGGTGGCATTACCTTCGCCAAAGAAGGCGGTGACGCTAGTGGCGCTTAGGGTCAGGGTGTCAGCAGTGTTTTCCACCACGGTGAAATTGCCGCTGATGACGGAGCCATCCCCCACGGTCAGGTTCAGGTTGCTGAGGTCGCCCAGGGTGCCCGCCTGCCAAGCATCATAGATATTTTGGATGGTGCGATCGCCCAGCACCCCCGCATAATCCACTTGCAGCACCTGTGCTTCGATGTCCCCCGTTTGCGACTCTAGTACCCAGTCGCCGCCCAAATCCAGGCTGCCCGTGAGGTCATCAGACGCCGCTACATCCGCCCCGGTGAGGGCACTCAAGGTTTCAATAAACGCCTGCCCATCATCGTCCGCCGTCACATTACAGCCATACAGCAGAATGTCGGCCCGCTCGGTCAATGCTAATCGCCAGCCATCGATTTTGAGGGCATAACGGGCAATATTCTGGCTGGTAAGTTGGCTATTGCCCAGGCTCAGAGCCGCCTTGCCACCGTGAGAAATGATGTGGATGGCGTCCACGTCGGTGCGATCGCTCAGAATCTCCGTAATTTGGTCAATGCCGTCAACTTCAGAATCCAGAATGAACACTTCGACCCCTTCTGAAACCGAGTCGATGATGTCGGGGAAATGGTCAACGCGGGCATCCACGAAGACGATTTCGCGGGCGAGGGAGATCGAAGGCGTGATGGTCGCGAGGGTTTCTGCGGCGTCTTGGGCGGCTGGCAACAGGGCGTCAGTATCACCGATGAGACGAGTAGCTCCATTGCCATTGGCGGGAACTGAAGTGAACTCTAGCGGCGGCGTCAGCAATGCGGACAAGCCACCTTCTAGCTCTAAAGTCTGGCTATTAGCCCCAATGTCCAAATCCGCCAGGTCAACATCTTCAGCGATGGGAGAACTACTTGGAGGAGCATTGGACTCGCCTTCCAGCAAATTTGTGAGGACGACAGGTTCAACTACAGGTTGAAAAGACTCGGAATTTAAACCTGACAGATGACTGGAAGAAGATACACCGCTACCCATGCTCAGATACCCATGACCATATCTTGGAAGCTAGCACCCCCAAAATGGCCGATAACAGGCTAGATCTACCGATAAAAGGGTGAAGAGTCTCTGCCCACTTGTTGAAATTTACGTTGTATTACTGATACGTCCGTAAAAACCTGGGAATACTCTAGATTGTCGGAGGATTTGAGGCAGTTTGGTGAACATAAATCACCTGTTTAGACACAAAAATAAGTCTGAATAGAGCTGTCGTTAAATACCTTTACATTCTGAACACAATGCAATTCCGTGCAACTACGGTTGAGGTGACTCGTGGCAACTACTAAGCGAACCGTTTATCTGATTTCTGAACAGCAGCGCAATGCGTTACTAAATTATTTGCAAGACCGCCCATATCGTGAGGTCGCAGCAGGTATTCAACTGTTGCTCAATGCCCCGACAGCCAAAATCGATGTTGAACTGCCAGATGATGCACCCGCCGAGGCGGAGGCCAGTGAGGCCACGGTCGAAGAAGCGAGTACCGCTGCATAAGTGCCCGATTAGGTGACGATGCTTAATCGTCAGAGTCCTCATTAAACTTACATTTCAAGACTGAGTCACTCGGTACCCGATGGCTCAGTTTTTTGGTCTTTAAAGGAATGCTGTGAGGGCCGTGTTGTGCCACCCAGCGTAGGCAATCGCTATAGAGGGGGGCTTCTTTAATGAGGCTACCGACTCAGCTTTTCAGGCTCGTTAAGATGGCTGACCAAACTCATCGCATACGCCGACGCAGGCAGACTAAGCGCTGGACTCAGATGCCGAATGAGCGGATCCGAACAAACCGTGTCGATGATTTGGCTACTTGTCTATAGGGGCTGTCATAGATGGGGAAGGTGTTTAGTTTTAAGGTGATTCATGTGTCTTTTCCAGGTCTATTCTCAAGATGTATTTTGTCCTGAGTGAATGTTGTGATCGCGTGAAAGGTCTTGATGTCTAACGACTCATGAAAACTGTAATCAAATTGCATATGATCACTGACCTTGATGCCCTATTTAGACATTCATGTTTGATTCCAACACAACCAATTTCCAATTCACTGAATTTTTAACCGGAGTTGACCGTAGCCTTTAACAACGTCTCCAGATCAGCTGCAGATAAGGGACGAGAGAACAGATATCCCTGACCATATTGACAGTCTCGACCTTGAAGGAGCTCTAGCTGTTGCTGAGTTTCAATACCTTCGGCAATCACGGCAATTTTAAGTTGATGACTGAGAGCCAGAATGGTGTCCACAACGGGATAATCACTGCCGTTGACCTCCATGGCGACAACGAAGGAACGGTCGATTTTAAGTGCATCCACTGGAAAGCGATGGAGATATCCCAATGACGAATAGCCGGTCCCAAAATCGTCGATGCTGATCTGGATGCCGCGCGATCGCAGTTCTTGAGTAATGGCAATGGCCGCTTCGGCATTGTCCATAATGGCACTTTCAGTAATTTCGAGTTTCAGGTAAGCCGGATTAACGCCCGTGAGCGCCACAATGCGGTCAATATCCTGCACTAGGGTAGGGCAAGCAAATTGGCGCACCGACAGATTTACACTCATGGTCCAGTGGGCATGCCCCTGCTGGTGCCAGCGGTGCAGTTGTTCGCAGGCCTGTTGCAACACCACCATGCCCACTGGCACGATGAGCCCGGTGGCCTCCATGCAGGGAATAAACTCACCCGGCGACACCATGCCCCGCTCAGGATGCTGCCACCGGACCAAGGCTTCGAAGCCAGCAAACTGTTGAGTCTGCAAATCTACGATGGGTTGATAGTAGGTGACGAATTCTTGCCGTTCTAATGCCCGCTGCAAATCATTTTCGAGGGTCAGGCGATTGAGGCTAGCCTGATGCATCACCCGCTCAAACCGCTGGACACCTCCTCTGCCATGCTTTTTGGCGTGATAGGTAGCAGTGTCAGACGCTTGGAGGAAAGCCTCTGCAGCCTGATCACTGTCTTCACCTAAGACTGTGCCCACACAAACTGAGGCATAGATTTCTAATTCCCCGACCATAAAGGGCTGCTGAAAACAGTTCAGTAATCTGGCGACCAGTGAATCCATCTCGGCTTGGGTGGTCACGCCCAGACGCAGCCAGCAAAACTCATCTTCACCGACCCGCGCTAACTGGTCTTGGGGCTGCAAGTGAGCTTTTAATCGTTCGGCGATCGCCAGGAGAAACTGATTGCCCACGTCATAACCGAGGGAATCATTCACCAATTGAAAATCGTCGAGGTCAAGTTGAACCAGAGCCAAAGCGGTTTCGCCAGCGGCCAGTTGAGCTTGCAGATTTTCCAATAGGCCCGCCCGATTGGGCAAGCCCGTCAGAGTATCCTGCACAATCATGCGACGTAGCTCGGCGGTGCGATCTTGCACTTTGGCCTCTAGTTGCGCATTAAAGTTAGCCAGGCGGCGCTGCTGTTCATAGATCCGCAGCATGGTTTGGATGCGAGCGCTGAGCTCAATCCCGTTGAGGGGTTTACTGATAAAGTCATCGGCTCCGGCGGCCAAACACCGGGCCATGTCTTGTTTTTGGTTTAAGGCGGTAGCCATGATGATGGGCACAGTTTGCCATTGAGGCATCGCTTTGATCCGCTGGCAGACTTCGATGCCATCCATGCCGGGCATCATCACGTCTAGCAACACCAGGTGAGGATTACAGGTAGCGAGCTGATCAATGCCCATGGGGCCGCTGCTAGCGTAGTGCAGTTGGTAGGAGAGATCGCTATTCCAGCGACCCTCGTGGGCCATCAAGATGGTTTCGACGACTTCAAGATTGGTGGGATCGTCATCGATGACCAAGATGGAGATAGATTGCATAGCTGATAGTCATCCCTCAGATGATGTAGATAGGTTTTGGGGGCTCGTCGCCATGTCTACAAGCCTGAATCTCACCCCAAAAAATGACATTAGAGATTCTGCTAATTGAAACTTGAGTTGGGAAAGATTGCTGTGATCTCGCTTTCCTCATGGCTGCTTGATGAGATGCGTTTGGGCGACATCAATGCGGTCGGAGAATGTGATGGTTGGGCAGCTCAAGCTAGGGCGAGCAGTTCCTAACCTTTGTTAACCAGGATTTGTGATTTGACTGGCTGGCTGTGGACTTGATGGGCATTCGCGATTCAAAATTTGTATTGGCTAACCGTATTTAGTGTTCCCGGTTGAGTGTTCCCGATTGGCTGGCATGACCAAAACTATGGGGAGAATGCTGGGTGGCGTAGTTTTAATATTTGCGAGGGTCTGACTTGCCCAGTTGGAATACTGCATCTAAAGCCAAGCAACCCGAAGCAAAATCGGCATCTCGGAGGGAGCGTTCGTCACGATAAATGGGGGATATGTAAACAGAATTTGCTCTAAAAACAGCTCCCCGATCGCCCCGTCAGGGGACGGGTCCCTGTGGGGACAAGAACGATACCGCTAGAGCCAGCACAAGGGACCCGTCCCCTTAGCGCCGCCGGGATATCCCCGGTTGGCATTGTTCGGGGGATCGCGCCAGGGTCATGGACGATTGGCATGAGGGGGCAGGCAAGCCTGGAAAGGATTGAGAGGGCGGGGGATCGCACGTTGAGAGAAGGGCGCTTGGGGACTCAGCCCAGCGGGGATTGCCGAAACCTAGCAACGGAGACTGGTGGCGGGTCAAGGCTGCAGCAGCTCTTGAATCGTTTGGGCAAGCTGTTTTAGCCGAATCGGCTTGCTGATGTAGGCAGTGGCTCCGGCGGCGAGGCAGCGATCGCGATCGCTCTCCATGGCGAGGGCGGTGACGGCAATGATGGGTATCGCTGCCAGATCGGGATTTTGGCGCAGCTGGGCGATCGCCTCAAAGCCATCCATCTCGGGCATTTGCACATCCATCAAAATCAAGTCTGGCTGCGTGGTTTGGGCTAGATGGATGGCCTCTAGGCCAGTGTTGGCGACGATCAGGTAATAGCCTTTAGCGGTCAAATAAGCGGTGGTGGTGGCGATATTGGCTTCGTTGTCTTCGACGAGCAAAAGTAGGGGCGCGGTGTCGCGATCGACCGTGCCCGGAGCAGCCATCCTCGCTGGGCGATCGCCCATGGTAGCCGCCGCCGTAGCCAAAATCGGCAACCGCACAGTGAAACAACTGCCGCGATCGACTTCACTCGTGAGTTCGACTTGGCCGCCGTGCAGCTCGGCAATGCGTTTAACCAGGGCCAGCCCGAGCCCGGTGCCCTCGTGCTGACGATTAAGCGCAGTATCGACCTGGACGAAGGGTTGGAAGAGCTTTTGAGCATTTTCGGCGCTGATGCCAATGCCGGTATCGGTCACGGCCAAGGCCAGCACGCCGACGGTAGTGGCAGCATCGGCCTGGGGATGAACAATATCGTGGCGGCGGGCCAATTCTAATGTGAAGGGAGTATAGGTAACTGACAGCGTGACTTGGCCGCCTGCCGGCGTGAATTTGACGGCGTTGGTAAGCAGGTTAATGAGCACCTGGCGCAGACGACGTTCGTCACCATACAGAGCCGGCAGACGGGACGGCATCTGGGTAGTGAGCTGGAGTTGCTTTTTATAAGCCTGCTGTTTGACAAAAGTGAGGCTGGACTGGCAAAGCAAATCCACATCCAGAACAGCGAATTCGAGTTCGAGCTGGCCCGCCTCAATTTTGGATAAATCCAGAATGTCGTTGATCAGCGACAGCAGATGGGTGCCGCTGCGCTCGATGGTGACAAGACTGCGCTGCTGGCGCTCGGTAACCGGGCCAAAGACTTCCTCTTGCAGTCCTTCGGCCATGCCGAGAATGGCATTGAGGGGAGTGCGCAGTTCATGACTCATATTGGCGAGGAATTCGTCTTTGAGGCGGGTGGCGCGTGCCAATTCCTGGTTGCTGACAGAGAGTTGCTGGTTGCGCTCGGCCAGTTGTTGTTCGGCCCGCTGGCGATCGCCCAACTCTTGCTGCAACTGCTCAAATAGGTGGGCTTGTTGAATCGAGATCGCCAGCTGATCGGCAACTTGCTGGAGTCGCTGGGCTTCCGAGGGTCGCCACTGCCGCGGCTCTTGACCGGCATGGACTACCAGCACACCCCAGAGTTTACGGACCGGCTGGGGGTTAACCCGTCGGTGAGTGGCAGACTCAAATAGGTCAGTGAGGATGGGGGCCACAATTTTGGATTGAATCTGCCCCTGGCGAGCATAGTCTTGCGGGCAGTCCGTCCAGGGATTGGGCATCCCGTCTGGCACAATGCGGGGTTGCCCCTGACAATAAACCTCCAGCATCTGCTGAGGCCAGACTTCATCTGCCCAGGGTTGCTCATGCAGCGCCAGAAACTCGGGGCTGACGGCTTCCGCTGCGATGCGGCTATGACCATCCGCCAACAGCTGGAACACAATGACGCGATCGCCCCCCAGCATTTGCTTGACCTGCTGGGTCACCACGGGCAAAATCTCCGATAGGTCTAGGGATTGGCGCATATGCTGGGTGATTTCCCGCAACTGTTTTTCTTGGACAAACTGCTGTTTTAGCAATCGTTCCGCCTTGAGCCGCTGGCGGATGTCCACCAGGGTGGCCCGACTGCCCAAAATATTGCCCGTCTCATCTTTTTCCAGCTGTTCACTCATCAGCACCTGCAAGTGCGCACCATCGCGGCCCAGCAGGGTGATTTCATATTCCAGGTTGCTGAGCTGACCTGACTCAACCAACAGCGCTTTTTGCGCTTGATAAGTGGCATGACTCGCGACGGTGATGAACTGCGTCATGGGTTGCCCCAGCACTGCCTCCCGTGGATAGTCGAGCCACCGCAGGGCGGTGTCGTTGATGCGGGTCACACGGTCCTCGGCATCAAAAGAGCAATAACCGCAGGGGGCGTTGTTGTATAGATCTTCGATCTCATGGGCATAAGCGACCAGATCTAGTTCGGCTCGCTTGCGGTGAGTGATATCGCGATTAAGGCCGACCAACTGCACCGGGCGGCCCTGGTCATCGCGCTGCACTTGGGCAAAGGATTGCATCCATCGCAGTTCGCCGTTGGTGTGCCAGATGCGAAACTCGACCCCGGTGTAGGGGGCACCCTCAATGGCGGCCTGCATCAGTGCCTCGACCCGCCCAATATCATCACGGTGAATTTGGCTGCGCCATGCTTGCCAGGAGTTTAGCTGGCTGGTTTCGGGAATGCCATACATACGGCATAACGCCGCATCCCAATAGAGTTGCTGGTCTAAGTCCCAGCTCCAAACGCCCAACTGGCCTGCGTCTAAGGCGAGAGAAAGGCGATTGGAGAGATGCAAAAGTTGCCCTTCTGCTGCTTTGCGATCGGTGATGTCTTGGTTAATGCCGACCACTCGGGTCGGGTGCCCCTGAGGGTCTCGCTGCACCAGGGCGATCGCATAAAGCCAGCGCAGTTCGCCATCGGGTCGCCGGATGCGAAACTCAGTTTCATAGTCGGCTTCGCCCCGCAGGGCTGCTTGCAACAGCGCCTCTACTCGCTCTCGGTCATCGGGATGCAGGCTATTGCTCCAGGTCTCGTAAACGGCCCGGTCGTCAGGGTGTTGCAAGTCGTAGATGGTATGCATTTGCGCATCCCAAGACACTTCGTGGGCTAAATCCCAATCCCAGGTGCCGATCGCACTAGCTTCCAACGCCAGGGAGAGGCGATCAGTCAAATTTTGCAACTCAGTTTCGGCGCGCTTGCGTTGGGTCACATCTTGCGCAGTGCCCAAAATGCCCGTGATTTGGCCATTTTCATCGCAGAGGGGAACTTTATTGATCTCAACCCAAACTTCGACGCCAGTCGTCGTCACTAAGTGCTGCTCGATGTTGAGACACGGTTCTTGAGTGGTGATAATCTGCCGATCTTGGGCTTGAATGGCCTCGACAATCTCTGGCGGCCAGGCCATTTGCTGATCGGTGTGATGCAGCAATTCATCGAGTGAGGAAAGCCCAAACACCTCCACCGTTTTGGCGTTGCCCCCCCGATAGATCCCTTGCACATCTTTCCAAAATATGGCGATGGGGGCCGTATCTAATACGGTTTGCAAAAAGGCTTGCGAGGCTCTTGAGGCTCGTTCGGCGGCCTTGCGATCGCTGATGTCTTCGCACACACAAATCAGCAACCCATCCGGGGTGAGCGTTAGCGATATCCCCTCATCAAACGTGGTGCCGTCTTTGCGAGTGGCCCTAACGTTGCCGCTCCAGGCACCATCACGAGCCACGATGGGCAAAATGTCCTGTTCTATGCGAGCCAATTCGTCTGGCCCGTATAGCATGGTCCACGGTTGCCCGACCAATTCTGGCTGGGTATAGCCAAACAGGTCGAGGTGGGCCCGATTTAAATACAGGTATTGGTCATTTTGCAAAATGGCAATGCCATTGACAGCGGCCTCAATGGCGGCGAGTTGATGTTGGATTTGCAGGTCTTGCTGTTTGCGAGCCGTGATATCGCGAATCACAAAGACCACTTCGTCCGCGCCACAGGGCCGCACTCGCACTTCTTCGTAGCGCACTTGGCCGTGCAACTCAATGCGCTGCTCGCTCACACACAGTTTTTGGGTTCTGAGGGCGCGCTCAATGCGAAACAAATGGGCTTGGGCAATATCAACGGGTAAGACGTCCGTCATTAGATGGCCGGTCAAATCATCCAGGCTGCCAATGTTGGGCGTAAACGCCGAGGGATAAAAGTCTAAATATCGCCCCTCCCGCGTCATCCGAAAGACGAGATCGGGTAAGGCGGTGATGACGGCTTGCAGGCGATCGCGACTGTCTTCCAGTTCGGCTTCCATAGCTTTGCGATCGGTAATATCTATCGACATACCGCAGAGCCCATACGCCTCGCCTTGGGCATCTCGCAACCAAAACTTGTGGGATAACAAGGTGCGCTCTTCACCATCGATCAAAACGACTTCTTCAAACTGCTGCACATTGCCTTGGGTGATCAGCGACTGCTCATTGGCTCGAAACTGTTCAGCAATATGGGCCGGAAACAGGTCAAAGGGCGTTTTGCCTAACACCTCTTCGAGTTGGCGATCCAAAAGGGTGAGAAACGCTTGGTTAACAAAGCGATAGCGTCCGGCCAAATCTTCAACGTAGATTTTGAAGGGCGAATTATTCAGCACTGCCTGGATCTCTGCCTGGCTCTGATGTAGGGCAGCAGTGCGTTCAGCAACGGTTTGCTCTAGAGCCCGATTGAGCTCCTGGAGGGCTTGTTGAGCGGCGACCCGTGGAGTAATATCCTGAGCCATTACCAGTTCTGCCCGTCGCCCTTCGAACTCTAGGGCGTAAGACACAATCTCGACCTGAATGATCTGACCATTGCGCAGGCAGTGCTGCCAGATTCCCGCCAGATCGAGTCCAGTATCGACCTGGGCCACGTTTGCCAGCAGCCGGGGCACGTCGGCGGCGGGGCGAATGTCGGCAATGGTCATGGCCAAAAATTCTGCCCGGGAATAGCCGTATTTGGCGATCGCGGCATCGTTAACCGCTAGGAATTGCAGCGTTTCCAGGTCATATACCCACATGGGCTGGGGGTTGCCGTCAAACAGGTGCCGGTAAGTGGCCGCTTGCTCAGCCAAGACCTGACGAAACTGCTGATTTTCCTCCGCAATGCGTTGCAGTTCTTGCTCGACTCGCTGTTCAGTTTGGGCGCGATCGGCCACCAGCCGTTTCTGCTCGCTTATATCCGTGAAATAGCCCACCACCGTGGCTGGGTCACCCTGGTCATCTAGCAATACGTTCCGTTCATCTCGTAGCCACACATAATGGCCATCCCGATGGCGAAAGCGATATTCGTTGACCAAATGGCCCTGTTCAAATAGCTGAGCAAGGTCTGCCAGGGCTCGCTCCGTATCGTCTGGATGCAGCCGCTGTGGCCAAAACTGCGGTTCGCTCAGCACAGCCTCTGGGGAATATCCCAAAATTGCCTGAATATTGGGCGTAATGAACGTGCAGCCATAGTTCACCGCCGCCTCACATCGATAGGTCGTGGCCGGGCTGGCATTAATCAGGTGCTGTAGCTGCTCAGTTTTCGCCTCTAAGGCGTGCAACTGCTCAGTCTGCTGGTTCAGTTGGTCGGTCAACTGGGCTTGGGTGGCGGCGGCGGTGGCCCGTTCTGTCGTCAGCTGGTGAGATAGTTGCTGAATCTGGACTTGGGCGGCGGCTAGCTGCTGCCGGAGATTGGATAGCTCTGCCATGATCACCCTCCTCCCGATTGAAGTGCCCAATTGGCCAACTGGCTAAAGGGAGGTGCCTTCAGTCGTGTGCTGTGACCACATTATCTATTCAAAAATAATTCTTCCCGATGTTTAAATCTGGCAAACATTAAGGCATAAATTATTTTTTCACGAACGTTAATCTGCGTTAAAAGTCATTCAAAACGGGAATGCAAGTTGCCTTTAATTATTCCTCGGCGAAGATACCTAACTCATCTTATAAACGGTGTTCGACATTTCTCTGGCACGTCTTCAAGCAACGCTAGAAACCTTGAGGGCCAGTCTTTTTGTACTTATTGTCTCAAGTCTAATCAGAGCCAATTGTGCCTTGGTGATGAGGCTTTGAGAACTGAATGATGTCAGGCTCTAGCTTGACCTAATCACTCATTCCGTAGCGATCTGATGGGGCGCATCCCAGTTTCGTTACCCTCACCTTAAATCCCTCTCCCAGCGTTGAGCGAGGGACTTGTCCGGCCCCCCTTCTCCCAAAACTGGGAGAAGGGGTTGGGGGATGTAGAGCCTTGCTCTTCCCGCAGGGTGGGCCAATTTGCAAAAGTGGGATGCACCCGAGCTGATGAGCTGGTTAACTCACCCAAGATAAAACCGGGGCTGCCGATTTGCGGGCTTAAACCTAGAGCTTCAGACGCTGGCTGACCATTGTTCTTCAGACGCTGACTGACGCAGCCCCAAGCCGCGATCGCCTAAGACCTTGCAGCCTGTCGGGTCGCGGACTTTGAGGCCAACCGCTGCAGGCGCATTCATGCCTTGCTGGTGTCGTCGGTGGCGGGCTACCGGCAGTCGATGGAAACCCTGGGCTCTAACGCCGGAGATTAATTCTCTGATGAGACTTCGCGTAGGGGCTGTAGGGTTTGCGGGGCCGCATCCGTCACCGGAATATCCCACGCCTCGAGCAGGGAGGGCCATTCGGGAGCATTGGGGACAGTCGCCAAATCAGCGACCAACTCAAACCATAATTGGTTGTCGATGTAGGCTTGATAGCGGGCTTCTGGGTCGTTGCTGGCGATCGCGGTTTCTAGTTCGGCGCTGCTCGGCACTCGGGTAATAAAGCCAAACACGGAGGTTTGCTCGACCTCATTCAGCCTGGTTGGCGAAGCGGCCACTGACTCATTACTCACGGTGCCCTCAGCGGTGAGTCTGCGACAGAGCAGCCGGGCCGTCCACTGGTAAGTTTGCCCCACTGCCAACGGCGACTCTAGCGGTAGGGGCAGCTCGACGACGGCATCGTCATCGGGCAGCGCAAAGTAGTACTGCCGAAAACTCTCGGGATTATTTTCGGCGTCGCTCAGCACGAGTTCCAGCAGCAAATCGATGCGCTCACCGGTTCTAAATTGATCTAAATCTTCTTCCCCATAGTCGAGAATGCCTTGCTTCAGATTCGTTTGGGGCAGCTGTTGCTTGGCCTGGGCATCAGCCACCGTTTCCAGGTCGAGATACACAAAAATGGAGGGTGCCGATTGGGCCGTCTGCTGAGCGGTTTCGGGCACGAGGGCCGACAGTCGCCAGGTTTTGGCGATCGCCACGGCGGCCCCGGGTTCACAAAATTCGTCCCGAATAGCGCCACCGCGACTCGTGCCAGCAGCGCCCTCACCAGTATCGCCCGTAAAGATGCCGCGAATCGTATCAATCAGGCCAGCCTGGGCGGTAGTGCTGCTGGCGAGAAGCAGAGGGGTGGATAAAGCCAGCGCGATCGCACTGCGGCCAAGCGCAGGGACCAAAGAGTGAGAGCAGGGTGCAGAAATTTTCATCGTGACTCGCAGAAGAAATAGGAATAGGTAGCAAACGAACTTGGACGGGGATAATGGGGGGCCGCGATCGCCCCAACCTGGGGCCGGGCGGGCGGGGGCGATGGGGGAAGAGGGTTAGGGATGGCGGAGACGATAGCTGAGAATTGAAATGCCTCCGGTGCTGATTGTCAAGGTCAGCAGGGCGGGCACGAAGGGAATCCAGACTGAGTAGGCGACCATAGCCAGCCAACAGCTGCTGTACAGTAGGACGACCGCGATCGCCCAGCCCCCAGCCAGCCGGGGCCAGCGAATGAGCTGTCGGGCTAACAGCCCCCCCGCGATCGCCCAGGCCGCAATCCACAACAGCTCTTTGTCGAGTGACCACCAACCGAGCAGCGGGCGATCATCCAACGCTGCACTGATGAGTTGGCTCGCCTTTTGCCCGTGCAAAAAGACTCCGGGCATTTGGCCATAGGGGGTATCCCAAGAGTCGGCATTGCGATCGGTTAAGTCGGTATAGCCGATGAGGACGATGCGATCGGCAATCAGTTCCCGAGGCACCTGTCCGGTGAGCAGGGCTTCTAACGTCACTTGGGGCGCAAAGCGGGTGGCATCTTTGGCAATATTTTCGTCTGGATTGGGCGCCGTGCGGAAGTTCAGCAGGGTTTGATAGCCTTGCAACTCGGCCGCGTTGTAATAAGGGCCACGCGCCACAAATAAGTTAGGCACGACCACTTCGCCCAGGTTCATCCCGTTCCCCCTAAAGCCGCCTTCGGGCTTGGCTGGACTGCTAAAGACAACCCCTTCTTGAGCGAGATAGCGCTGAGCCAGCAACAGATTAAACGCCGTGTTGGTGTCGCAATCGGGCGGATCGGCACCATCCATCAAAAAGTGACGGCGCACATAACTGAGTCCGGCTTGCTGATCACCCGCCATATTCGCAAACCCGACCTGAGCACTGTCGACTTCGCTGGGTTGCTGGACGCCCGTGCCGCCTTGCGACAGATTACAAACCGCAATAAAGTTGTCACTCGCTTCCAAGAGGCTTTTCAGCTCTGGATTGGCGGGAAAATCGCGGTAAAAGTCCAGACCGACCAAGCGCGCTTGATTTTGCTGCAGAATACGCAAAACCTCGATGAGGGCATCATCGGGCAGGGTGCCAATGCTGGGGGTGTAGCGTTCGCTGATGAGGCCCTCGCGCAGGTAAGAGCCGCTGTCGGCGTCAATGGTGACCGTGAGAAAGCGATCGTCCTGCGGTTCGTTGGGACGCTGGCGCAAGAGATGGTCGTAGGCCAACAGTTCGGCCCCTTGCAGCAGTCCCATAAACCGAGCCATCAGAATGAGGAGGGTGGCGCCGAGGCTCACCCCCAGCACCGATCGCGGCTTGACTTTGCGCGATAGCACGTCTCGACTGGCTTGCAAATAGGTTTTGTGCAGGTCAGCGGGGGGCGGTGACAGGTCGGCGGCGGTGGCCAGCCACTGCTCGGCTTTCGGTAACTCTTTGGGGCGCAGCAACGCACTATCATCGCGGTTGGCCTGCTCCCAACTGGTGGCCCGCATGAGCAAGCGCGTATGGTTGCGCACATGGTCAGGATGGCTTTTGAGAATGCGGTACAAATTGCCAAAGTTAGCGACGAAATCCCCATCGCGATCGCAAAAATCCACCCAAGAACTGGTCATCAGGGCGGCTGGCAGGGCAGTCGGTTCCGGTTGGCTGGGGCCGTCGGAGAAACTTTGATGAGCCAGTTTTGTTCTTAATTGGTTCACCAGCGGCATCACCTCAGCCTGGTAGGACACCGCGATCACTCGTTTTGATAGCGTCTGCGCCGTCTGCAAATCAGCCAAAATAGGCGGGTCGGCCAACGCCTCTACCGAAACGACCACGACGACGTTTTCAGCCCGTTCAATATTTTGAGTAATCAGGGTCGTGAGTTCGGCACTGGCGGCGACCCGATCGGTTTCAAACCAGGTGCGTTCCCCTTGAATCTGGAGGGTTTCGTTGAGCTTGCGGGCAAAGGTCAGATCGCGCGAATGGCTGATGATGAAAACGTTGAGGCCCAGATCAGCGGGCTGCTGCAAACTGGTCTGCACAAAGTCGATCTGAAGGGGCAACGGCGGCTGTTGAGTGCGCTTTTGCGCCACTTGTAGCCACGCCACGGTTTGATTCAGCTCTTTGCCTTGCAGCAGCACACAGGGATTACGCAATTGGCGCTCCCACTTCAGCGCTTGTACTAACAGCTGCTTGTGGGTGTGATAATAATCGGCTTCGGATTTAATCGCCTTCAGCAGCTCGCCAATTTGGGGCACGCCATCTGCTTCAGGGGGGGCGGCGGTGAGGTCAATAAACTGAAGGGCAGCGATCGCTGGCGACACCGCCTCTAAAGCCAACGGCTGAATCAGAACCGGAATGATGCGCTTGTTGAGCTGCATTGCATAGTCCAGTTCTAGCTGGCACCAAGGTGATTGGGCCGCTTCGGGGGACAGCAAGTAAACCACGTTGTCAGTGGTTTCAATGCCCCGGTTAATCGCTTCCTTAAAGTCCACCCCGGTTTGAATGTCGTGCCAGTTGCTCCAAACGGTGAGTCCGGCACGGGTCAGGGCGGCATAAATTTGCTCAAAGGTTTCGCGATCGCTTTCGGCATGACTCAAAAACACCTCGGTCATGCCATCCTGAGCATTTTTCAGGCTTTCGGATATAAACCGGCAGTGCAGTCGCGTCGGGATACAGGGGGGCTGGCGATCGCGAAATTCCGTTTGCAGCCAGCGCTCAGCGGCTTGCAGCGCTTCATTTACCAATAAATCTTGCGGGCGCTGATGGTTGACTTGCCAGGTGAGCGCCTGGCTGAGCAAAACGGTGTGCTGGTGGACGTAGTCGCGATCGCGCTCAAATAGGGCCAGCAGATCTTGCAGCGATTTCTCAAAATCATCAATCCCTTCGCGAAAGTACACCCAGTTGATTTTGCGAATCGCCGCATGCATGTTGGGAAAGTGCGAATGCTTACCCGCCGCTTTGTAGGCTTCCCACTCAGCCTCGGTGCCCTCAGGGGTGCGCTGTTGCCAGGTCTCGCGACTAATTTCTTCGACATGCAAAATCGGCAAAATGCGCTTGTTGCGCTTCAGCGCCAGCTCAATTTCTAACTCGCAATAGGGCGAGTTGACCGAGTGGGGCGAAATGATGAAGAGGAAGTTGTCGGCTTTGTCGATGCCGTCATCAATTTGCTTTTGATAGTCGACCCCAAGGGGAATGTCGTCAAAGTCGAACCAAACTTCGAGACCGGACTCAATCAGTCGCTGATTGAGCCGGGCGGCAAACTCGCGACTGTCCGCCCGTCCATAGGAGATAAAGACATCTTGGAGTGGATTCATCGATTTACCCGCAGGGCAAATAGGCAAAAATTAGCTTGAGCAGAACGCCCTAGCTGGGGAATTGAGATTTTAGTGGCGCTCTCAGGAGTTTTATCGAGTCCTGCAACCTGAGGGCGCGAGGCTTTGTTGATCCATCACGAGCTATCTATCTCAAAATAAATATCACGTTTTATCCGAAAAAATACGGTTCCTTTATACCGCCTTCGGTTACGATACCTAAATCATTTTTCTCAACTGGTCATCGACTCGGCTATGGCTGCATTCAGACGTTTGCCGCATTGCCTAACTCTGTCTCTAGCGGGGATGCTAGGGACGACTTTGGGGCTCTTGGGGGACACCGCTGCGATCGCTCAACTCATCCCCGATGCCACCCTGGGGGTCGAAAGCTCCGTAGTTACGCCCGGAGTCCCCGTGCGCGGCAACCCCGCCGACCTGATTGAGGGAGGAGCGACGCGCGGCGGCAATCTGTTCCACAGCTTTCAAGACTTCAACATCGGCACCGGGCAGGCGGTGTACTTCGCCAACCCCATCAATATTGAGAATATTTTGACGCGGGTGACCGGGGGCAATGGCTCAAATATCGATGGTCTGCTCGGTGTCACGGGCGCCGCCAACCTGTTTTTGCTGAACCCCAACGGCGTCATTTTTGGACCGAATGCCCGGCTGGATATCGGTGGTTCGTTCACTACCAGCACAGGCAGCAGTTTTACCTTTGCGGACGGCAGTGAGTTTAGTGCGGTGCCGACAGGGGATGAATTGCTCAGCGTCAGTGTGCCGCTAGGGGTGCAGTTTAACGATCAACCCCAGGCAGATATTCGGCAAAGCGGTGTACTCAGCGTCAGCGATCGCGCCGGGATCACGCTTTTTGGCGAGACAGTCATGGTGGATGGTCAACTCAATGCGCCGGGCGGGGCGGTTCAGGTCTTGGGGAATCAGGTTGGGCTAGTCGATCAAGCTCGTATTGACGTGACGGGTGAGACGGGTGGGGGCACAGTCCAAATTGGGGGAGATTACCAAGGACAGGGAGATCTGCCCCATGCGTCACGAACCTATGTTGGGCCAGGAGTAGCGATCACCGCGAATGCGATCGCCAGCGGCGACGGCGGTGAAGTGATTGTGTGGGCCGATGACATCACCCGCTTTTACGGCAGAGTTGAGGCTCAGGGCGGTAATATCTCTGGTGATGGTGGGTTTGTCGAAATTTCTGGGCGCGAATCTCTCGATTTTCAGGGCACCGTAGATACCTCAGCGCCCAATGGCACATCGGGAACCCTGCTGCTTGACCCGAGGAATATCTTTGTTGTCGCGGGCGCTAATGTTCCGGCTCAGTTGCCCTCAGACAACAACAGCGCCCTTCTGTTTGCCGATAATCCCAATGGCGATAGCACAGTCAGCGCCGCAACGATTCAGGCGGCGTCTGCCAATGCCCGAGTCGTCTTGCAAGCCACCGAAAATATTGTGATCGATGTAGATAATTTTGGTCGGCAACTGCTTATCGGGGCGGCGGGTGCCAGCTTCGAGGCAGGCCGCAATTTAGTCATCGAGAACACCAGAGTTTTCTCGACTGATTCGTCGGAAACAGTCGAGTTTTCTGCTGCGAGTCGAACTGTGGACGGTCGTTTTACCCTGCGTGGGGACTCAATCATTGTTGCTAACGGGGATGTCATCATCACCAGCGGCGGGGATATCAACTTGGTGCCCAACCTGCCGACTCCTTCGACATTTCTCGGCACCCCAGGAATGTTGAATCTCACCGCCAACGGGAGCATCAACATCGCACCTCAAAATACGGCTAATCGAGCTGACATCAGTGCTGGATCCCTGAATTTCTCAGCGATCAACGGTGATATCGTCATTAACCCTCCCACCACCCTGTTTACTCGTAATGGCGGAAATGCTGGGTTGTCTGCCCCAAATGGAGCGATCTCGATTAGCGGAGCCAGTACTGTACAAACCGCTAATGGCCTTGGTGGGCGGTCTGGTGATTTGACCATTACCTCCCGTCAGCTCGCCATCCGTGATGGTGCCAGGATTTTTACCTCGACAGCGGGCACAGGCGCAGCAGGCAATCTGACCGTTAACGCGACTGACTCCACCATCATTTCAGGAGGTCGGTTTTCCCTTACTACCCCCAACGGTGTTGAGACCTCTCTGATTGGGTCTGATGTGCTTGAAAATGCTACTGGCAATGCAGGCCGTGTCACTATCAATACCCCGCGTTTATTTGTGCGGGACGGTGGCACTATCGGTTCTTTGACCTTTCCAGGGAGTACTGGTAACCCTGGAAATATCGTTGTGAATGCTGAAGCAGTAGAAATCTCAGGCATCTTTGACTTAGGGGGTCGCAATCAAACTTCACGCATCACCGTTGAAACCCAGAGTGCCGGCTCCGGAGGCCTCATCCAAATCAATTCCACAGATTTGCGCATCGAAAATCAAGGTGGAATCATATCAAGCTCATTCGCTGCGCCGAATGACCGCGTACGAGCTGGCGACATTGAGTTAAACATTGCGGAAACTTTAACGGTTAATGGGGTCAATGATGGACGACGATTTACCGGGATTTTTGCCACCGCAAGTCAGAGCCCAGACGTCGCTTCCAGTGGTGGCAATATTACGATTAACGCCGGTGCCATCGAAATGGATAATGTGGCTCGCATTACCAGCCAGAATTTCAATCGGGGCAGGGCTGGAGCAATCAACCTTAATACCGCTTCTTTGACTTTGCGCAATGGCAGTCAAATCACCACGACGACAGCTTTTGGTGAAGGGGGAAACTTGAACTTCAATATTGATGGCATCTTGCTGTTGCGTAACGGTAGCCTAATTTCCACCGAGGCTGGACAAGCAGCTAATTCGACTACTGGCCTGGCAGGTATTTCAGGCAATGGCGGCAACATTAACATCCGATCTCTGTTCACTATTGCAGTGCCCCGGGAAAACAGCAACATCATTGCGAATGCCTTTGGCGGTAATGGCGGGCAGATTACGCTCACTGCGGTGCGCAACCTGGGGCTGATCGATCGCACGCCCTTGGGATTCACCAGCGCTCAATTGATTGGGGAAATTCTGACGAGTGATGTGAGTGCGTCCTCGAATCAGGGACTTTCCGGTACGGTCACCTTTGCTAACTTGGGCATCGATCCGAGTCAGGGCCTGACCGAGTTGCCGCTAAATTTGGAGGATCGGGCCAACCAAATCACGCCGGGGTGTGGGTTGGGCAACACCGACGACGGCAGTGAATTTGTGGTGACGGGGCGCGGTGGGTTGCCGCCGGGGGCCAGCGATCCGCTCATGGCGAATGGCGTCGAGGTGCCCTGGGTGGTGAGCGCGAGTGATGAGAGCACGGCTAACACCGCAGCGGAGCCAATCGAGATGATAATGCCGACGGCACTGGTCGAGGCGCAAAGCGTTGCGATCGATGCTGATGGACAACCTTATTTGGTTGGGCAGGCGGTGCCCGATGCACCTCTATCCACTTGTGCGGCGCTGGTTCCAAGGCCGTAGTCGCCAGGCCAAGGTGAACTCTCGATGCCGTTGGGGGATAGCCGGTGCGGCGGCCATCTCTCCTCGTTTGGGCGAGGCTAATATCGGTGGTGTAGGTGATAATAAGGGCGATCGCGATCGCATCGACCACCGTGGAACTCTTCTTTTAGCCGCCCATGACCTCTGAAACCACAGAGATACCCTTTCCCGATTTGCAGTTGCGGTTGCAATCCCTGCAAAACACCACCGAATTGGAGTTACCGGAACTCTTGGAGCTGCAGCGCGATACCGTGCGGCTGCAATCCAAAACGGTGGAGGTGTACCAGGCGATCGCCGATGGATTTCTGCGGCTGGGCGAACCGTTAATCGCCTACGACATGCTCTCCGAAGGGCTGAAACAATGGCCCCAAGACCTGAAACTGCAACAGTCGATGGCCCTGGCCCTGGCCCGCAGTGGCGCGACGATTTCCGCCAACACGTTGCTCCAACAGTTGGTCGATACGGGACAGCAAGATGAAACCACCCTCGGCCTGCTTGCCCGCACCCACAAAGACTTGTGGAGCCAAGCGATTGAGGAAGACCGACAACGGGAACAGCTCGCCCTCGCCGCGAATCGCTACGAACAAGCCTATGCGTTGCGCCCCGCCCCCTGGACCGGGATTAATGCCGCCACGATGGCACTATTGCAGGGGCGACGCGATCGCGCTGAAACCCTGGCTCAAGAAATTCAGCAACAGTGCTGGGCCGACCTGGACGCTAACCCCACCGCCGATCACTACTGGACCCTGGCAACCCTGGGAGAAGCGGCGCTGATTTTGGGCGACCTCACCGCTGCTGCTGATTTATATCGACGGGCGATCGCCGCTGGCCAAGGGCGCTTTGGCGATTTGAGTTCCAGCTGTCGCAATGCCACCCTCTTGTTGCAACACCAGGGCGGCGACGTCAGTTTGCTCCAACAATGGTTTCAGATGCCTCGGGTGGCGGTGTTTTGCGGTCACATGGTGGATGCGCCCGATCGCCCCACCCCTCGCTTTCCTCCCGAGTTAGAACCCCACGTTTACCAGGCCATTTACGACTACCTGGAACGCCACAACATTCGCTTTGGCTATGCCTCCGCCGCCTGCGGTTCCGATCTGCTCTTTTTAGAAGCCATGCTGGCGCTCAAAGGGGAAACCCACATTGTTTTGCCCTACGAGCAGCAGCAATTTATCCAAGACTCCGTCGCGGTCGTGCCGACGGGTAACTGGCGACACCGGTTTGAGCAGGCGATCGCCCACGCCACTGAAGTGATCATTGCCTCCCAACACAAGATTGCCAGCGTTAACGAAGTCTTTTTTGAATATTCCTATCGGATGCTCCACGGGTTAGCCAAAGTGCGCGCCACCCAGCTCAACACCGAGCTCATGCCCCTCACCGTATGGAATCAGCAAGCGGGCGATGGCTTTGGCGGCACCAGCAGCGCTGTCCACTACTGGCAGCAATGGTCTGACGCCGTGGAAATCATCGACATCAACGCCCTGTTACGGGCGCATCGTCCCCTTGATTTAGACCGGGTAGCCCAGACCGCTAAGAGCGTCGCGACTGTGGCAACGGCGATCGCCCCCGCGCCCCCACTACCGCCCGAACCGGACGACTTTCACCCCGAGTTGCGAGCCATGCTCTTTGCCGATGTGGTGCATTTCTCCTACCTGCGCGAAGAGCAATTTCCCGCCTTTGTGAAACATTTTCTGGGCACTGTCGCCCAGCTCACCCAAACCTCGCCGCACGCTCCCCTGTTTCAAAACACCTGGGGCGATGCCCTGTATTTTGTGTTTGCCTCGGTGCAAGATGCGGGCATGTTTGCCCTGGAACTCTGCGACACCATCCACACGGTTGACTGGGCCGCCCACGGCTTACCCGCCACCCTCAATCTGCGCATTGCCCTCCATGCTGGCCCGGTAGCGCGACACCAAGACCCCATCACCGGCTACGAAAACTATATGGGCACCCACGTCAACCACACCGCCCGCATCGAGCCCATTACGCCCCCTGGCAAAGTGTATGCCAGTCAAGCCTTTACGGCACTAGCGGCGTCCGAAGCGGTCAGCACCTTTACCTGCGACTATGTGGGCAAAACCCCCTACGCCAAACAGTACGGCACCTTTCCCACTTATCACGTCTGCCGCTGTCGGGCGTAAGAGCTGCACCGAGCAAAGCGCGATCGCCCTCGCTGCGCCACATCCACCCAGATTAATTTATGTGAATTTTCGGGAACTCACTGATTCCGACTACTTGGTGAGTGGCAGTAAAATTACGGAATTCAAACTGCTGCTGCCGTTTCAGGTTCCTTTATCAGGGTAGGGTCAATGCATCGCGATCGCCGCTGTTACGCTTGGGCCTGGCTCCAGGGCTCCACCCGCTACTCTGCCCAGACCAAAGCCTGGCTTTCTCTCACTTCCGTACTCTGGCTCGGCAGCTTGGGAGCTCAGTCTAGTCCCGCCGCCACCGGGGAACTCCCGATGCCTGACTGGTTGCCTGACTCCGCAACCCCGGTGCAGCCAGACGAGGCCGAACTGGACTTGACGATTCCCGCAACGGATCCCATTCCCGTCGCCCCCGTCTTCGCCCCGACGGTGCAGTTTTCCACTCCCGTGTCGCCGCCCCCTACAGCGGTGGAGGCATTACCTTCCCTGATGGAAGCAGAGGCGATCGCTCCCCCCAGCCATGAGTTCTCAGAGGGTGAAGCGACTGTTCCGCCAGAGCCGACTCCGGTGACAACAGTTGCGCCACTGGAAGTAGAAGCGATCGCCCCTGTGAATCCCCAAGCTCCAGATTCCGCGACGACAGCCCGCCCGCCTGAGGCGATCGCCCCTGCCACTGACTCTCTAACCCCCGCCACCCCACAGGCTGAAGTCCCAGCGGCCAGCAGCGATCCAGCCTCGGAGCTGACTCAGTTCTCACCGCCTCGGGTGTGGGAGCCGGGGACGATGCCACAAGATGACTGGGAGGATGCGGCAGAACTGGCATCGGAGCCGCGATCGCTTCAATTAGCCCAACTCACTGTGCCCGACAACACCCTGGGGGCCGAAAGCTCTGTTGTAAATTTTGTTGAGCCACCTAACGGTCAAGATTTCTACCGCATTGAAGGTGGCGCAACTCGCGGCAGCAACCTCTTTCACAGCTTCGAAAGATTCGGGGTTGGTTTCTTCGGTGTCTACTTCGCCAATCCTGTCAACATTGAAAACATTTTTGCGCGGGTAACCGGTGGTGAGTCTTCTTTTATTAGCGGCACCTTAGGGGTCGAAGGTCCTGCTAACCTCTTTCTGCTCAATCCCAACGGCATCACTTTCGACTCGGGGGCACGGCTGGATATTAGCGGTTCGTTTACCGCCAGCACAGGCAGTCGCTTTACGTTTGCCGATGGGGGCGAATTCAACGCTGCCCCTGTTCCCGGCGGCGACTTGCTGACCTTGAGCGTGCCCTTAGGAGTGCAGTTTAATGACAACAATGGCCCATTCAACGGTGACATTATCAACTTTGCTCGACCGATCTTGTCCGCTGGACAAGATTTAACGTTGTTGGGTAACACCTTAGACTTATTTGAGCAGTCTAGTGCAGGCAATAACCTGACGTTGGTGGGCAATACCTTAAGCCTATCTGGATCATTAAATGCGGGGAATAACCTGACCTTGGGAGCGACTGAAACCGTGACGTTCAATGGCACGGAGACGAAACCATTTGCGGCGAATGCAACGAACGATCTCACCATTCAGGGCAATCAGGGGATTACGGTTTTTACTGTGCAGTCGGCTCCAGTGCCGTTGGTTAGTGGGGGCGACATGACCCTAATTAGCGATGGGGCGATCGCGGCCGACACTACATTTTTTGACAGTGGTGGCAACCTCCAGTTTCTCCGCTTAGATGGCACCCCAGCCAATTTAACGGACTTCAATGCCCCGGTGATCGCCGCCATCGGCGATATCATCTTTGGCGATTACCGAGGAACCGCTCTGAAAGTTATCGCTACCGGCAGTATTCAAGCTGGGGATATTGAAATTGTGGGTCCCAACACCCGGTTTGTCGCCGATGGTTCTGGAAGTGATGAAGATTTACTGGCCAGTAGCCAGGCGGTGATCTTGCGAGCTGGGGTGCCCCAGGTCGACAACCCCAACGTGCCCCAAGTAGCAGGGGGCACCACCTTTGATAATGGAACTATCACCAACCCATTCTCCGGTGTTTTGCTACCCCCTGGCAGCATCTTGTTCGACAGCATCGACACCTCGAACTTTACTGGGGGAGATGGTGGCCCCATCATTCTGGAGGCCGCGGGCAGTATCACCGGTTTCTATTTGGACTCCTACTCTAGAACTGTTACTGGGAATAGTGGCAACGGTGGCAATATTTCCCTATCGGCGGGGCGAGGAGTCACAGGGCAAGGGGATATTATTCTGAATCGCCCGGTGCGATCGGGCTCTCAGTCCTTCGGCGGCAATGCCGGCAATGGGGGGGCGGTATCCTTCAGCACTCGAGCAGGCGATATCCAACTCAATAATGCGGGCGTATTTAGTGGCTCAGCTTCGGACGATTTTCAGGGGGGGAGCGCCCAAGCGGGCGGAGCCATTTCATTCAGTACAACCAGCGGGAATATTCGCCTGACGAATTCCCCCCTATCTTCTGAATCAGATGCATTTGATGCAGGGCCACAAGCCAATACCGGGCCAGCTGGTAATGTTTCCCTCACCACTAGCACCGGCAATATTACGCTGGAAAACTCGGCCATCTTTGCCATGAACGACGCCCCCAACCAAAGCAGCCCTGGCGGCACGGTGACCATTGCTTCTACCGATGGCGGCGACATTACCTTAAATAACCTCTCTCGGATTTGGAGTTATTCGGCGTCTCGTCTGGGTCAGGCGGGCGATGGCGGTGCCGTCCGGCTATCGACGACAACGGGCAATATCCGCCTCAGTGACAGGTCATTTATCGATACCGCATCCAGATCATCGGAGAGTGATGCTGGCAACGGCGGTGCCATTTCGCTATCCACCACCACCGGCAACATCATGCTGAGCGGGAACAGTTCTTTGGACTCGAGGGCGTCTGCGTTTTCTTTTGATGCGGCTCGTAACGCTGGGCATGGCGGCAACATCAGCATCACTAGTGAGAGCGGTGACATCACGATTATGGATAATGCCAGCATCGACTCACAGACGTCCACCAATTTCGCTGGTGGTGAGTTTGGCGAGGGGGGCGATATTACGATTTCTAGCCCCGCTGGCACAGTCACCTTGGGGTCTGGCATCAACCTCAACAGCAATGCCGCCGGGGGCGAGGGCAATGGGGGCGATATTCGAGTTGCGGGAACCACCGTTCAACTCACCAACAATGAACTATCCACTACGGTTGGCGGCTCGGGGACGGCGGGCGACATCACCATCAATGCCAGCAATCAGGCCCGAATTACGAGTAGCCGTCTACTTTCTGGTCGATTGGCTAGTGCTGAGGGCAGTGGTGGCGGCGGCACCATTCGCATCACTGCAGCTGACATTGAGCTAAGGGACTTTTCCTTCCTGAATACGGCCACCTTTGGCTTCGGGGATGCGGGCGATGTGCAACTGGTGACCACGCAGGGCGACATTGTCCTCATCGACAGCAGCATCTTTAGTCTGGCAGCACAGCAAGGTAATCCCGGCAATATCCGGCTAGATTCGGCGGGTCAGTTGCGGCTAGAGGGCAATAGTCTCGTGAGCACTGCCGTCGCACTGGGAGTCCCGAATACGTCCAGCAGTCGCTCCGGCAACATCACGATTAATGCCGCCAACGGAGTGGAGATCATCGGTACAGGGGCCATTAATCAGCCAGTGCAGGTCAGTACCAATCCGAACCTGGTCTCAATTAACAGCACTGACCGCTCTACGCCTCAGCCGCTAGATGAGGCCTTCGCGCTATTGCCCAATGTTCAAACCGCCCCTAACGTCTTGTTTCCCCAAGATATCCCCTTCGTGAGCGTTAACTCCAGCAGCAGTATTTCCTGCTGCTCTACACGCCACTACTACTCTATTGACATTGAGTCGGTGGGTACTCAGATTATTCTCGATGTAGATACTCCCAAGACGAAAATTTTTGGAGCCTCTGAAGTCATCGATGAGCTGAACTTATTGGATGTCGATCTCTCACTGCAGCGGTTTGATGGCATCGGCAACTTTGATACTCTGATCTTCACTCCAGTTGCCGAGAATGCCAGTGCGCCAACAACGTTAGGAGCAGGGGGAAGTACAACGTCTGATGATGCCTATCTCACGTATATTTTCGATCGCCCCGGCACTTATGTCATTGAAGTCATATCTGAATTCTCAAATCCATTCTTCTCGCCTTTCGCTGAAATTGATTACACGCTCAACGTCTCACTGGTTGATGATTCACTGGTGAGCAGCGGCATTAGCACTCAAACCCGCTCTGGCATTCCCTCTGGTGATATCACCATCAATACCCCCAGTATCACCCTGCAAAATGGGGGAGAAATCTCAGCTGAAACCCTTCGCGATGGACCAGCGGGCGACATCACCCTGCAACCCTTCGGCAGTGGACAGACCTTAGATATTCAACTGGGCGATCGCAGCACGATTTCCAGTTCTACTCTACCCAGTCGGGCTGGCACTGATGGGTCATTAGTAACCGGCAACAGTGGACGAATTAGCCTCAGTGCCCCGGCAGCCCTTAATCTCTCTGGGCCTGGTAGCATCCAGGTCGAAACCAACACGGCTGGCGATGCGGGGGCGATCGCCCTCACCGCTCCCCAAATCACCCTGAACGGCATTGAAGTCTCCGCTTCCACCGAGTTTCCAGAGGGCTTAACGGCAGCTCAACAAGCGGCACTAATTGCCAATCGCACCGCTGGGCGCGGTGGCGATATTGATATTAGGACGTCGCTTCTGACCCTCAATAACGGCAGTCAGATTCGGGCCGCCACGGCCAGTACTGCCACCGGGGGCAATCTCACCGTCACGGGCAACAGTCCCCTCACAATCGGTGGCGACGGTCGCCTCACCGTCGAAGCAACGGGAGCCAATAGCGGTCAAGCGGGCAACCTAAACGTCCGCGCATCGGAACTCCTGCGACTGCGCGACGGCATCGAACTCTCGGCAAACAGTGAGTCTCGCCAGGGTGGGGGCAACATCAACATTGATGTGGAAAATGGCAGTCTGGTGATGCGCGGCGGCAGCTACATCAACGCCACCTCCAGCAATCCCAACGCAGGGGATGGGGGCAACGTCACCCTCACTCTCAGCGACGGCTTTTTGATTGCCCTGCCGGGACAAAACAACGACATTATTGCTAATGCGGTGAGGGGCAGAGGCGGCAACATCAACATTAGTGCGCTGCGACTGTTTGGCTTTACCCTGCAAGACGATGCCAATGTCTCGCGACTGCGGGGCAATAATACCAACGACATCAGCGCCAGTTCTGAGATCGGCTTGCCCGGTGACATTGCGATCGACACTCTGGCCCTCGACCCCAGCCAGGGCCTGACCGAATTGCCCTTGAACCTGGAAGACCGCGCAGATCAAGTTACGCCGGGGTGTGGTCTCGGCAACACTGACGACGGCAGCGAGTTTGTGGTCACCGGGCGCGGCGGACTGCCACCGGGCGCCAGCGATCCGCTCATGGCGAATGGGGTGAGCGTGCCCTGGGTGACGGCGACTGAGGGGGAGTCAACGATCGCGATCGCCCCTACCAATTCTCCCGTCACAAATGCGGTCTTGATTGAAGCGCAAGGCGTCGCCTTAGATGCGGCTGGGCAGCCTTACTTGGCAGCCACAGCTGAGGATTGGGCAATCTACCAGGCGGGCTTACCCACCGCTACCACTTGCACTGTCCAACCGACGCGATCGCACTAAGTCGACGCCAAATGTAAATTTATATGGCTTTGTGTATGGTGTGATATCACCAGTTTTTGAGGAACCACAGTAGAATTACGGAAATATTTTTTCGGTTCTTTTACTTAAAGGAGAGCCATGAATGTATCGCGATCGCTATAACGTCTCTCTACCGGTTGCTCGCTGCTTCACGGCTGGCATGTTGGCTTCCTTTGTCAGTAGTTTCACGCTGCTCGCCCCGGCTCAGGCTCAACTCATTCCCGACGATACGCTGGGGGTCGAAAGCTCGGTCGTGGTGCCCAATGGGGTGCTGCCCGGAGGAAATGCTGACCTGATCGAAGGGGGCGCGGCGCGGGGCAGCAATCTCTTCCACAGTTTTCAAGACTTTAATGTGGGCACGGAGCAGGCGGTGTATTTCGCCAACCCGGTGAATATCGAGAATATTTTGACGCGGGTGACGGGGGGCAATGGCTCGAATATTGATGGATTGCTGGGGGTCGATGGCGCGGCAAACTTGTTTTTGCTCAATCCCAACGGCGTCATCTTTGGACCGAATGCGCGGCTGGATATTGGCGGCTCGTTTATCACCAGCACGGGCAGCAGCTTTACCTTTGCCGACGGCAGTGAGTTTAGCGCGGTGCCGACGGGGGATGAATTGCTCAGCGTCAGTGTGCCGCTGGGGGTGCAGTTTAATGACCAACCCCAGGGAAATGTGACCAATGAAGGCATTCTGACTGTCGGAGCGGGAGCCAGCCTGACGCTGTGGGGCGATACCGTTTTGAGCCGAGGGGCGCTAACGGCGGCAGAAGGCACAATCCAGCTGGCTGGCAATCAAGTGAATCTGGTGGATGCGGCGACCGTCGATGTCTCAGGCATCCAGGGCGGCCAGGTGGTGATCAGGGCGGCAGAAGCAGCACTCTCTTCTGGCTTGATTGATATTTCTGGGACGGAGAGGGGCGGCGACCTGCAAGTTTATGCGACCCAAAATCTGACCTTGGGGATAGACGTGGACGCGACCGGAGGCGGTCAGGCTCTCTTCGACCCGCCCACCTTGGATATCAACGCGCCGGAAGCCGCCACCATCGTCGCTACGCTGTTGGGCGGCAATGCGATCGTCAGTGCTTCGGAAATTATCAACATCAATGCGGCGATCGATAGCAGTGCCCAGGGCAATGCCAACACCCTGACCCTGGATGACGAGAATGGCGATAATGCCCTGACCATTAATCTGAATGCGCCGATTCAGCTGGGGGCAGCCCAAACGCTGTTGGGGGACGGCACCACCGTTAACGTGACTGTTACCGATGCTGGAATTGTCCAGAATGGGGTGGATGTGGCCGCAGATGGCGGGACAGTGAACCTGGCCGCAGGCACCTACCAGGAAGGCCAGGAGATTCTCTTGACCCGTGATGTCACCTTAAATGGCGCGGGGGCAGGCAACACCCTCCTGGACGGTAACGATGCTCACCGGGTGCTCCAGGTGAATGGTGGGGTTACGGCGAGTCTCAATGGTTTAACCATCACGAAGGGAAATTCGGCGGACAACGGCGGCGGCATCTTTAATAGCGGCACGGTAAGCCTCACCAACGCCACCCTCAGCGGCAATTCGGCACGCGACGGCGGCGGCATCTACAACTTGGGCACGGTGAACTTCACCAACGCCACCCTCAGCGACAATTCGGCAGAAGGCGGCGGCTTTGATGACGGTGGCGGCATTTATAACTCTGGTACGGTGAGCCTCATCAACGCCACCCTCAGCGGTAATTCGGCAAACAGCGACGGCGGCGGCATCTGGAACGAGGGCACGCTAGATATCACCAACGTCACCCTCAGCGGCAATTCGGCAAACAGCGACGGCGGCGGCATCAGGAACGGCGGCACGAGCACGGTGAGCGTCACCAACACTATCCTCAGTGGCAATTCGGCAGAAAGAGGCGGCGGCATCTCGAATAACGGCACGGGCACGCTGAGCGTCACCGACACCACCCTCAGCGGTAATTCGGCAACTGTCGACGGCGGCGGCATCTTGAACTTTGGCACACTGAGCCTTGCCAACACTATCCTCAGCGGCAATTCGGCAACCCGCAGCGGCGGCGGCATTAGGAACGGCGGTACGATGAACCTCACCAACACTATCCTCAGCGGCAATTCGGCAACCGACATTGGCGGCGGCATCTGGAACAGCGGTACGGTGAACCTCACCAACGCTACCCTCAGTGGCAATTCGGCAGAAAGAGGCGGTGGCATCTCGAATATCACCGGCGGTACGGTGAGCCTCACCAACGCCACCCTCAGCGGCAATTCGGCATTAAACGATGATGGCGGCGGCATCAGGAACGTCGGCGGTAGGGTGAGCCTCACCAACGCCACCCTCAGTGGCAATTCGGCATTAAATAGTGATGGCGGCGGTATCTACACCCTTGGCGGTACGGTGAGCCTCACTAACGCCACCCTCAGCGGCAATTCGGCAACCAACAACGGCGGAGGCATCAATAATGACGGAGGAAATGTCGAACTCGTCAACAGCCTCATTGCGATCAATACCGCTGGGACTGGCCCTGATTTCTCTGGTACGGTGTGGAGCTTTGGCTTTAACCTCATCGGCAACTCGGCAGGGGTCATCGGCTTAGTCGATAGCGATCTCCGCGATATTGACCCGCGATTGGGGCCGCTGGCTGATAACGGCGGCCCGACCCAAACTCATGCGTTGCTGCCAGGCAGCCCGGCGATAAATGCCGCCGGGGCGGGAGCAACGGCTGCCGATCAACGGGGAGTTTTAGCCATTGGCGTTCGCGATATCGGGGCGTTTGAATTTGGGGCTTCTAGTACAAGCCCCGACACCCCTACCCTGTCAACGGTAGCGATACTGACCCTGGCACGCCAAGACTCTGCTAGGTCAATCGCTACACTGACCTTTGCACGCCAAGACTCGGTCAGGTCAGACGAAGATACTGTCGTTCGCTTTACTGACCGCGATCAAGAAGCACTCCAGAGTCTGCAAGTCATAGCAGGCTGTGGCGATGGGCGTTTCGTCCTGACTGGGCGCGGCGGCTTGCCCCTCAGCGATCGCCGTCCGTTAGATGCCGCCGGGGTGAGTGTGCCCTGGGTGACGGCGGCTGAGGGAGAGTCAACGATCGCACCCCCCACCCCATCCGCACATGCACCGCTGATCGAAGCGCAAGGCGTCGCTTTGGATGCCGCAGGGCAGCCTTACCTGGCGGCAGCGGGCGGGGCGATCGCCCCTGGTTTAGCTGGCGTGCCTCCCAACCTGTGTCGCCGCGCTCCCTTAACGGAGGATGTGGTGTCGCTTCGCTAAATTTGTGTTCCCCTCAGTTTCCGCTATCTACCTTGATGTGAGTTTCGCTAATGTCGCTGCCTGCTTTGTCATCTCAGCCCTTAATCGGGCGATCGCCTGCTACTCAATTTTCGCTTTCCCCTCGCCCCCAATATTGGCCGCTGCTGGCTGGCGTCACCGTCGGCTGCTGGTTGGGCGGGCCTGCGGACATGGCCCAAGCGCTGCCCTTGGTGCCACCGGCTCCTGAGCCGGTCGCCCAAGTCACATCTCCCAATCGCCCCGGCACTTCCCCCAGTCTGGAGCCCCTGCCTGACATTGCGCCGCCCGCCCCGCTGCCCGCCCCCGAAGAGCTACTGGGCCCAGATTTCACCCCCGCCCCACCCCCCGAGCTACCGCTGCCCGGCGACGAAATCACCTTTACCGTGCAGCAATTTACCCTCGTGGGCAGCACCGTCTATACCGACGCCGACTTTGCCGACGAGTTTGCTCAGTATGTCGATCGCCCCATTACCTTCGACGACCTCTTAACAGTCCGAGATGCCATCACTGCCCAATATCGCGAAGACGGGTATTTGACCTCAGGAGCGATCGTGCCGCCCCAACCGCTACAAGACGGCATTGTCGAAATTCAAATCATTGAGGGCAGCGTCGAAGATATCGACATCGAAGGCACCCGGCGGCTGCACCCCGCTTATGTCAGCAGTCGCCTCGGCCTCGGTGCCCAAGCCCCTCTCCAGATTGACGACCTCTTGCGACAGCTCCAGCTCTTACAGCTCAACCCCCTGATTGAGACCATCTCGGCAGACTTGCAAGCGGGCACCGTGCCTGGCACCAACCGCCTGGTGGTCACCGTCACCGAGGCCGACAGCTTTCGCATGGGCTACACCCTCGACAACAACCGCTCCCCCAGCGTGGGCAGCATTCGCCATCAACTGCGGGCCAACGAGGGCAACGTGACCGGCTACGGCGATACCCTCTCCCTCAGCACGTCTTTTACCGAGGGCAGCCAAGACTTAGACCTGGCCTACTCTCTGCCCGTGAGTCCCTACAACACGCTGGTGACCGCCTATTACAGCACGACCCATAGCGACGTGATTGAGTCGCCCTTCGACATTCTCGAAGCCTCATCCGAGGCGTCAGTCTTTGAGCTGACAGTGCAGCATCCCCTCGTGCAGACCCCCACCGAAGAAGTCGTGCTCGGCCTGATCGGTTCCCATCAGCGCACCCAAACCTTTCTCGGCATTGATGATATTGGCGGCTTTCCCCTCTCTGCCGGGGCCGATGAAGACGGTCGTACCCGCGTCAGTGCCGTACGATTTTTCCAGGGTTGGACGCGCCGCAGTCCCCAGCAGGTGTTTGCCGTGCGATCGCAATTCAATCTGGGAGTCGATGCGTTTGGGGCCACCATCAACGACGGCGACACCCCCGATAGCGAATTTTTTTCCTGGCTGGGGCAGGCGCAATGGGTCCGCCTGTTAGCGCCCGATACACCGCTGATTGTGAGAGGCAGTTTGCAACTCACCCCCGACGCCCTGCTGACCCTAGAGCGCTATGGTCTGGGCGGCCAAGCCACCGTGCGCGGCTACCGTCAAGATGAGTTGCTGACCGATAACGGTGCGGCGCTCTCAGTCGAAGCCCGCATCCCCGTGTGGCAAAGCGATACGCAAACCGCTCTGCTGCAAATCACCCCGTTTATTGATGGCGGCCACGGCTGGAACACTCGCGAAGCCGATCCCGCCGATAACACCCTGCTGAGTGTCGGGGCTGGCCTGTTACTCCAGGTTCGCGATGCGACCTTTCGGCTCGACTGGGGCATTCCCCTGCTACAACGCGACGGCAGCGACAACACCCTCCAAGAACAGGGCCTCTATTTCACGCTAGATTTACCCTTCTTTTAACCACCGGGTTGGGGTTACAGAGACAGAGCACAGACGGTTACTCAGTTCACTCTTTCAGTTACATCGAGGACAGGTCACGATGGGCAAGCGGCAACGATGGCAATACGGGTTACTCAGTCTCGTGGTCCTGATCCTGTGCGTGGTGGGGCGACCCGCGATCGCTCACCTCGCAGCATCAGACCCGGCCCCTCACAGGCTGGTGGCCCAAGCCAGCACCACCTTAGAGCAGCAGGCCCAAACCGCCTATCAGCAAGGGCAATATCAAACCGCCATCGACCTGCTGCAACAGGCGCAACAGCAATATGTGGCTCAAGGAGACCGCGTCAAAGCGGCGATCGCCCTCAGCAACCTTTCCCTGACCTACCAACAGTTGGGCCAATGGGAAGCCGCCACCAGTGCCCTCCAACAAGCCTGGACCTTACTGGATAATCAATCCGTGCCCGTGCCCGTGCAGGCCCAAATGCTGGATGTCCAAGGCCAACTTTACTTTGCCACCGGCCAGTTAAATCCCGCCCTGACCGCTTGGCAGCAAACCGCCGATTTGTATGACCAGCTAGGCGACTCCCAACGCTATGTGCTCAGCCGTCTCCACCAAGCCCAAGCATTACAGGCCCAGGGATTATTTCAGCAAGTGCTGAGCACCTTGACCGATCTGGCCGACACCGTCAATAACCAGCCCGACTCGCCCACCAAGGTCACCATTTTGCGGCAGCTGGGTGACAGTCTCCGCGCCACCGGCAACTTAGACCAGGCCGAAACGCAACTGCAAACCAGCCTGCAACTGGCGGAACAGCTGCAAGAGCCCACCCTGATGGCAGCCAGCAACCTCAGCTTAGGCAATCTCGAACAGGGCAAATTTAATATTGCGTTTGAAGATAAACGGCTAGAAGACGCCAACAACCACATTCGGCAGGCGCTGAACTACTACCAGCAGGTGGCTCAGCTTGATACTGGCGAATTGAGCATTCAAGCCAACCTCAACTTCATGCGGCTGTTAGTCAGCCCCAGCCTGCCCCAGTGGGATCTCGCCCTGCGCCGCCTCTATCCAGACCTGAAGGGCTTTTTACCCAAACTGTCTCCGGGCCGCTCGACGGTGCTCGCCTATGTCGGTCTGGCTAAAAACCTGATTTTGCTGCGCGAAAACAACGCCCCGAACGCCCCCAGCTGGCGGGAAATTGCCACCTTGTTGGCCCCTGCCCAAACCCAGGCTCAAGCCTTGGGAGACGCTCGCAGTCAGTCCTTGGTGTTAGGCACTCTCGGGCACATTTATGAACTCGCACAGCAGTGGCCCGATGCCGAAGACCTGTCTCGTCAAGCGCTGGTCTTGGCCCAAGAGGTGCGGGCCGATGACCTGCGCTATCAGTGGGAATGGCAGCTCGGGCGCATCTTAAAAGCGGAAGACCAAGAACCGGGGGCGATCGCGGCTTACACCCAGGCGTTTGAAACCCTCAAAACCATTCGCAGCGATCTGGTCACGGCTAACCCGGATGTGCAGTTTTCGTTTCGCGAAAGTGTGGAACCCATTTATCGGGAACTGGTGCAACTGCTCGTTGATCCGGTGCCCGAGATTACGGAAATTGCCCAGCTTAAAGCCAATAAGCAAAACGGTTCCTCAGATGACGATCAAGCTCGCTTGCGCCAGGCCCGCGATGTCATGGAGGCGCTGCAAGTGGCCGAACTGGAAAACTTCTTTCAGGCCGCCTGCATCGACAACACCGTCAGCATTGACGAAGTGGTGAACGAAGAAGACACCACCGCCGCCGTGCTGTATGCCATCTTGCTGGACGATCGCTTAGAAGTGGTCATGAAACTACCCCAGCGGTCTGACCTAATTCACTACTCAGCCCCCGCCTCCCGCGCCACTGTCAACAATTTGCTGGCTGATTATCGCAGCCAACTCACTCGGGGCAGCAACGTCAAGGCTAGTGGCCAAACCCTTTACGATTGGCTACTGCGCCCCGCCGCCGAGCAAGGCTTACTCGCCCCCGACGACATCAAAACGCTGATTTTCGTCCTCGACGGCAACCTGCGACTCATCCCCATGACGACCCTGCACGACGATGACGACTTTTTAGTCAGAAAGTACGCCATCTCCCTCGTTCTAGGGTTGGAAGTCCGCGACCCCGAAGTCTTGCCCCCCCGTGAGCAGGTCAAGGTCTTGGCCGCTTCCCTCGAAACGCCTCCCCCTGAGGAAGCGCGATTTTATGACGTGCTGCCCGGGGTGACAGTAGAACTGGGCATTATTCAGGACACCAACATGGCCGTCACGGCTCTGCAAGATGACGCCTTTACCCGCCCAGCCCTCACCAGTGAACTCCAATCGACCGATTTCAATATTGTGCATTTGGCGACTCACGGGCAATTCGGTAGCGATCGCCAAAACACCTATATCCTCTCTGCCGACGGACGGCTCAACATCGATACCCTGGGCCAAATTTTCAAAAGTCGTCGGCAAGCCGATACCCAGCTCGAAATGCTGATTCTCAGTGCCTGCAAAACCGCCACGGGCGATAGTCGCGAAGTGCTCGGCATTGCTGGCGCAATGGTGCAATCCGGTGCCCGCAGCGCGATCGCCACCCTCTGGAGTGTGGATGACAACGCCAGCGTCCTCTTTACCGAAACGCTCTATGCCGAACTCGCCAAACCAGGGGTGAGCCGCGCCGAAGCCCTGCGTCGGGCGCAAGTCGCCCTGCTCGATCGCTATCCCGGACGTCCTCGGTTCTGGGCGCCCTATGTCTTAGTCGGTAGCTGGCGCTAGCGGCGTGGATGATGGCCCATACGGGCTTTACAGAAGGTCCCTTACTTTCTGGCTTAGAGTCCCCCTGAGATGAGCGATCGCCGCCCCGTCGCCAACGGTGATTCCTAATGTCATAAGCGTTGCGCAGATAGCTCCGTTCATCTCTTTGGCGGAAAAACGGGGGTCTTAGATTGAGAAGCAGGATTCTATCCAATCCAAGTTTTGTGAGGCAGGCATCTTGCCTGCCCCAGGACAGCCGTGACGGCTGTCCACACTTCGATTCAATGCCCATACTTTTAACTTTTGGGCTCTCGGCCCCCTAACTACGGATTGCGATAGAACCGCTCGTCCCTCATCCAACCCTCTTTTTACGGCTGCTATAGTGGCTCTATGGTGGCTTTATCTAACGATCAACCCGTTGTTTTTCATGCCGAAAAGCTAACGAAGACCTACCAAATGGGCGAGGTCGCCGTTCGGGCTCTGCAATCAGTTGATCTCGATTTATACGAAGGCGAATTTGCGGTATTGCTTGGCCCTTCCGGCAGCGGCAAATCCACCCTGCTGAATATCCTCGGCGGCCTCGACATCCCCACCAGCGGCCAACTCATCTTTCGCGGTCATAACCTTACCCACGCCAACGATCGCGAGCTGACACAATTTCGCCGCGCCTCAATTGGCTTCATATTTCAGTTCTACAACTTAATTCCCAGCCTCACCGCCCGAGAAAACGTCGGACTCGTGACCGAAATCGCCAGTCGCCCCCTCAGTCCTGAAAAAGCACTGGCGATTGTGGGCCTCAGCAATCGCCTCAACCACTTCCCCGCCCAACTCTCGGGGGGCGAACAGCAACGAGTCGCCATTGCCAGAGCGATCGCCAAACGGCCCGAAGTGCTGCTCTGTGACGAACCCACCGGCGCCCTCGATTACCGCACTGGCAAGCTGGTTCTCGGCGCGCTGCAAGAGGTGAACCAAGAATTTGGCACCACAACCGTCGTCATCACCCACAATGCCGGGGTTGCAGCCATGGCCAACCGGGTCATTCACATGGGCAGCGGCCAAATTAGCAGCATCGAACATAATGACCACCCCGTCGGCGCAGAATTATTGGAGTGGTAATCAGGCTGAGTGACCTCCCCCTCACCGCCAAGACTCGACCGTTGCCAGGTCTACGTATGCAGTTGGTGGCCGCAGTTGGCACAAAAGCGATCGCTAGGCTGCACCGGAGTGCCACACTGACTGCAAAACTTAGCTTTACCAGCACTGGCTGCACTGCTAGCAGTATGACTCGACGCGGCATTCCCCATTTGCATTTCCATATTGCCCATCCGCATTTGCATGGGGCTGGCATTCATTTCCATGTTGCCCATTTTCATCGGCTGCATGGGCTGCATGGGCTGCATCGGTTCCATGGGCTGCATCGGCTGCATGGGCTGCATCGGTTGAGCAGACCCCATCGGCTGCATGGGCGGCATCGTGTTGCCCGGCATCGCCACGCCCGCACTCATCTGCATTTGCTGCGCGTTGCCCAACGCCGGACTTTGGGACATGACACCGAGTTGATTGCCCTGCAACTGTAAATGGTGACTGCCCTGAGCCGTCGTAAGCTGAATGACCACCCCTTGCGGCGTCCGAAACAGGGCTGGCGGTGCCGTCCAAGCGCCAGTCGTAAATTGGCTGCCAGACTGTTGCTGCTGTCCGGCCCCACTAGAGGCGAGGGTGACCGCAGTATGCTCACCAACATTCTCCAAATAAATTCGTTGTCCAGAGCCGAGTTCACAGGTATAAGCCATAACAGGTGGGGTTGCATTATGAGTGTGCAGGCAACGTTGCCTATTTATATTGTGTCGGCAATATTTCTGCCTCAGCCTAGACTTTAGAAAACTGTTAGGTCTGTCTGCAAACCACCACAGCAGGCCAAAGAACTGCCGCCCAAGACACCACCACATCACACGTTGCTGATGGCTCATACCCCGATCGCGACCAGCCCCCTCTTGTCACCGCTGTCATGAACTGTGCCCCCTCAACACGTCATCCGCCTTCTCTTCCACATGCCGCTTCAGACCTGCCTTACACCAGGTTTAACGACTGCTGAGGCAGGACAGCTTCGTTGGCATTAGTTGTGACATCACTCAAGCAAATTCCCGACCATCAAGCCCTTTGCACAGAAAACCGAGTGAGACTCCGTTGGTCAAACCAGGGTACACCCGTGATCTTCGAGTCCAGTCCTAAAGGGATGCTCAATACAGAGGCATCACAACTGGGCATCAATCTTTGCCACTTGCCGTAAATTTTCCTTGAAAAAGACCCAATCTAAGCTATTTTAAATGAGCGGTTCTTGTAATCCCTCTGAGCACCGTACCTCCCACGCGGATGTGGTGGAATTGGTAGACACGCACGCTTGAGGGGCGTGTGGCTTTGCCGTGCGAGTTCGAGTCTCGCCATCCGCATTAATTTATGTGACTTTACCCATAAGTTGGACAAACGTTCACTTTTGTACGATCCAGATTTATCTGTCATCAATCTAGGATTAGTGTCGCTTTCCGGAGCTATTGTCATCGAAAGTACTCAGGATCCTTGTGGTGGATATTTCTAGGCATGTACTTTTGGATGCCACCATCCTTTGCCAATGCCAAGAAGCAAAGGGATACGGATGGCGAGACTCATTTCAACCCATGCACTCTAATTTTAGTACAGATAAACTTACTTGAATGCCTTATTAGAGGTGAGGGGGCTTTGCAAGCAACTTATCTATAAAGGCTGCGTCACATACAGTTTCAGCCATGTACTCTAAATACTCCATAACAGGATTGTTTCAACCCTCATGAGCCTTCAAGGCTCATTGCGCCTCCGGTTTGAGACGCTGGTAGACATCGCGACAGCGCTGTTTCAACCCTCATGAGCCTTCAAGGCTCATTGCGCCCTGCTGCACTCAACTCTCCACTAGAGTCGTTCTCGTAGCGTTTCAACCCTCATGAGCTGTACGATCCGGGTTTATTTGACATCTTCCGAGATTAATGTCGTCAGAAAGGAGTAGATCGCTTGGCGAAACTGGCGTAGCGGTTCAAGATAGGTTGACATTGGTGGTAGAGGCAAGACGATTGATATCCTCTACCACTTTCCTGGTTCTCATGCACACCGATTGTCCAAAGTCCAGACAATTTGCAAACCCTTAAGATACCTACGGTTTCTGCAAGCAGCGACTAGGATCAGGGTAACGACGCAAATCGCAGCCCCTTATACGGCAAGGTTGCAAGGTATTTATGGCTTCTGTACAAAAAGTTCAAGCTTATTTGGCTTACTGGTTTCAATTGGGTAAGCCGATTGTTTTGCAACACCACAACACCCAATGTTTGCCGACTCCCGTGTTTCAAGGAGGCAAGTTAAGTCTGCCCTTCTTAAACTGCTGGCGGCAGATTATGGAAAATCCGAAACAAAGTTTTCTCAAAGGTACCGATGAGAGTATTGCGGCCCTCTTAACGGATGAGTGGGATATCGAGGGCTGTGCTCGCTGCACGATGCCGCTGCCTATGCCTGTCCGGGGCATTAAAATTTCCCCTTGTCCCTGCGCCGACTTGCCCTCTTGGCCCAATGAAACCATGCCCTCGCCGCGCACGGCAGTCTGTTCGCAAACTCATTTAGGGCAGCTGCGCCATCGCCTCGACCAACCGACTGACGAGGAAATGGATACAGCCAGCGACTCTTTGACCCACGATCGCGATCGCTTACAAGTCGCTTTCGCCCACAGCCCAACCCTCCGACGGGTCGTCAATCAGCTGAGTAACAGGGCTACGGATGATCGCGACCCAATGTCCGACATCCATGCTGCCCCCACCGCTCAGGAGCCCGTCAAGAAGCCATCAGAGCCGTCTGCTCTGGACGGTTAATGGTGTGAGTATCGAAATCGCGAGCCATCACCGTATTCGGAAAGATGGCTTGAGCCTCTGCCAGCAAATCCGCTAGCTGAATCGCATTACCCGGCGCATAGCGAGGGCTAAAGTGCGTCATGATGAGCTGCTTGGCCTGCGCTAACAGGGCCGTCTGGGCTGCCATAGTCGAGGTGGAATGTAATCGCTGGTAAGCCATTTCAGCATCTTGATGGGCAAACGTTGCCTCATGGATTAGCACATCGACCCCTTGGGCCAACTCCACCGCGCGATCGCAAAATACCGTATCGGTGCAATAGGCTAGGCTGCGGCCGGTCAGCGTCGGCCCACACAAGTCTTTGCCGTTGATGCGACGACCATCGGGCAACGTCACCACTTCACCATTCTTTAACTTGCCGTAAATTGGCCCTGGCGGGATACCCAACGCCCGGGCTCGTTTCACATCAAATCGACCGGGTCGATCCTTTTCATCCACCCGGTAGCCGTGAGCGGGCACCCGGTGCTCGAGCAACGCACAACTGACCTTGAACTCATCATCTTCGTAAACCAAGCCCGGCTGCACAGTGTGAACCTTGATGGGAAAGGAAAAATGCGTCTGCGAATAGCGACGGCAAGCCTGCAAATAATCGTTGAGCTTGGGGGGGCCATAAATATCGACTTTTTGTTGTGGATTCCCCGCTAAGCCGCAACTGGCTAACAGCCCCATCAGGCCAAAAATATGGTCGCCGTGCATGTGGGTGATGAAAATGCGCCGAATCTGGCTGGCTTTAAAATCGCTGCGCAAAAACTGATGCTGTGTGCCCTCACCGCAGTCAAAGAGCCAAATTTCGCCGCGTTGGGGGAGTCGCAGCGCCACACTCGACACATTGCGCGATCGCGTTGGCACCCCCGAACTCGTCCCCAAAAAAGTAATCTCCAAACCCACTCTCCTAATGCCACTGCACAGGTCTATCTTGACATGGGTGTTGAACGGATGACTGCCAGACGATGGACTGGCGATCGCGAGTGCTCTTGCTGCCAGCGATCGCAGGTCTGACATTGCGGGCATGGGGGCTTTCGCTCAACACAATATCGCTGTCATCCGCCAAAAGTGACTCGCCTTATAGGAACTCCGTAAGCCACATGGATTTATTACATTACTGATCTGGTGTTCATACGGAGTCGCGTCAGCGGCATATAAAGTTAGCGTGAAGCCGTTTATACCAAACTTGAAAGCCCGATGAAGCCAGCCCGGACTGTGTGTTAAACCTATGGCGCTTGGCTATTTTAATAACAGTCATTACAGTTCACTTCATCAAACAATTACGCAACATAACAAGTTTGTTATCTGTGCTGATGGTGACTTGTAAAGCTTGTAAAGATCATTGGCCCGGCAGCCACATGACAGCTTCACAGTTGGCAAATAGTTGTAAGAGTGATGAACGAGAAAGATGCCCGGTCGCTGTTCTCGGCTGCTGGTTTAGATAAATTCACTGAGTTCCTGACGGCGAATAAACAATCCGTTTGTGCGCCAAAGTGTGTGACCTGAAGATTCAATTGATGCGATGAACATTATTTACGGCACTCATTTAGGCGAGTACCTGATCGGTACAGCGGCAGCCGACGAAATCTTTGCTGGAGACGGCGACGACATTGTCTTTGGGGGTGATGGCGACGACATTCTGCATGATGGCGGTGGCAACGATAAGCTATTTGGCGGCAATGGCAACGATATATTCAAGCTATCCGACTCCAATTTGCTGGGGCCACCCCCAGACTCTCGGCCATTACCGTTTGACCCATTTGGGATGCCCGAAATTAGCGGCGGGGCTGGCTATGACGTGGTAGATGCGACTAATGCCGTCGAGGGTATTAGCTTTAGTGCTGATAATTTTGCCCATGCCAGCATTGAGGAATTTATCGGTTCGGCCTTTGCCGATATGGTCAATGCGATGCGGGTGAGTTTTGACGTGGTGCTCAGCGGCCACGGGGGCAATGACACCCTCGTCGGGGGCAGCGGCAACGATACCTTAAACGGGGGGCAGGAGGACGATCTTTTAATCGGTGGACTGGGGGCCGATGTTTTGACTGGCGGTGAGGGGCAAGATGGTTTTCAGTTCACACAGCTTGCGGATTCTTTGCTGGCTAGCTTTGATGTCATTACAGACTTGACTATTGCCGCTAGCGCTAGCTCGGTTGTCACTACAGCAACGCTCGAAACCGTCACGACTGATGACGATGTGGCTGAGGCGACAGACGCGGGAGAGACAATCGAGGCTGCTGGCGCTGCTTTGGACGTTGATGCCGCCGAGGTGGTCAGCGATGACGTTGATATCGCCGAAGTTGTCAGCGATGACCTTCCCGACGAAGATTCACCCATCCCTGGTCCACTCCCCTCGTCGGACAACAGCGATTCGTCAATCGATCAGCTAGACGATGAGAATGTGGCGACCGAGGAGATCGAGACTGCCGACGCGGATCTGGACCTTGACGCCGCTGAGGTTGTCAGCGATCGCCCCGCCGACCTCCCTCATGACGATCCCCCTATCTCTGCTCCAACAACAGCATCGGAAGAGAACGATCCGTCGGTAGTTGTGGCCGTAGTGCCGCCTGTTTCAGAAGATGCAGAAGGGTTGCCGACAGTGAACCCTCCTAGCGCCCTAACCCAGCCGGAAGAAGGCGTCCTGCCCGCTGTTCCTTCATCGCCGGAACTGCCCCCAGCTGCCTTAGGTGATGAGGGCCTTGGCACTCCAACCACAGGTACAGAGGCAGTGTCCGCAGCGCTTGCTGAGGCTGGCAATGGTGAGGAGGACGACACCTCTGAGCTGCATTCAACAGATGAAAGCGATAGTCTGCTGGGTAGCAGCGCTGTTGAACCGCATGATGAGTTGACGATGGGCGATTCAATTTTTGCAACCCATGCTGTGGCCGCGGCTGACCTGCCACAATTAGGGGCCGTGACAGCGTTAGAAGAAGCGGCGATCGCGGCTGTTTTATCAGCTGACCTGTTTACGCCTTTGGGGGCCGCTACATTCACCTTTGAGCAACGCACCTTTTTGGCGCTGAATGATGCGATCGCGGGCTTCCAATCGGCCAGCGATGCCGTGGTTGAAATCACTGGCTTCTCAGGCGATTTAGCCAATCTAGAAATTAGCGCCCTCTCTTAAGAATGGGGCGCTAGTCAGTTGGAACAGCTGTCTCGGCTATTCGCGGCCACGTCATACCCATCTGACCAGAATTGGCCTTGATTTAGCCCTGATTCCTCAAATCTGCGATTGGATCGGCGCACCCGTTCACACAGCTCTACTCCCAACCCCTCACGGGTACGACCGTGGGGACAAAAAATGCCGCAGCGACCAACGTCACTGCGGCATCTGTCATCGGTATTCTCTAGACAAGAGAGCGTCGATGACTTTGACGATTTATTTGTAAAGTTCAGTAGCTAGGCGCAAAGCCAAGAATCCAGGTACCAGAGCGATCGCTAACGCGACAAAAACTTGAGTATCCGTCATTGCTATGAGTCCTTCTAATAACGTCGATCCGTCTCACACAGCGAGACTGAACTAATTTTTGACCAAGATCCCGCAATTGCCAGTCTTTTAGCGCGCAACTGTTACACAGCGTTACCTAAAACAAATAAATACAGCTTGTTGGTTTCTTAACCTTGATAGGTCATCATGTGTATGCATAGGTCTAGACCTTTTGCGCGGTTAGCTGCTTGAGTTGTATGACGTGCGGTCTGGTTTCCCACTAACGAAGACAATTGCCAGGTCTAGCCCTTCAGGGCTCGCATGAGTTGTTAATTCCGCGCTTTGGAGTCCTCGCTGCCCACCTTGAATGATTTGCCGATTTGATTGTAGTGACCCATTCCAACTCTTTTTTGCGCTCTGAAAATTCATCTTCGCCGCCTTTTGGTCATCAACTGCGACGGATCCAGCGTGATGTTCTGCGAATGGGGGCATTAGTCGAGCAATCCTGTTTGCTGGCTCGCTCAGCCCTGTGCGATCGCAACCTGGAAGCTGCCCAGCAGCTCAAAATCCACGACAAGCAGATCGACCAGTTTTACCGTCAGATTGAAGTTGACTGCATTGAACTGCTGACCCACCCGCCCCAAGGCATGCAAGACTTGCGCCACGTCAGCGCCTTTATGCAATTAATTCGCGACTTAGAACGCATCGGCGACTATGCCAAAGACATTGGCGAAGTCGCAATCAAACTCTTTCCTTATCCAGCACATCCCAGTTTAGCCAGAATCCAAGTCATGCTCGATCGCTGCCGTTCGATGGTGGCGCTGAGCTTGTTAGCCGTGTCTGATCTCAATGCCGATGTCGGGTTGGATATCAAAGTCAAAGACGATGCAGTCGATGAAGACTACGACTATTTATATGACACGCTGATCCATCACGAGCCGACGCTCACCAATGTCGAAGTGATTGTCTTGCTGGTTCTCGTCATCCGTTATTTAGAACGCATCGCCGATCACGCGACAAATGTGGGACGACGCATTGCCTATGTGGTGACCGGCGAGCGACGGTAACCCCTGATCTGAGGGAACTTCAGCAAGAAGTAGGCTCCCATCTCTAAGATGGACGTAGCGCGTTTAGCCCATTGCTCCTGGAGTATTTTGACCCGCCTTCATCGGTTATGCCCACATCGGTATTAGCCCACCGAGTCTGTTACAAACCATGAAAAATGGGCTAAACGCGCCCGTTTTGGCAGATTAGGGTATAGTTATAACGGCTTAGGGCTGGCGGCTCTGTCGTTTTGAGCTGTTATTTTTTAATCTGCCTGCTGCGACACAAACACACCGTTTCTAGGCTCCTGTGATGTTCGGTTAGGGTTCGAAACGTGAGACATCTGGGCGTTTCCCTGGGAGATGGGGCTGTTTGCAAGTAGTTGGGTGACGATACTGAAAGCCTCAACGCCACGGCACAGCATCGGGTGAGCCAACGCTTTGACCAGTTATTGAGTCAGGCGGTGGTGATCCTCGAAGGGCTAGAGTTTTCGCTAATTTTTTGGAACCCGAAGACTCTCAGCTTGCCTCGTGCGTGTCAGCAAAATTGCACCGGATAAGGATTACCCGCTTCATGAATTTCTCGATCGCCTCGTTGCTGGCCAACTTTACCGATGGTAAAACCCACACCCTCAAAAACATTCAAAAGAAGCTGCACTGCGACTCTGACGATAGTGTGCGGGAACTGCAGATTGCTCTAGATGCCCTGGAACGGATTGGGGTATTGGCGAAAGAGAAAGGCAAATATCAACGCGCCACGGAAGATGGTGTCGTTGAAGGCAAGCTGCGCTGCTCTAGCAAGGGCTTTTGCTTTGCGATTCAAGACGATGAAGCCGCCGATGATATTTACATTCGCGAAAGTCAGCTCAACACCGCTTGGAATGGCGATCGCGTCCTCGTCCGAGTCACCAAAGACGGCAGCCGTCGCCGCAGTCCCGAAGGGGAAGTCAAAGTCATCCTCGAACGAGCCAATGCCTCTGTCCTGGCCCGCGTCAAACAAGAGAACGAAAGTTATCAAGCCGTCCCTTTGGACGATCGCCTGCTGTTTGAGCTGAGCCTTGACGACGAAGCTGAAAAGTTGCAACAAGCCGTCGATCAACTCGCCCATATCGAAGTGGTGCGGTATCCCCTCGCCCAAGAACCCCCTCATGGTCGGATTGCCCAAATCCTCGGCAGTGATGCCGAAGCCGCCTCTGACATCGACATCGTTTACTGCAAATACGACCTGCCGCGCACCTTCCCTGACAATGCCTTCGAAGAAGCGAAAGGATTGCCGACTCGCGTGCGCAAGGCCGACCTCAAAGGTCGCCTTGATTTGCGCGATCAGCTGACTGTGACTATTCACAGCTCCCAAGCGCAAGTCATCGACGACGCTCTGACGATCGCTAAAACCGAGGACGGCAACTGGCAGTTGGGCGTCCATATCGCCGACGTAGCCCATTACGTGCCGCTCCATTCACCCATTGATCGAGAAGCCTTGAAGCGCGGCATGGCCGTCTATCTGGGCAACGAGATGATTCCACTGGTGCCGCCACCCTTAGCCACGTCGCTCTGTTCGCTGAACCCTGGCAAAGACCGACTGGCAATTTCCCTGTTGGCGACGCTGAATGCCGAGGGCGAAGTGCTGGAGTTTGAATTGCAACCCAGCGTCATCGCCGTTGACCATGCGTTGGATTACAAACAGGCTCAGGCGATTCTCTCCCGCGAGAATCCTGAAGAATTGGAAAAACTAGAGATTGAGTCTAAAGATCTCAAGAAGTTAGAGCCGATTTTTGAAGTCGTCGATCACCTCTATGAGGTCAGCCGGGCAGTGCGGCAGCAACGGATGGCCCGGGGCTCTTTTGAGCTCAATCTGCCCGAGCACGAATTTCCCGATGACGCCAAAGAACCGCTGGCCTCCTACGCCTCGCGGCGTTTTCAGTATGACGATGAAGGCTTATTGGGGGTGATTGTCGTCGCTTCATCACTCACGGCCCGGATGGTGGTGACTGAGTTCATTTTGCTGGCGAACCAGCTGGTGGCGTCTCATCTCAAGGCGCTTGCCGTGCCCGCCATTTACCGATTGCATCGCACTCCCACCATTTCTGATGTGCAAGAGCTGACTAAGTTGGCCGAAAACATGGACATCAATCTCGAACTGGCGGAAGAGGAAACCATCTATCCGATGGATTATCAGCGGTTTACCCAACAGTTCGCCGCCTCACCGTCGGAAAAGATCTTGACCTATTTGCTGCTGTCCACCTTTAAGCCTGCGTTTTACGGTATCCATCCCGATTTGCATTTTGGGCTGGCGCTGACGGATGGCTACGCCCATTTCTCGTCGCCAACTCGGCGCTATCCCGATTTGGTGATTCATCGGGTGCTGCATGCGATCTTCTCGGATGGTCGCGATCGCCGCTCTACCCGGTCAAAAGATCGCGTCAATCTGCGTCACAGTAGCTGCCACGGCAAGATTAACTGGAACGTGTTGCCGCCGGACATCAACAATGAACTGGAAGACTACATCAAGCGCATCGTCGGCCCCCTGAGCGAACGCGAGCAACTGGCTCAAGATGCCGAAACCGATCTGGAAGGGCTAAAAAAAGCTGAATTCATGCGGGATCACACGGGTTCCGTCTTCCACGGCTTGATCACGGGGGTGCAGTCCTATGGCTTCTTTGTGGAGATTGAAGAGCTGCTGGTGGAAGGGCTGGTGCATGTTAGCTCGCTGAAAGATGACTGGTACGAATATCGATCGCGCCAACAAAAGCTGGTCGGTCGCAAAAATCGTCGCCAGTTCCGCCTGGGCGATCGCGTCGAAGTTCAGGTAAAGAGTGTCGATTACTATCGTCAGCAAATTGACCTGGTGGTGGTTGGCGGCGGCAGCGAAGCCAGCGAAGATGACCTCAACGATGACGACATGAACGATGATCGGGGTCACGACGAGTCTGAATAAGGCGATCGTGCCTCGGTATGGGCAACTCGTTAGAATTAAGCAGCAGTGCGAAGAACCTTCTGTAATGAACGATTCCAGTGCTGGCTAACGATTGCCCGTCGAACTGATTAATTTTGTGATGAAACCCGCAGGGCGATCGCTGCCCATTACCTTAGGCGTCACTGGCGCATCTGGCCTTATTTATGCGGTGAGAGCCGTGAAATACTTGCTCACAGCCGACATTCCTGTAGAGCTAGTGGCCTCAAAAGCTACTTATCAGGTTTGGAAAGCTGAGCAAGATATCCAAATGCCGGGAGATGTCGTGGCCCAAGCCGACTTTTGGCGCGAGCAGGCGGGCCTCCCACCCACCCAAGGTAAATTGCGCTGTCATCCCTGGAGCGATGTGGGGGCCAATATCGCCAGTGGCTCTTTCAAAACCCGAGGAATGCTCATCATGCCTTGCAGCATGAGCACCGTTGGCAAACTGGCGGCGGGCCTCAGTTCTGACCTGTTGGAGCGGGCCGCCGATGTGCAACTTAAGGAGGGTAAGCCCTTGGTGCTAGTGCCGCGCGAGACGCCGTTGAGTCTGATCCACCTGCGGAATCTCGTGACGCTGGCGGAAGCTGGAGCCCGCATTGTTCCGGCGATTCCCGCTTGGTATCACCAACCCCAGACGGTTTTGGACTTAGTGGATTTTGTGGTTGCTCGCGCGCTCGATCAGTTCGATATCGACTGTGTGCCGTTGCAGCGTTGGGCAGGCCACCACCACGAGTAGACGAGGTGAGGTTAATGGCCTATCTTCCGTTGCGAGATCAAGGTTTGGCGCTTAAATCATCTCCCCAAGACCAAAATGAAGGCTGTTGTAGGGGTTTGGCAGTGCCAAACCCCTACGATTTTTCTGCACTTTCCTAAAGAAGGACTGCTATTGGCCTGCATTCTGACGCATCAACGCGACGAAATCGCGGAAGAGGTAATCAGCATCGTGGGGGCCAGGGCTGGCTTCGGGGTGATATTGCACTGAGAACAAGGGCAGCGTCTTATGGCGTATACCCGCCACGGTGCGATCGTTCAGGTTGAGATGGCTGATTTCTACGTCAGCGTTTTGGATGGAATCGGCGCTGATGGCAAAACCGTGGTTTTGGCTGGTGATTTCGACCTGCTGAGACAAGCCACAGGGATGATTGAGCCCACGATGACCAAACTTGAGCTTAAAGGTTTCGCCGCCCAGCGATCGCCCTAAAATCTGGTGCCCCATGCAGATGCCAAAGGTCGGTAATTGCTGATCGAGCAACGCCTGCACGGTTTTGGGCGCTTCTTCCACAGCGGCAGGGTCGCCCGGCCCATTAGACAGGAAAATACCGTCGGGTTTGTAGCTCAGGATTTGCTCCGGTGACGTATCGGCAGGCACCACAATGACGCGACAGCCATACCGCGTTAACCGCCGCAGAATATTGCGCTTAATGCCAAAATCGAGCGCCACAACGGTCAAAGTGGGCTCTGCGGCATCCGCTTCGGGATAGCACTCCCACAGGGTGTCCGTGGGTTCGTTCCATTCGTAAGGTTCGGACGTCGTGACTTCTTGCACCAGGTTCAAGCCGACCATACTGGGAGCGGCTTGTAACTGTCGTAGCAGTTCGTCAACTTCCAACACTTCAGTGGAAATAACTCCATTCATTGCCCCGGCTTGCCGCAGAACGCGCGTTAGCGATCGCGTATCAATGCCAAAAATGCCGGGAATCTGATGCTGTTTGAGATAATCGGGCAGCGACTGAGTGGAACGCCAATTGCTAGGAATATCGCAAATGTTGCGGGCGATCGCGCCACGAATATGTGGGCGAGTCGATTCCTCATCGTCTGGGTTGACCCCGGTGTTGCCCAACTCGGGATAGGTAAACGTCACAATCTGACCACAATAGCTGGGGTCAGTCAGCACTTCTTGATAGCCCGTCATGCCCGTGTTGAAGACCACCTCCCCCATGACTGTGCCCGGTGCCCCAAAACTCCAACCGCGAAAACTGGAACCATCGGCCAGAACGAGCAAAGCAGGGGCATAGTTTTCTGAAAACATAGGCATGAGGCCGGTAGGTGTAACCGTGCGCTAGCGTGAGGGCACTCTTAAGAATAGCGGACTCGGCGAAGTCCGTTGCATGATTCTGTAGGTTTCTTTGAGGAGAGAATTATGAAGCGTTCGCTCCATTGGCTGGTTGGTGTCGGCAGTTGCTGGCTGGTGTCGGGGTGCTCTTTGCTGCCCTTCCAGATCACGATTACGCCAACCAATCCCGAAACCACTCCCCAAGAAACCTCAGCAGTGGACTCATCCTCGGAAACGGCTGATGCCAGTGACTCATCATCAGAGGTTGAGACGGTAACAGATGCCCCTACTGCTGCTACTGAAGCGGAGGCAACCCCCAGCACTCCGGGGCGAAATTATTTTCGGGAGGCGGTGACCCGGGCTGAGAGTGCGGTGGCGATCGGTCAGTCGGCCCAATCGCCCGATGATTGGCAGCTTGCCGCGAGTCGTTGGCAGCAGGCCGTTTTGTATATGCAGCAGGTGCCGACTGACGACCCGAATCGTGCTACTGCCCAACAAAAAGTCAAAGAATATGGTCAGAATCTAGCCTTGGCCGAACAGCGCGCCGCTGGCCAACCCTCAACCCTGGCCCAACCCACAACTCCTGATCGCCCAAATGGCCTGGTGGCAACCATTCCCATTGTGGATAATATGGGCGGTACGCCCGTGGTGCCTGTGACTTTGCAGGGCAATCGCAGCACCCAAGAATTCACCATGCTGTTTGATACCGGGGCCTCGGGCACGCTGATCACCCAAGCGATGGCAAATGAGATTGGTGTCGTGGTGACGGGTGAAGCCCTGGTGACGGTGGCCGATGGTCGCCAAGTCCAAATTCCCGTCGGCTATGTAGGTCGCCTTCAGGTCGGTGATTTGGTTGTGGAAAACGTCTGGGTCGCCATTGGGGGAGATGTCGGCCTGCTAGGGCAAGACATCTACGGCGAATATGGGCTCTCGATTGGCGGCAGCCAAATCAATCTTTATGAGTAGAATCGGAAACCAGCGGTCAGACTCGGAGGGGTAAGCTGCCAAGAGCGTTCAGCCACCAAGCGTATATGTTGGAAGAGCGATCGCCCTCCGTCGCACTGTGAGATAGGCGGCAACAGCAATCCTGACCCAGCCGCCTTAAGGATTATCGATAGGAGCGATACGCCCCTGAGCAACCAGCGCCTGGTGAATGGTGGCAATCAGGTCAGCCCGAGTCGCGGGTGCCTGAGGGGCTAACTGCTGGGGATCTGGGTGATTAACCACCATGCCCTGACTTGCGGCGGCGGCCACCTGGGCTCTGGCCCAGGTCGGTAAAGACTCAGTGCCTTGATATTGATTAATCGTGCCGTCGACATCGGCTGGTGGCGCAAGGTCTAAACCCGTCGCCATGGTGATGTATACCTGGTAGCGGGGCACGATCGCGTTAGGTTGGAAAATGCCTTCTGGAAAGCCCGACATGTAGCCTGCCTCGACCACTTGCTTGATGTCGTTAGCCGCCCAGTAGTCGGGGGGGACATCCGAGAAGTTGAGCGATCGCTTCGGCGGCACGTCAGCCACAATCGACTTATTGAGCAACGCTGCCAATTCGGCTCTGGTGAGCGGCTTGTCAGGTTGCAGCGTACCACTCGGGAAATCGGGCAATAACCCCGCTTCAAACAAACTGACGATATAAGGATAGGCCCAATAATCTTCAGACACATCTGAAATGCTCAACTCAGGCAACGGCGCGGGTTCAGCATCCGTAGTCGCTGAGGATGCGGCGTCTGAGGGTGCCGCTGTCGTGCCGTCGGTTGCAGATTCTGCTGACTGTCCAGTAGCGTTAATATTGGCTGACGCTTGCCCCGGAGTTGCGGCGCTGGTGCCAGTGCCGGTTGTCGGTACTGCCGCCCCGCTGGAAAGCGGATTGTTGCGGTCTGGATTGGCGTCAGTGGCCTCATCTTCAACGGTCTCATCGACGTCGGGCTCTGCAAGCCGCGCAGCGTTATCTGAGCCAGTGGCTTCACCATTGCCAAAAAAGAAGAGACCGCCGAAGAAGCCGCGACGGTTGGCGGTCTCTTCAGTCGGTGGATTGTCTGCATCGTCGGCCACCGTGGCGTCGCCTGGCACCGTAGTGAGCGATTCATCTTCGACTAGGCTAGGGCTGTCTGCCAGCCCAGGCAAACTGATGTCGGGCGCAAAAATACTTTCGCCGCGAGTCCATCCCCACCAGAGTATGGCCCCTACCGACAGCAGGGCGATCGCGATGGCGATCGCTTCGTCATTGTCCCGCGACTGGCCCGCAGGCTGCTGATCATTCGACTCAGGGGGGGGCAGATTTACCATGACACTATGACTGAGGCTTTTACAACAGGAATTTTATAGGGCCATCCTACTGCCAATAGCGCATTCCTTCACCCCATTCGCGGTAAAAAGTCGATTTTCCTACCGAGATGGGGGGCACAAAGATTGATTGCCGGACAAGTTGAATCGAAATCGTAAGTTCGCTTTTTGCAACCTCCTCGTGCCAATGGGGGGCAAAATGATCACCTTCTTTGCCCGTGGTAATCCTTTCAACATGGGCTACGGTGTATTCCGCTGCGCGAATGACACTTTACAAATGAGGCGTTCTTTTTCAGAGATGCTTGCAAGCGATCGCCCTGCTTTGGTCGGGGCCTCTCCTCCAAAATGGTCCAAAATGGTGTGCGATGCATTCAGCCACGGTTGAGTGGAATCATGCCCAAAGAGCTATGTCACTGGGGCTGCTGTGAGCAAGGTTTCAGTGGTGACAACCGTCGCAAATTCGTCATGCAAGCTCGCGAGCGAGATGGCGTGGACCTGTGCCGCTTTATATAGAGTGCCATCGGGGCCAACTCGGTCAAAGGTGGCGGTGGCATCAGCCACCACAAAGGTCGTGAAGCCCAGATTTCCGGCCATGCGCACTGTGGTCGACACGCAGTGATTGGTCGTCAGGCCAACTACTACTAGCGTGTTGATTGCTCGTTCCCGCAGATACGTCTCTAAATCCGTCCCAATAAACGCGCTATTCACCGTTTTCTGAAAAATTGGCTCACTCGCTTGCGGTGCGACCACATCCTGAAAAGCGTTGCCGGGGCGATCGGGGCGGAGGGGTGAGTCTGGCTCGGTCGAGCAATGCTGAATGTGGATTACCGGACGCTGGGTGTTCCGCCAATACGCCAGCAATCGGCCAATGTTCTCCTCCGCTTCTGGGTTATTGCGCGGTCCCCATTTTGGCTCTTTGAGACCTTGTTGGACGTCAACAATCAGTAATGCCGCATTCTCAATAGTCATAAGAATTTACCGAATAATGCCTGAGTTTAGCTGGGGCAAAGTTGCACAGCAGAAATGCTTCTAAATGCGAGTTGTTAGATTTGGACGCTCTATGTATCTAGGAGCGATTGATCATGATGATCGTTTTCAATCATAAACTTGACGCCTTTAGGCAAAAGTATCCACCTGCCGATGCCATCGCAAGGTCGATTAACACGCTTGACAAAACCATGTGTCTCCAAGGTCATTAACTTCAAATCAAGAGTGATCGGTGTGTAGTCTCGGTGATGTTCAGCCAACTCTTTGCTGGAATAAGACGTGCCTTGTTGATAGCAGTCGTGTAACAAATAGAACATGAAGTAGATATCATTTTCATCTGGTGAAAATTCTTCAGATTGAACTGCCGTAGATGAATGAGGAAAATTACCATCAAGAAACGGGATGATTTCCTCAATGGCTTCTCGAAGTAGAACATCTACACCAGCGGAAAAGAACTCTCGCTTTGGATTATCACGGTAGGAATGTAGCTTTGCATGAACTGCCGCCTCACAGCGCTTTGAATCCTTCACGTAGAATGTTGCGACCACTTCAAAAGGACTAGGGACACCAGTTGATGAAAGTTGCTGCAATCGAACCCCTAGCTTACCGGTTGTATAGCCAATCTTTACTAAACCAGGCATGGACGGGTTTGTCAGAAAGTACAGAATGCCGGGAGAGCACATTTTGACGGTTAACGTATTAAGTTCCCTTCTATTTAGCCGGAAAGGAGGAATCGCTTTCAAGCTTGGACCAATTTTTTAGCACTGACTAAAACCTTAGAGGGTCATCGGGGCGATCGGTTCGATGTCGGGGTCATCGCCGCCGACTTGGTTGGTGCGCAAAATCCAGGCGGCGGCACCATAGGCAAGAAATTTGCGGGCCACGGTGTCGCTGGCTTTGCGGGGGAGCAGGGTGCGCCAACTGGTGATGCCCGTCATCAGGTTCTGCAAGGGTTTGTCTTCAATCGTGCTGCCCAGGTTATAGGCGTTGGTTTCCCAGTCGGCGCGGGGTTTGCCCAAGGGTTGCAACGCTTGTTTCAGGTCATGCCCAAAGCGCCGGAGTTCTTCGAATCGCGCCGCCTGCTCAGGGTGGCTTTGCTCCCAACGACGTCGTTGGGCTTCGTTGTCGCCCATGACTTCCACAATCTGCTGAATGGCGGCAAACAGAGCTTGGTTGGAATCTTGGGAACAGTTATTGGCGGGGCCAACGTAGGTGGCCCCCGTACCGTCACCGATGCGATAGCGGGCCGTCATGGAAACTAAAAACCTCTCCATGCGTTGTAGGGGCGATCGCACTTCATCGGCCACGCCGTAACCTTCGGTAAAGCAGGACAGCTTGAGGACGATGTCACAGGTGGGGCGATTGCCCAGCCAGCCCAGTTGGCGATGGCCCAGGTAGCGCGACCAGTGCAGGGTGCCTGCCACGAGCCCGTCAGTGTTTTGGGTGTAGACCTGGTAATAGCGAATATCGAACCGCAGTTCATCGGCCAATGGGTCGCGGATGACCTCAGCGACGCCAAAGGCAAAGTGACCAAAGAAAATCGGGGTGGCGGCGGCGGGTTCTTTTTTCGCGCCGCCGATGCCGCCATAGGTATGCAGCACCAGGGCGCGATCGCCCTCTCGCCAATCGTCAATCGCTGACTGGATAGCCGCCGAGGAGCCGTTGTCTCGCGGGGTGCCCAACACGGAGGAAATCTGCCCTTTTTTCGCCGCGACGTGAGCCCACGTTTCTTGCCGAATGTGTCGATAGGTGGCTTTGCTGCCGAAGATGACGCGATCGGGTTGCAAGCGCATGAGGGCTCGTGGCATCCACGCCTGCACGACAAATTGCCCCGCTGCATCCTGCGTGCCGTAGACGTACCACCCCTGTTCATTGCAGGGCGATCGTTCGATTTGGCGGGTGGTGGAAGGGTAACTGCCGTAGTCTTTGGCGATCAGCACAGCGGGGTTGCTCATCACGGTTTCAGGGCCATCAAAGCGGCGCGTGGCCCGGTTAAAATGGCGCACTCGATAATGGTCGGCGCCCACGGGCGCGATGAACTGCACCAGGGCGTAATAGCGACCGCTGACTTCGACGGGTTGCTCGGGTGTGTAGAGAGCTATCTGCCCGGCGGAGTCAGGGCGCACGGCGATCGCTGCCAGCATGACGGTAATATCGTCGATCGGATGGCCCGCCGCGAGGGATTCTAGCGGATCGACCTGTCGCCAGCGATTGATGCGATCAGGCAACACCAGGCCGCCAAATTTGCTGTTGTATTCCGCATCGGCGCTAAAGTTCACATCCCGCGTGACGGCTTTGACAAAGTCCTGCACGTCGGGCTGGGCCACATCCCATCGTAGGGGCAAGGTTTGACCCACTAAATGGGCATATTCCGGCGGCGCATGGTGCAGTTCGATGAGGGTGCCTTTGACCTGCGATCGCGCCTCTTTTTTCGGCAAAATTAAGCGCCCTAGCCACGGGCCAATCGGTTGGAATAATGCTGGATCGAGGGACTGGGCAAGGGGAAAGTAGCCAAGCTGACACAAGGGCGATTCCATATACAGGGTGTAGTTGCTCGGTTTGGCCGGGGCGATCGCCTGCTCACTCGCCAATTCGCCTTTCAGGATGGTGTTGATGGTGTCAATTGTTTGCTGGAGTGAGCTGCGGCCATCGGCCAGCATCACCTTGGGGTCGAGAATGCCGCCAGGGACGTTATGCCCCACAGGCCCCATGGAAATCAGCGTAACCTTGCCCAGCCGTTTGGCCCGATTCCAAAACGAGAGCCAAAAGACCTGCCACCGACCGGGAAACATGATGGCTCCTAGCGGTTCCACCACGTCTTTGTCGCCCTTGAGGTGATGGCAATGCTCCAGCTTTAAAAAATTGTTGTTGGCACTCATCACACCACCGAGGGAAATGACGTCAATGGGAGCGGCGATCGCCCGCTTGAGAAAGGGCGCACTGGCGCAAGACATTTGGCCGCCGCCGCTATAGCCGATAAAGGTGACCGGAGTGCCGCTGCCCAGTTGATAGCCATTTTTCAGCAGACCGCTGAAGACAATTTGCGCGATGCCCTGGTTATACAACGGGCCGTAGCGCTTATCGGCGGAGACTCCGACAATCAAGATATTGCGGATATTCACAATTAGGCCGAGGATGCTGGCGGGGTTGGCGAACCGCAACTTGTCCGCATAGCGCCAAAAAAAGGATAAGGTGCGATCTTCATCCAGCGGCCGATTCATCACCGAATAGGGCATGATGCCGCGCACCAGCGCCACATCCTCAGGTAGTTGCGGGGCTAACGCATCTAAAAAGGTTTCGACATCGGGTAAATATTCAAAACTGGAAATGCCAATGCCGTCTAAATAGACCACATAGCGCTGAATCTGCTGGGCATCTGCTATAGGTCGCGCCAAATCTCCCGTATTCTCAGTGGTATTGACCTCGTCGTCAAACCAACCCGCCCACCAGCCGAGGGTTTCTAACGGGGCCAATAGTCCCGCCACAATTACGGCGACTACGCCAATCCACGTGAGTTGCAGCACAAATCGGAGCAGGGTCGGCAGTTGCCCAAACCAGCCAAACCACCAGACCCGAATCGGTTTTAAGAGCGCCAAAACCACCAGGGTCAGAATCAACATCAGCGCCACCCCGAGGATGGTGCGCAAGAGTTGTCGATGGCTGCGTTCGGCCCCTTTGGTCACGGTGGGTTGCGCTGTGGCCGTCGTGACAACTTCGCCCAGTCCGGCTGGCTTGGGCAATACTGACGCCGCTGAATCACTTAGAGATACGGGTACCGCCGCTTGCAGTTCTTGTTTGACGGTGTTGAGACGCGATGTGACTTCGGTTTTGAGTTCATTGGTCGAGCTGTCCACGCGATCGCGAAAATGCTCCATCAGCTCGTCACGATCCGTTTTCAGATCAACCCCCGCCACCGTATCCGCTAGCCAGCGTGCCCAGGCGGCGATGGGACGGCCAATCGTTTGCTCAATAATTTGCAGCAGCACCCAGCCAAAGCCAACGTAGCCAAACGATTCGGGCAGATTTAACCCCGTGACGGCGCCAAATCCCACGACCATCGCCAACAGGTTCCAAACTGAGAGCAGGTTGAGAATGGGTTGCCCGGCGTAGGGTAAGGCTCCTAAAAAGCTGAACAGCAAGGGCGCATAAGCCGCCCCCAGCACAATCACCAACGTGCTAAAGGACAACGACACCGACCAGGGCAGCAGCGTGATCAACCAGGTGGAGCCGACCAGCGCCAAAAAACCGCCCACAAATAACACCGCACTGATCAGCAAACTGAGGAAAAATCGCAGCGGCTTGACCTGGTTAAAAAAGAGAATGGCGCACTGACCAATGCTGCGCGATAACCCGGCAAACAAGACGATGAGCAAGGCTAACTGCACGCCCTGCGGTAATGACGCAGCTATCCGAAAGGCTTCGCTATTGAGGGCAAACACATAGCCGATGACATACCAAAAGCGATCGATCATAGACGAGTCCTTTGGCAACGCTGGCGATCGCCATATTCGCCCCTAGTTGCCCCATACGCTGGAATCCGATAAAGCAAAAATAGCGTGTTGCGGTGAAAAACCGATTCGCCTTAGCGCTTTTTTTGATAAGTCGTATCAGGAAGATTGGTCAGCTCTGACCTTGGGCCTCAACGGGATCGGATAGGGGGACGGTAGGCCGCCAGCATTCCACCGACGAAATCGCACCATTTCGGGGCTTTACCCAATTCCGTAGCGGCAATTACAAAAGTTAGGCAACCTGCAGGTAACGACGTGATAGCATCGCCACAAGCCCTAGAGGCTGATCTAATCGTCTGTGAGTAAACGGAGGTTTTAAGCGTCATGGCCGAAAGTTTTAGTGCAAACCAGCGGGCCTTTTACGAAAAAGTCATGCAGCGAGCCAGCCTGCCCGATATTTATGACGCCAAGGATCTCACCACGGTGGTCTTTCGGACGATGCGCGACTTGATGACCACCGACACCGACCAAGCGACTGAAGCGGCCTTTAAAGATGCCGACATGGCCGAAATTTGGCGGGACGATAACCCCATCGTGTCGTTTTTAAGTCGGTTTCGTCCGCCGTTAGAAATTGATTCGGAATTGTTTCTCCGGCGCATCAAGCAAGAAGGGGGAGTCCCCAAAAATGTCACCCCTGAAGCGGTGGTGATTGCGGTCTTTTCAACCGCGCGAGAATCTATTTCGGAGGAGCAGGCTGCGGCCATTGGCAAAACTTTGCCCGATGGCCTACGGGTGATGTGGGAGCAGATTTAGACTCCCCCGTTGAATTGAATGGCTGAGGCGATCGCGTTACTCTGTTGAGGCATAGGAATTTAAGTAAGTGTGGACAGCCGTCTCGGCTGTTCCAGGAAAACTTGGATACTATTTAATCTTCATTCCTTAGAGAAAAGGGAGCGATCGCTTTTCATTTTCAGCAGAATTAACCATCCGGAAATTGCCAGCAAGAAATCGTCTCCACATCGGTGCTACCACAACTGCACTTCACCGCATGGGCCGATGCCACCCACTCGCGATCGCACTTGCGGCAATGACAAAACACGTTATTATCATCCGCCTGCCGTAGCCCAAACTGCCATTGACGCAACTCTTCAGGGCTGAAATGCGAAGATGATTGCTGCATTTGCCATCCTCAAAATGCCTCCGTCAACATTTTATCCGGTGACTCAAATTCATGACGTATCGGCATCCTCATTCCAGAGCAGGGTTGAATTTCTAAGTTGGTTTAGAGGGATATAGATCTGTGAATTTACCAGCTAATTTGACCAGGGCAATCCCAGCGGATTTGATAAGTTTTGTATGGGAGCAAGAGGCTGCCTGACCACAAATCTTGACTTGTAAATTTTAGATAATGGCCTAAATCCATCTGAGGACAGATGGTGCAGTCAGCTGATTTCCACCGATTAGTGGACGTCCAGAATAGCTATTTATTTGACAATAAAGGTAGTAAATCTTTTGTTTGAATGACGACTTGCTTGCATTAGGTGAGTCAACCAGTAAAAAGATTCGCAATTACAGTAACGGAGCAAGCATATCTATGGCTACTCAAACCCCTGAACAACTTCCTAAATTGCCGAGTGCTGATCAGCGCGATGCCTATGAGGCAAAGGTGAATGCTGAGCTCGATAAGCTGAATGCTCGCATCGAAGAGTTCAAAGCTAAGGCCGATCAAGCTAAGGCTGATGCTGAGATCAACTATCACAGCACAGTAGAAGAGCTCACCAGCCGCCGCGATGCTTTGCTCGCAAAGTGGGAAGAAATGAACAATGCCGGTGAAGCTGCCTGGCAAGACCTACAAACCGGATTTGAAACCGCTTGGAACGAGCTGGCAAAATCCTTTGAAACAGCGGCTCAGCACTTCAACAAGTAGTATCTCATCTTCGGCAAACATAGCTTCGCGCCAGTTTTGCTCAAGGCTCAGTTTGCGGGACGTGCTTGACACGTTATCCCAAGCTGAGCCTTTGTTGTGTTGCTAGCCCGCATCGCCGATAATGCCTGTGACCATTGCGGGGCTGGATAGATTGATGATGCGCGGCTTCAAACTCCTTGGGCGGCTAGCCATATTTGGCTGCCTGTTGCTGCTGACAGGATGTCTGCAATACGACCTCAATATTCAGTTTGACAGTCAAACCCACGGCCAATTGGTGCAGCAACTCCACTGGCGCGGGGCTGAGGTGCTCACCAATCCTGACTGGTCGCAGCGATTGACTGAATTGCGCGATCGCACCGCCGCCGTTGATGGCACAATTCGATTTGTGGATGAACAAACCCTCACCATCACCATTCCCTTCAACAATGGTGCCGAGCTAGAGCAAAAATTCAACGACTTCTTCAACCCCGAAACGATTACCAGCGGATTATTCAACTTGCCTAGTGGCGAAGCCATCACTGCGCACTTGGCGTTGCGACAAAACAACTGGTTTGGGGTGATTTTCAACCATGTGGATATTCAATTTGACCTCACCAGCGTGCCTGACCTGACGGCGACGCGGCTGCCGCTATTGCAGCAACAGCAATTACTCATCGGCAACGTGATGTTGACGGCCCCTTGGGTGCGGCTCCCGACTGGCGAGCTGACCGCTGCCGAACAGTGGGCGCTAGTTCCCGGCCAAGTCAACACCCTCACCGCCGACTTTTGGGTACCTAGTTACATTGGCATCGGCGCGGCCGCGATCGCGCTCTTCGTGCTCATTGGCTACGGCCTCAAATACTGGCTCCGCCTTGGCTAAGGGAACGGTTTCCGGTGGGGCAAGGGGACGGGTCCCTGTCGGACTCACCGATGTGGTTCAGGTCAGTCGAGGGACCCGTCCCCTGATTGGCTGTCATTTCAATCAAGGGACTGCTTGCCAAAAAATAGACAGCCAGGAAGACTCTGCCACCCTCACACCCAACTACCCTGCCACTCCCCCAGCCATCTCCCTATACTTTTAAACAGCCGTTGAAATATAGAGAGGTGAACCTATGAGAATGCTGCATACGATGCTCCGCGTTGGCAATCTCGACGAATCGCTCAAGTTTTACTGCGACATTTTAGGCATGAAGCTCCTGCGGAAAAAAGACTATCCCGGCGGTGAATTCACCCTGGCCTTTGTCGGCTACGGCGACGAATCTGACCACACCGTGATCGAATTGACCTATAACTGGGGCACCGACAAATATGACCTGGGCGACGGGTACGGCCACATCGCCCTCGGCGTCGATGACATTTACGGCACCTGCGACGCTATCAAAGCTCAAGGCGGCAACGTGGTGCGCGAACCTGGCCCGATGAAGCACGGTTCCACCGTGATCGCGTTTGTGCAAGACCCTGATGGCTACAAAATTGAATTGATTCAACTGGGTACTCAGGGTGCCGCGCAAAAAGAAGCTCAACCCGCAGCCCAAGCAGTGGGGTAGCAGTGTGGCTGGGTAGCAGGGTGATTGGGGCAATTGTCGGGATTTCGGGTAGCCAGCCTGTTGCTCAAGGGCGGCGATCGCTCAGGAATGGGAATTGAATTAAGGAATTGGACTTAAATTAAGTGTGAACAGCCGTCTCGGCTGTTCAAGAGCAGGCAAGATGCCTGCGCGACAAGACTTGAATTTTATAAAGTCCTGATTCCTAAACATGGGAGCGCTTTAGTGGTTGGGGATAGCAGACTGCCAGTCGCCAACACCCAGCGACCCTCATACCCCGTTACCCTGCCACCCTCACCCCCAACTCCCCTCACACTCTTCGACCCTGCCCCCCTTTCAAAATGACTGATACACTGAAGTACTTAGGGATTTCTACCTATCTTTGCCCGCCATATTTAACCTGTTATGCAGCCCACCGATCCGGATAAATTTACGACCAAAGCTTGGGATGCGATCGTCGAAGCCCAAACGGTGGCTCGCCGCTACAACCATCAATATCTCGAAGCCGAACACGTCATCATTGCGCTGCTAGAGCAAAAAGATGGCTTGGGCAATACGGTATTGCAAAAGGCCAGCCTCGATCCGGAACTGCTGCTGAAAGAGTTGGACACCTTTGCCAAGCGGCAGGCACGGGTGCGGGTCTCTGCCGATAGCAATTTGTACCTGGGCAAAAGTCTCGATCGCATGCTCGATCAATCCGAAGCGGCGCGACTCGACATGAGCGACAAGTTCATCTCGGTGGAGCACCTGCTGTTGGGCTTTGCGGAGGATGAGCGTATTGGTCGCCGCCTGCTGCGCGGGTTTGAGGTCGGCACTGCTGAGTTGACCACCGCGATTAAAACCATTCGCGGCGGTCAAAAAGTGACCGATCAAGATCCTGAGAATCGGTATCAAGCGCTGGAGAAGTTTGGCCGTGACCTGACTGAGTTAGCGCGGGAGGGGCATCTCGATCCGGTGATTGGGCGAGATGAAGAAATTCGCCGGGTGATCCAAGTGCTGTCGCGCCGCACCAAAAATAATCCCGTGCTGATTGGTGAACCGGGGGTGGGGAAGACGGCGATCGCCGAAGGACTGGCCCAGCGCATTCTCAATGGTGACGTGCCGGAATCGCTGAAAAACCGCCAGCTCATCTCCCTCGACATCGGGGCGCTGATTGCCGGGGCCAAATATCGCGGCGAATTTGAAGATCGCCTGCGATCGGTGCTGCGGGAAGTGACCGAGTCCGATGGGCAAATTGTGCTGTTTATCGACGAACTGCACACCGTCGTCGGGGCCGGAGCCGGACAGGGCACGATGGATGCGGGCAATCTGCTGAAGCCGATGCTAGCGCGGGGCGAACTCCGCTGCATTGGCGCGACGACCCTGGATGAGTATCGCAAGCACATCGAAAAAGATGCGGCTTTGGAACGGCGGTTCCAACAAGTGTATGTGGAACAGCCCACCGCCGACGACACCATTTCTATCCTGCGGGGACTGAAGGAACGCTACGAAGTCCACCACGGGGTGAAAATTGCGGACTCCGCGCTGGTGGCCGCAGCGGTGATGTCCGATCGCTACATCAGCGATCGCTTTTTGCCGGATAAAGCGATCGACCTGGTGGATGAAGCCGCCGCCAAGCTCAAGATGGAAATCACCTCCAAGCCGGAAGAGTTGGAAGTGATCGATCGCCGCCTCATGCAGCTCCAAATGGAGCAACTGTCCCTGGAAAGCGAAGACGCCTCTTCCGGCGCGGCCTATCGCACTGCCCAGGAACGACTGGCCCGCATTAAAGAAGAAATCACCGACCTATCCGAGCGGCAAGCGCAATTCAGCGGTCAGTGGCAAACGGAAAAGCAAACCCTGGAAGCCATCAACGCCCTGAAGGAAGAAGAAGAACATCTGCGCCTCCAGGTGGATCAGGCCGAGCGCGCCTACGACCTGAACAAAGCGGCTCAGCTCAAGTACGGCAAGCTGGAAGCGGTGCAGCGGGAACTGGAGGCGAAGGAAGCCCACCTGCTGGAAATTCAGGCCCAGGGCAAAACGTTGCTGCGGGAACAAGTGCTGGAAGCGGACATTGCCGAAATTGTCGCCAAGTGGACGGGCATTCCCGTTAACCGTTTGATGGAGTCGGAGCGGCAAAAGCTACTGCGGCTCGAAGGCCACCTGCATGAGCGGGTGATCGGTCAAGAAGAAGCTGTGGCTGCCGTCGCCGCCGCCATTCGGCGGGCGCGGGCGGGCATGAATGACCCCGGTCGGCCCCTCGGCTCCTTCCTCTTTATGGGACCAACGGGCGTCGGCAAAACGGAACTGGCCCGCGCCCTCGCTGCCTTCATGTTCGACATGGAAGAGGCGCTGATCCGCATCGACATGTCGGAGTATATGGAAAAGCATGCCGTGGCGCGGCTCGTCGGGGCTCCTCCCGGCTATGTCGGCTACGAAGAGGGCGGTCAACTTTCCGAGGCCGTGCGGCGTCACCCCTATTCCGTCGTGTTGCTCGACGAAGTGGAAAAAGCGCACCCCGATGTGTTCAATATTTTGCTGCAAGTGCTGGATGATGGCCGCATCACCGATGCCCAGGGCCATCATGTCGATTTCAGCAACACCATTGTGATCATGACCAGCAACATCGGCAGCGATCACATTCTCGAAGTGGCGGGCGATGACAACCGCTATGACGAAATGCGAGAGCTGGTGCTGAAGGCGCTGCGCAGTCATTTCCGCCCGGAGTTCCTGAACCGGGTGGACGATCTGATCCTGTTCCATCCCCTCTTGCAAGAGCAACTGCGCTCCATCGTGTCGATTCAGGTGCGGCGCATCGAAAAGCGGTTGGTGGATCAAAAGCTGTCGCTGTCGCTGTCTAAACCCGCGATCGACCACATTGCCAAGGTCGGCTACGACCCGGTGTACGGGGCTCGTCCTCTGAAGCGGGCGATCCAAAAAGAGCTGGAAAATCCCATTGCTACCAAGATTTTGGAAGAAGCGTTCCCGGAAGGCAGCACGATTCAGGTGGCGCTCCAGAGCGGCAAGCTGGCCTTTAGTTGCAAGCAAGACAAGGCGGCGATCGCCCCCGAACCCGAAGACGAACCTCTGCCCGTGGAAGCCTGATTCAACTGAGGCCAGACTTCCACGGGCTTAATACCTTGCAAGGGCAAAGACGGCTTCATTTTCATAGAGGGGGCGTGAGTGCGTTGGGCAAATCGGTGGAGTTGTCAGAATAGATATGCAGTACACTCACAGCAAGTTTGCTGCTGTGATTTGACGACATGCCCACGGTCAAGCGTTTAGATACTCGCAACTTACCGGCCTATTCGTATAAGGATGCTGAGAAGTATCTGCATATTCCCCATGACACGTTGCGATCTTGGGTGAGGGGACGATATTACCAAACGAAGCAGGGTAAGCGATTCTCAGAACCTGTGATCGAGCTGCCCGATCCCGACAGCAGTGCTTTATCGTTCACAAATTTGATTGAGGCGCATGTGCTTCGAGCCATTCGTATTGTTCACAACGTAGAGCTCAAGCAGATCCGTATTGCTTTGAGTTACATCAGTGATGAACTGGACTATGCCCATCCTTTAACGAGACAGGACTTTTTGAGTACGGATGGCAAGTCGATTTATGTGAAACATTTGGGTCGCATGTTGGATGCCTCTAAGCAAGGTCAGATCGCGATTAGTGAAACCCTGGAAGTCTACTTAACGCGAATTGAAGTCGATGAGCAGGGCATTGCCAATAAGTTATTTCCGTTTCCCCATGCTCAAGGTCATAAGAATGACCCCAAAGTTGTGATGATTGACCCCAATATCTCATTTGGTCGTCCGGTCATTGTGGGAACGGGTATTCCCATTGAGGTTTTGGCCGATCGCTATAAAGCGGGTGAGTCGGTGGATTTGTTGGCGGAAGATTATCGGTGCGATCGCCACCTCATTCAGTCGGCCCTAGCCTTTGAGCTTGAGGATGACGACAACGCCGCCTAACGTACCAGAAACGCCCACATTTTTTACCGATGAATGTTTAGGTCGGTTGGTGCCGCATGCGTTGAAAGCTGCCGGGCTATCGGTGGAAATGTATGCCGATTGGTTTGATCCGGGGGTTCCTGATACTGAGTGGATTCCGTTTGCCCATGAGCGGGGGTGGGTGATTTTGACCAAAGACGCCATGATTGGCCGTCGTCCTAATGGGCAAGCGGCGATCGCTCAGGTTGAGGCTAGGGTTTTTATCTTTGCTTCTAGCGGGGTTGCTCACACATTCATCTCAGCCGCGTTTATCCAGGCTCATCCAAAAATGGTGGAGCTTGCCACCGCCACCGCCCCTCCGTTTATTGCCAAGGTGTATAAGTCGGGTGAGGTAAAGCTGTGGAAGGATAGTTCAGCCCTGAGGGATATTGTTAGCAAGTATGCCGATGACCAGGAAACGTCGTAGGCGATCTCTGCCCCCATCCCCGAAGACGAACCGACGCCCGTCGAAGCCTGATCTGCCGATTCGAGGAGAATCACCCTCATCAAGGCAGGGCGATCCGCCCCGACCCGCTTTAATCTCGACGAGCAGACCCCTGGCTTCTTCAAGAAGCCGGGGGGCTCGGTAACGGACAAGACGGCTAGGGGGCTGGGGGTGGCGACTGGGCAAAGTGCTCACGCAGCAGGTCATGGAAAAAGCGAAACTCGCCCCCGGTTTGCCGGGTCAGGCGCAGCTCGGAGGTGTATTTGAGGAAGTCGGCATAGTTGGGGGGAATGGTCCCACTGCGCCAGAGGACTAGGCGCAGAGCTAGATGCTGCATACAGGCTTGTCCACCACTTTCATTCAACGGCGTCCAGATCGCGGCGGCAATACCAGCACCTGTAATGCGACGAATTAGATCGGTATCGTTCAGCAGCATGGGCAAAACCGCGTTTAACCCAATCGCCAACGCCCCCGCAAAAACCGCGCCTAAGCCTGTCAGGATCAGTGCATTTTTAGCCGAAGCAAGAATGCCCTGGTTCGGCTCAGTGCGAACAGTAATGTCGCTTTTCAGCCCGCCAATCAGTCCGCCAATCAGCCCTCCAATCAGCCCGAAAATCAGCCCGAAAATCAGCCCGACAATCAGCCCGACAATCAGCCCGAAAATCAGCCCTCCAATCAGCCCGCCAATCAGCCCGACAATCAGCTGCTTAAAGCATTCCTGAAAAAATTTCTTTCGCGCGAAGCGCGCCAGGGAAAAATCTAAGATCTCAATCGGTTCAATTCGATCGAACCCTCCAATCAGCCCGACAATCAGCCCGAAAATCAGCCCTCCAATCAGCCCGACAATCAGCCCTCCAATCAGCCCGAAAATCAGCCCGACAATCAGCCCGAAAATCAGCCCGAAAATCAGCGAATAAGTCCATTTCTGAGCCGCAGTTTGCAGCCAGTCGCGGGGCTGCATCGTCTCAATCAAAAAGGCCGTTTGGCTTTGTGCTTTCAGTTGGTGGGCCAGCCGCCGCAGATACTGTTCTGTGTCGCGACGGCTATAGGGCAAGGGGCCGTGTTGGGCCTCATACCGGGCAAAGCGCTCATCAATATAGGCATCAAAGATGTCGGCCGGGTTTGTCGCCGGGCGGTTCGCCAGGGCCACTGCCATCACCGTCAACATCAGCGGCGTCCGGGCCAAATCTGTCAGGTCTGCCGAGGGTTTGATGGTGTCGGCCCACAGGCGGGGTTGGTTGACCGAGGACAGATAATCCTGAATTTGGGTATCGCTCAGGGGTTGCAGCTCCACCGCCCCATTCAGCCCCGTCAGCCTCACTTCCCCCTGACGAAATTCTTTCGTGCGGCAGCACACCACCGTCCGCCGATCCGGTTCACTGTCGGGTAACCAGGTGTTGAGCTGATGCACACATTTCGGCAGGCGCACGCCCCCCAACTCATCCAACCCATCCAGGAGTGGCAAAATCTGATGCGTGGCAATCCAGTGCTGAGCAATTTTGGGGGCGACGTTATATTCCTCCTTCAGTTGCGCCACCAGCCATTGGCCGATCGCTTGGCTATCCTGCGTCCAGTTCGACAATTCAAAGATGATCGGCACCGGAGCGCTATCATCCGTTTCCGCCCGCGCCACCAGTTCTTGCGCCAGTTCCAGCAGGGTCGTCGTCTTACCCGCCCCCGGCTCGCCCAAAATCAACAGCCGCCCCGCCACATCCTTGCGGTCAAACACCGCCATCATGGTTTCTGCGTCGGTCAGGGCTACCGGAGCCTGCTCTGGTCGGCGCAGCAGTCGCATGGGGTTCAGGCTTTGCAGTCGGGTTTGCCAGGTGGGGGAGTCGTCGGGTGGGGCAGCGGGGGCCGGAGCCGCGCGCTGATATCGGCCCACTTCACCGGGGCGATCTTCGTAGCTGAGGGCAATCAGTTGGTCGGTGCCCAGCACATCGGTCAGCCGCTTTTCGAGCTTGATGCGAAAGGCTTTCAGCAGCTTGGCACGATCGGCTTGAGTGTCAATATCGGCAGCCGTCGGGGCCGTACCGAGTTCGGTCAGTTGGCCCCGAATTTGCACCAAGTTGCCCAAAAAGGTCGATAGCGACTGCGACTGCTTTTCTAAAAAGAACAGAATCGCTCCGAGGATGACGCCCACCGTGATCACCTTGGCAACCAGCGGCGCTTCTTGCACGGTCAGCAACGTGTCTTGAATCTGCTGGGAAATGGGAATTTGAAGAAGGGGAGCGAGGCGCAGCAACGCAGGCATCAAATTACACTGATGGCAAATTTTGCTGCCATTGTACTCGCTGCGCTGGGGGCTGTCAGGGCAGTCGTAGATTGACAACCCCGGCTTCTTAAAGAAGGTATGTGTTTAGCGTTAGTTCGGCAACGGCTGATCCCCTCCACTGGAGGGGTGCCCGAAGGGCGGGGTGGGTCAAATATCGGCCATCGACTTCACCAACCCACCCCATCGCCCCTCCCAGGAGCTAATCTTGTAGGGGTTTAGAAACAGCTGCAGCGCCCTGTTTGACAAAGAAGAAACGTTCAATGGCAGTGGCCAATACGTTGACACCTGGCAAGGGCTGCTTCTTAGACGGGGCAAAGCCGACCAACCTGGTTAATGCCAGAGTTGCCTGACGCAGCGAGGCAACCGGTTTACCTGACAGTTGCTGCAACAACGTCAGTTCATCTGGCTCAAACAGTGTCTCAGCGGGTTGTTCTGGGTCCTGGCGCAAGGCATAGGTGAGCCCCAACAATTGCCAAGCGACCACAGAATAGAAGCTTAAGGCATTGGTCAAGGTATGGACATCGTCAAACTGTAGCTTCTCAACATCCAGTGCCCCTGACTTGAGGGTGAAATGCAGGCGCTCAATGCGCCAGCGCAAGGCATAGAAGCGAACAATGCGTTGCACCTCGTCGGCCTGTGTAATCGGTAAACTGGTGAGCAGAAACCAAGACAGGGAGTTGTCGGTCTCGAAGCAGTCCGCTTGAGATTTGACATCGCAACAAGCGACTTCAGTCGCCACCACTAGCGAGAGGGCTTGCGTCTTGTGGCGCGCTGAGCTCAGAGTCTGGTTGGGATGGATATGAACGATGGCGGCTTGCAGGTGTAGCGTCAGCTCGACCGTGCGGCGCTTACCGTCATACAGACGCTCAATTTGGACTGACTCATTCCCATAGTCGTCGAGGTGGGCGCAGACTGTCGGCAATGGGCAGACGACCCCAGCGGTGACGACTTCGACCCGACGCGGTTGAAACACCCGCACCAGCAAGTCGACATTCGACTCGCACTCTGCCTTAAAGAAGTCGAAGATGTCGCTCTCGCGGTCACCCGTGACCACCCAGCGTTTGTCGCTGCCCTGCGCTTGCTGGTTGACCGCAGCTAGACCGTTGAACCACTTCTGAGACTCTTTCTGCGACGTGGGCCAGTCCATCGCACCGCCTCGCGTCCAGTACTGTTGGTCGACGATACCCAGCGGCAGCCCGCCTTCATCCATAAGCAACACGTTATGCTGCATCAGCCCCCGTACCTGGCCCTGAATTACACCGAGTCCCGACATCTGCGCCTGCCCTGAGTAGTTGTAGTACGTCGTGTCTTGGGCCGCTATCAGATACTCGCTCTCACTGGCTTGCGCCCGCGCTCGCGTCGCTGCGACGTGACCTGACAACATCGTTGAACTGTTCATCTCGTCTTTCGCAAACAACCCGGCCACAGTTTGCCGGAAGCTATTGCCCATGCAGCTAGAAAAGGACAGGCTCGGTTGCTCACAGGCCAGTTCATAAGCTCTGTTTAGGCTTTTTTTACCTGCGGGCGGAAGGCACTCAATTGGCTAAATTCTGACATTTGGAGGCGCTGACACTCACTCAACTTTTAACGTCAACTTAGTCTATACAATCACCGCTAGCTTCTGCTAAACGAGGTGTCTGCGATTCTCTGATAGGCTCGTACAAAACCCCTACAGGATTAGCCCAGGAGGGGATGCAATCCCGGGCTAAAGCGGCACGCTAAACCAGCACTAAAGAAGCCGGGAGCTGATAGCGTCGCAGCGTGATCGATCGCGAATCGTGACCCAAGTGACACAATCATGGATGTGAGTATCCTCAGCGACTATGTCATCCTTCAGCGATTTGTGTTCTCAGTTATGGCCCTTTGATGCCGCCGCCCGGCTCAATCCCTTTAGTCCCTCTTTTGAGGCGGTGATCGAAGGACACCAGTTTTCGCGCACGGTGCTCGATCCGGCATCCATCGCCATTGCCAACTGGAACATCGCGAAAAATAACCACCTGGATGAATGGTTAACCGAGGCCGAAGCGATCGCTCAGCGCTACGACCCCGATCTATTTTTTCTGCAAGAGGTGCGCATTGCCTCGCCGGAGCAGGCCCCGGTGCCCTTTGCCGAGCACGGCTGGCACTTTGCGCCCAACTTGCGCGATGCCCGCACCCGTCATGCCTTCGGCGTGTTGACCGCCGCCAAAGTGCAGCATCTCGATCACCAACATCTGCACACCCAACATTACGAGCCGGTTTTCAATACGCCGAAGGTGGCCCTCATTACCGAATATCCGCTCATGACTCGCGGGCAAAGCCTGGTGACGGTGAATGTGCACGGCCTCAACTTTGTGGACAACGGCAAATTTCAGGCCCAGTTGCAACAATTGGCTGACCACATTCAGCACCATGCGGGGCCGATGATTGTGGCGGGCGACTTCAACACCTGGAATGGCGAACGGATGAGGTTGCTGCGATCGCGCATGACCAGTCTAGGCCTGACCCAGGTGCAGTTTGCCCGAGAACATGATCGTCGCCTCAAGCGCTTTCTCTGGTCCGACCCGCTAGACCATGTGTTTTATCGCGGGTTGGCGGTGCGGTCTGGCAGTGCCCGGGTCCTGCACACGCTAAAATCTTCAGACCATGTGCCCATGGTGGTGGAATTTTATGTGCTTGCCTAGCGATTAATCCCAGACGAATTTTGTCCCCACGATTTGCCGAGCCCCATGCAACTTACTGCCCTCATCAGCCTGTTGGTCCTTTTTGTGCAACTGCTGGGGGTGCTGAATGCGGCCCATGCGGTGATGAATGTGCGATCGTCCCAGAGTGCGATCGCCTGGAGCATTGCCCTGATTACCTTTCCGTGGGTAGCCATGCCGCTGTATTGGATTTTGGGGCGAACTCGATTTCGCGGTTATCCCGAAGCGATTCGTCGCGCCAGTGCCGAATATCAGGCCAAGCTCCCCTATATCCGGCAAAATCTGGAACCCTATATTCAGCCTTTGCCCCCGTCGGTCAAAAGCCTGAAACGCCTCATCAGCAACCTCGCCCGAGTCCCGTTCACTTCGCATAATCAGGCGCAATTACTGGTGAATGGTGAGGCCACCTTTGCGGCCCTGTTGGCAGCCATTGAGACCGCTCAGACCTACATTTTGTTTCAGTTCTACATCATCAAAGATGACGACATTGGTCGTGAGTTGATGGCGGCCCTCATCGCCAAGGCGCAGCAGGGCGTTCGGGTGTATCTCAGTTATGACGAAATCGGCTCCCATCAACTCAAACGCTCGACCCTGCAACGGCTCCGGCAAAGTGGCATCGAGGTCACCGCCTTTCGCAGTACCCGAGGCATCCGCAATCGCTTTCAACTCAACTTTCGCAACCACCGCAAAATCGTCGTGGTGGATGGTCGCATCGGCTTTGTTGGTGGCCTCAACGTGGGGGATGAATATTTGGGCCGCGATCGCCGCTTCGGCTATTGGCGCGATACCCATTTAAGCCTGCAAGGCCCCGCCGTCCAGTGTCTGCAAATTTCCTTTTTGCAAGATTGGTACTGGGCGACGCGCACCATTCCCGAGGTTAACTGGCAAGTGACCCCCGCGCCCGACGCCGCCGAATCGTTGCTGGTCTTGCCCTCTGGTCCTGCCGACCCGTTTCAAACCTGCACCTTGTTTTTTAACAGTGCGTTCCAGCTGGCTCAGCGCCGTTTGTGGATTGCCAGTCCCTACTTCGTGCCTGATGAGACGACCCTAGCCACGCTCAAAATGGCCGCCCTGCGCGGGGTGGATGTGCGGATCATGCTACCCGCCCATCCCGATCACCAAATCGTTTATCTCTGCTCCTTTTCCTACTACAAAGAACTGAAGCAAGCGGGCATTCAAATTTATCGCTTTCGCAAAGGCTTCATGCATCAAAAAGTCGTGCTCGTTGATGACCTCCTGGCTGGGGTCGGCACGACTAATCTCGACAATCGCTCCTTTCATCTGAATTTTGAGGTGATGGCATTTGCGCTCCAGGGGCCTTTGTTGGCAGAAGTCGAAGCCATGCTGTTGAACGATTTCGAAAATTCGGATCAGGTCGATCTGGGGGAATACGATCGCCGTTCCCTGGGTTTCCGGTTAGCGGTCCGCGCCGCCCGGCTTATGGCCCCTTTGCAATAGCCTGCACCGCATCATTAGCTGCCTAACATGCCCCTTTTTGAAGGCTTACCGCTGCCTATGCATCTGCTGTTTGACCTCGACGGTACCCTCACGAATCCCTACCAGGGCATCACTGCCTGCATTCTTGATGCCTTGCAGCAATTAGGGCAGCCGCTCCCGGATGAGCGCACCCTCACTGAGTGGATCGGCCCTCCCTTACAGGATTCCTTTGTCGCCGTGTTGGGGGATGAGGCCCTGGCGAGCGAGGCCGTCCGGCTCTATCGCGATCGCTTTGCCACGGTCGGGCTGTATGAAAACGAGGTGTACGAAGGCATTGCGGCAATGCTGTCAGAGGTGGCGCGATCGCCCCACATGGCTTGGGTTTGCACCTCCAAACCACGAGTCTTTGCCGAAAAAATTGTGGCGCACTTTCAGCTGGCACCCTTTTTTCACGGCGTCTATGGCAGTGAGTTGAATGGCGATCGCGCCCATAAAGCCGACCTGATTGCCCATTTATTGACCACTGAGGGCATTGCTGCCAAAGATGCGGTCATGATTGGCGATCGCCACCATGATATCAACGGGGCCAAACATAACGGCTTGCGGGCGATCGGGGTGACCTGGGGGTTTGGCACAGCCCACGAACTCACTCAGGCGGGGGCCGATGGCCTTTGTCATGCACCCGGTGAGCTGATGGGGCAATTCCAAAAACTTGCGAGTCTTAAATTCCCTGGCTCCAGGTGAGCTTTTATGTTGTGGGATGTCAACGCAAGGATGTCAATAACTGGGGCTTGGCACTGGTCGGTTGCGGCCTATTCTCGTTAGGGTTTTACCCATAATATGGGGAATCCCTCTACTGTCAGCCTAGATGCTTTTGGGGTGATTTCGGGTGGTCGTGATGGGAGCCTCCATCAGGCAGTGGCGTGCCCCTTGCTCTGCCAAAATCTGAGTTTTTTTACTGAATGTCAAAGGCTGAATATTTGCTGAATTTTTTAGGTGATAATAGGGCAATCATTCTCCGCTGTCATAAGGAAATTTCACTCGTTCGAAATCATACGAATCACTGCTGTCAACCTGATGGAGTAGATTAATTCCTTAGAGGATGTTTGAGAATTCATCCGAGGTATCAAATTAGGCTAAGCGTCGCACCATAATCCGAATCATAGCGAGGTAGATGAATGCCTCACTGGTNNNCTCAAGGGCTGATGGTTCGTATCTTCAGCTTATGGCGAGTGAGCTTTTTTACTGACTGAGCGATTTATCAAACATCCTCTTAGCTCTGACGGACAGACTCGCTAATTCATATATTTCTACAGGTAAATAAATGAATCAAGAAAAAACCGCTGCCTTTCGAGCCCGAGCGACAGCCCCTAAAGCTGCTGCAATCGCCGGAATTATCTTTTCCCTGATGCTGTTTACCAGCTTGGTCTTATTGTTGGATGTCTTCTCGAAAGGGACTGATATTAATGCTGCTCAATATGCAACGAGTAAGCGCGAGATCCAGTTTGCCTTAAATCTCGTTCCATTTGCCAGCATTGCCTTTCTATGGTTCGTGGGGGTGATCCGCGATCGCTTTGGTGATCAAGAAGACCAGTTTTTCAGCACGGTATTTCTGGGTAGTGGCCTATTATTTATCGCCATGCTGTTTGTGAGTTCTGCGGTCACAGGCAGCTTCTTTCTCCTGTCAGAAAATAGGGCTCAGGAGATCGTAGTTTTTGGGTATTACGACATTGAGCGGGTCGTTGCTCGTGAAATTTTAACCAACTATGGAGTCCGGATGGCCGGGGTCTTCATGATATCGACTTCATCGCTTTTTCTGCGTACTCGGGTGATTCCCCGCTGGTTTGCCTGGCTGGGTGTTAGCTTGGCCGCAATCATGATTTTAAGAATTGGGTACATCAACCGATTAGGGTGGATCTTTCTATCTTTTCCCCTCTGGGTACTTCTGGTCAGTATTTATATCCTGATTGACAACTATCGGAAGAAGAAAGAAATACAGGCACCACAATAATCAAAAACCTGCTTATCGGCAAAAATTAGGGCATAGATTCCCCTGAGATAACGACATCAGTTCTTCTTCAAAAAGAGCCAGTGTAGGCAGGCTTTCACATTGTGATTGATAGATAGCTTAATCAGCTCTGGCTAAGTAGGTGGGCACAATTAAACCGAAGACCCTCATCTCCTTCGTCCATTTTGGGAGAGGGACTGGGGAGAGGGCAAATGTTTGGCATTGTCAGCTTAATTCCGTTTAGCTACTTAAATGCCTGCCTGCACTGGCGATATTTTGAGGCTCTATCCTGTAGAGCTAACCGTTAATTGAGTTGTACCCGCGTCACTTGCTGGTCAATCTCGTTGTAGAAACAATCGGCAGTGCGACCCGTGCGAGTATTGCGCATGGAAAACATACGAACTCCGTTTTCTGGATCGACTGGTCCAGTGGCCACAATTGCAATATCGGCAGTGCTAACCACCATTTCTTCGGCTGTACGCTGAACACAAGCATCTTCTGGAGACAAAGAAGACGAGTTCCCAGTTAATTCCACGCGCGTCACTTGCTGATCAATCTCGTTGTAGAAACAATCGGCTGTATTGCCAGTGACTGTATTACGCATAGAAAGAACTCGGACTCCGCTTTCTGCATCGACTGGCCCAGTTTCTACGACGGCAATATCCTCGGTACTGACGACCATTTCTTCGGCTGTACGTTGAGTGCAAGCGGTTTCTGGCGAGGGAGGTGCCGAAGGCGTTGTGCAGGCCGTGGTTCCCACAATTACAGTCAGCAAACAGAGACTTTTAGAGATTGAGTTCATTTTTCCTCCACAAAAAAAGGGATTATTCGCATGTTTATCTTGCAAACATTGATTTAGCAAAAGAAAAGTATCAGTGTCCGATTTTCATGAAGACACTTGAGCTTTTAACTCCTTTAGATATCTATTATGCACGAAGAACTTACAGCAATAATGCCTGGAATTCCTAACTTATTGTGAAGCTGTTAAATTTGATTTGAAAAATTCTATTGAGGATTCAGGAAATTATTTCTCTTGTCAGAAAATTCAGCCGAAAAGCTATTTTAATTTTTCATTATGATATTCACCTTGCCGTTGCCTGAGAGGTTCTGAAAACTATGGTATCCGCATAGCTGGGTGTATATGGTATTAAACTTTCTCTATTTTTTTACTCAGATGATTCTCTACTAGTTTGCTCAACTCGGTGTTGGCTTGGCCGTAATTATGATTTCGAGAATTGGGGATATCAACCGATGGGGAGAGATCTTTCTACTTTTTCTGGGTGTTCCTGGTTTGTCTTTATATTCTGGTTGGTAACTTATCGTAAGAAAAAAGAATCCCAAACTGCTTAAAGCGTCAGGGATTCGAAAATCTCTATTTCCTGCTGAGAGGGTTCGTCAAAATCTGAACTTTACCCCCACATGAGGCCCGTGGGTAAACAGATCCAGTCCAGAACTGCTACTGCTGTATTCCAAGTAGGTAAATCGGTATAGTGCCGTCAGTGAAGTATTTCCTGAAAATAGCCAATCGACGCCACCATAGCCCGCGACCGAAAAGGTTAAATCGCCCAGGCTAAAGCCGGACATGCTGCCGCCTGCTAACGCGGCTAAATTTTCAGAGATGTTCCATCGGGCTCGGCCACCAATCAGCGGTTCAGCGATCGTCCGCGATTGATCCAGCTCCAAACGATTACCAAACTGGCCGGTCAGTTCCAAGCTGTTGTTGAAGGTGTAAATTCGCATGCCCGCAAAGGCGTCGAAGATAAAGGGACCCAGATCAAACTCCGTGTCGGCAGTTCGGAGGGCTGTGGGCAAATTGCCATCGCCAAATCGGTAAGCTCCCCCTAGGTCGAATTGAGAAAATGAGGTGCCGACCGCAGCGTCAACGGTGACCTGAGGCGGGAATCCCGCTGCTTGAAACTGGGGCGGCACTGGGATATCGTCCGTGCGACCAGTGCCCATATTGGTGTAAGCACCGTTAAAAAAGACGCCCCAAGGCCCTTTCCAGGCTTCAATCTCACCAAAGGCGGCGAAGTTCAGATCGTTCACAATGGTGTCGAAAATATCGCCGGGACCAGCATCAATGGTGGCACTGACGCCCCGCACGGTAATATCGCCATTAATCCCAAACGGGATGTAGACAAAGGGTTCGACGGTAAATCGCCAGGGATATGCTTCGGTGGTATCAGCGGTTTGAGCGATCGCCTCAGATTCCTCAAGCTCATGATTCGTGGACGGCGCGATCGCGGTTTCGGCCTCCACCTCAGACCTGGGCCTGTCAGTAGTTAATGCCCCCTCTAATGGGTCAGCCTCAGGGGAGCCCAACGTCAGTTCTGAATTGGTCGCCGCGACGGTTGGCGTCGGGCGTTGCTGAGCAGTGCCTGCCATACCTTCGAAGCTGGCATGGGGTTCAGCTGTTTCTACAGCCAAAGTCTGGGGATGGTGGGGACTCACGGCGGATACAACGTCCGCATCGAGGGTCGCTGGCTGCTCCGGTAATTCTCCCAATGCTGCGACGCCGAAGGCTGGACCCTCTTTGGGGTTGGGAGTATCAGGCTTGATGGGGGTTCTAGCCATCATGCCGAGTTGATGCTCCGTCGCGGCATTGGCGACTGACGCACTGGTTAAGCCCAGCATGAGGGGCAGTAGCCACAAGCTGAGGCGGACCGTTGAACGCACTGCGTGGCTAACGGTTGGGGGTGGGGACGCGATCGCGTCTACCTCCGAGCGGCGGCCACTAAAAAGACGTTGAATTTGATGACCGCTAGAGCAGGATTTCATCGGGGACTAACTCCATACGCGAGCAATATAGGAAGAATGGTGCAGCAAAACAGTTGACCCTTAGACGGGAAACCCAAACATCAAATCTTGGGCAGGCTAGCCCCCATTAAAACTGTTCTAGACCGAGAAACCGGGTGGAACTATTATCAGTCAGGGTGGTGCAATTGATGTAGTTGATTCGAGCCCCAAACACAACAATTCGACAAGAACCCGTAGTGTTTGTAATCACTCTTAAAGTCTCAGAAGAATCAAAGCTCCGCACTCGAGTATTCAAGGTAAAACTGCTGGCATTATTTGGTTCATCCGTCCGGCGCGATACGACCCCTCGATACTGAATACGCGCTGGAGACCGATTTTGTGTACCAGTAGCGCCTTGAAACTGGCTCATTTCTAGCCCAAAGTTTTCACCATCCAGGGTTAACGAGACTTCGGCATTTTGCCCTCTGGAAAAAACTGCCCCCTGAGCGACTCCCCGACCCTGAAAACGTTCACCACTCAGATTGGTCAGGTTGTTTTGAGCGAATGCCTGGGGGACATAAAATAAAGCGATCGCCGCGATACAGCTGATGAAGCCAATCAGTAATTTCTGCTGTTTGAGCATTGTGCCTCACAGAAAAGTTGAGAATTTTTGTCTGGCAAAGGCATGGGGATTCAATGAAGTGAGGACAGCCTTCACGGCTATCCCAAAGCAGAAAAGATGCCTGGCCGACAAAGCTTAGATTTTATGAAAACCTGATGCTTGTAGACCACTCCGACCATCCAATCAGGGGGGGCAAAGACCAGAGTTTGCTCGGGTCACAAAGCCGATCATTAACGGCAAGTTCCCCGTCCCCACTGCCCGTCGTAGCCGACAGATACTTGGTCACCGGGTTGCGCGGCCCTAGTCGATAAATGCACCAAGGTAACGCTAGCGGCCTCGTTGACGGAACCTCGCCAAATCGACTGACCACTGGCATTTTCGGTGTCATAACTCAAAAATGCTTCGGCTATTTGATTACCGCTAGAACGTCGCCGAAACTCGATGCGGGAGAACCCAGCCTCGCGGGTAAAAAAGACCGTGAAGTCAACGTCATTCACCCCAATTGAACCGGGACAAGTCATTTGCAAACTATCTTGATTCGGTTCCTGGGCAATTAAGCTAGCTGCAAACGTTTGCGGGGCTGAAACTGCGTGACTTGGGCTGAGGCCAAGGGGGCTAAAAATCAGGGCAAGGGGCAGACCCAAAAGAATGCGGTACATCATCTTCCTCAATCTTGAATGCGGGGTAAAACATCCTGAAGTGTGTAACTGGTGGAAGCTACAAAATCGAGTGATACCGGAGCGCGATCGCGCCCATCAATGACGATATTGGTAGTAAGAGTACATTACGCAAATGAACAATCGATGGCCCCGCATTTCGCACTCAGTCATTATTTCTCGGGTAGAGTGTCGCACCCCTTTATCGGTAAGCCATTGAAGCCACTATTCAAAAATTGCAAACTTTTATTCCGCCGGACAAAGGGTGCCTAGCGGTTGAGCGTCTGAGAGGGTGACTCACCAAATAGCTGTTTATAGTCTCTGGAAAAGTGGCCCATGCTGTAAAAGCCCCAGGTACTAGCGACCTCTTTGACCTGCAAGCTCTTGGGCTCGGCACTGAGCAAGATCCGTCGAATCTCGTGGAGCCGTAATACTTTGAGAAAGGCCATCGGCCCCATGCCAAACATGTCTTGAAAGCCATAGTGGAGCGATCGCTTGCTGGCATGGACCGCTTGACAAATGTCTGCCAAGGTCAGCGGGCGTTGCAAGTTCATGGCCATAAACTCTCGGGCGACCTTGACGATGTCCGCACGGGGGTACAGTCGCAGAGAGTCCTCGCTCTCCCTGGGTTTCAGCGCATTAATCAGCAGCGGCAGCAAATCTTGCTCAATCAGTTTGGCATCCAGGTATGCGTTCACCAGTTCTGGTTGCTGCTGACTGTGCCAAAAGAGCTGTCGCAGATAGCAGACCAGAGGGGCAAACCGGGTGCCCTCTGGCACCACGACATTGCGCTTCATAAACGCCTCGTCGAGATCATCGCGTCCTGCTTGGGCGACATAGTTTTCAAACAGCGACTTTGACACGCCGATGCATCCCAGGTTGACCCCATGGGGATCGCTGATGTGGTTGACTTCGCGATGCGCATCAAACCCAAAAATACAGTCAGTCGTGAGGGACGTGTCACAAGAATAGGCAGCCTGAGGGAAGGAGACCAGGGGAAAGGCAAATAACCAACGGCTCGTGGGTTTTGCCCCCATCACCTGCACAGCTTGCTGAGTTCGGAGTTGGTAAATTTGCAGATCCCTCTGCTCAAGGAATGTCAGCATTCCTTGAAAGGGGCCTCGAGTCAGCTGAGTACAACTGACTTCCCAACCTTTGAGGGTCTCGCCCATGCGGTCAATATCTTTGAAGGAGGCGTGTTTGACCAGGGCGATGCCATCAGATCTGGTTTTATCAGCACTTTCTGCCGGATTGTTACTCATAACATCATGTCTCTATGGCCATTTTGGGTGTTTGATGCATACCGATCTTGGCGGACTCACTTTGAGCCGGTGAAAGTGACTGAGGATTGCTCTATTAGCTTGTCCCAGCGATTGATGGCCTGAGGTTATTGCTGGTGGGCATCGCTTAGGAATGAGACTTTAATCCAGTGTGGGCAGCCGTCTCGGCTGTCCCAGAGCCAGACCAGATACCGGCCCGACAAGACTTGGAAGGTTATCTAAGCCTGATGCCTGAGTGCCCCTATGGCAGCGGTGTCGCCCCGCAATCAATCATGCGAAATGTCGCCGCCGTGGTGTAATCACGCAGCGCTGATGTATCGGGGCGGAACGCGTTACCCCGCTCATTGAGGGGCGTTGCCACATTGCAGTAAGCCGACATTTGGGCGATGGTCGCTTCATTCCAGTGGCCGCTAATGTCAGAAAAGTCGAAGACTTCACCCGTGGGGGTGAGTTCGGGGGCTCGCACCCCTTCCGTCCCCAGCTGCACTTTTTGCTCAGCGGCGCGGCGCAACATTGACATCAGTTCCGCTCGGGTGATGGTGTCAGCAGGCCGAAACTGTCCGTTTTGATCGCCCGTCACAATGCCCAGATTTTTCAGTGCATTAATCCTCGCGGCACTCCAGCGGTCTGCCGCCACGTCTGGGAAGGGGGCGGTAGAGACGGTCTCTGGCAACGTGAAGCCCACTGTTTGCAAGGCTTCGGCCACAATGACTACGGCTTCTTCGCGGGTCACTGGCCGGGTGGGTGCAAACGTGCCATCGGCTCCACCTGACACCAACCCCAGGTTGAAAGCAGCGGTGATTTCGGCGGCGTAGATATTCCTGGCAATGTCGGGGAACGGAAAATCAGTCTCAGGCAGGGGATCGGGAGTGGGGTTGGGGCCAACCGCGATGCTGTCGCTTTCTAACAAGGACGCGAGGGAGGCGTCGTTGGTGTAGTAAAAGTGGCTGAGACGACTGTCCTCAAACACTCGTTGCGTGATGCGCCAGCCGGGCTCCAACTGAATTTCTAAAAAGTCATTCGGGGTGATGCCGCCCGTACGCCCAATCACCAGCGATCGCCCGCGTAAGGGCCGACCCACGAGCAGTAATTCGCCCTCTCTTTCCACAATGTCTAAGGAATATTGATTGCGCAGATTTTCGCCATCCACGCGAATAGAAAACAGATTGGAAGAGAAACCGGCACTACAACCACTGTTCGTTTGCCAGAGCGGGTCAACAATGCCGGGATTGCTGCCACTCACGGTAAAACAGGTGGCCCCAGGCTGAGTCTCCCGCACCAGCCAGAGCTTGTAAGGAATCAGACTGCCAGAGGGAATCGCCACTGAAATCACCGTGTCTTGATCCAGTTCGGCGGTCGAAAAGTCTGTGGCCGTAGCCGCTGCCACCCCCACTGTGCTGATCGTGGCAGCGATCGCAAATGGCATCAAGTTCGGAATAAATTTTAGTTTCATCAGATGGACTCTATAAGTGTGTTGTGATGTCAGGCGAAACTCAATCATCAATAGTTCACTGCCCTGGCAAATGGCCATTAAATATTGATTAACGTTCACGGTCGAGAAAACGTACTGGATTGATCAGAATTTGCACAATTTGAATAGCGTCCGCCAATGTCCCAATAGACATAGCTTTGCGCATCGGCTGTGCCCGTTTACAACCGCGCGGCAAGTGGCGAGCCTCTCAAAACTGTCTGCACTTGGCCTTATGCTTTGGGACAAACAGTCAATGTCAAAGCGTTTGACCGTTTTAGATATTTGATTGGGGACAAAACAATGTTTAAAACATTTACCCAACAAATCGAACGGCTGCACCAAACCCGTACAATCTGGCTGAATCTATTGACAACGGAGATTTTTTCCATGAGCAATCCGAGATTCTGGGGCTGCCCCAGCGTGATTGCCCATCCCCTGTTGCGCCAGTTGATGCGCCGCTGTGTGGCGGTCTTGCTGGTGGTTGGGATGGCTTTGTCCCCCATGAATTGGCTGGGACAATCGCGCAACACGGCTCTGGCCGCGACCTATTCGTCCTACGGTCAAGCCCAAGCGGCTGCCGCCACCACTTCTGAGAAGCCCAATATCGTCGTGATTTGGGGCGACGATGTCGGCCAAAGTGATGTGAGTGCCTATACCAAGGGGTTAATGGGTTTCCGGACTCCCAACATCGATCGCGTGGCCGATGAAGGGATGATCTTCACCGACTACTACGCGGAACAGAGCTGTACCGCAGGCCGTTCTGCTTTCATTACCGGGCAGAGCGTGTTTCGCACGGGTCTGAGCAAAGTCGGCTTGCCGGGCGCCGATCTAGGGTTGCGGGCAGAAGATCCCACCATTGCCGAACTGTTGAAAGAGCAGGGCTACGCCACGGCGCAGTTTGGAAAAAACCACTTGGGCGACAAGGACGAGTTTTTGCCGACTAACCACGGCTTCGACGAGTTTTACGGCAACCTCTATCACCTGAATGCGGAAGAGGAACCGGAACTCCCCGACTATCCTGACCCGGATGAGTTTCCCAATTTTGCCAAACAGTTTGGCCCCCGGGGCGTCATTCATAGCTTTGCCGATGGCCGCATTGAAGACACTGGACCGCTGACCAAAAAGCGCATGGAAACGATTGACGATGACATTGCCGATCGCTCTGTTGAGTATGTGAAAAAGCAGGCGGCGACGGGTGAGCCGTTCTTCATGTGGACGAACTTTACTCACATGCACTTCCGCACTCACACCAAGCCCGAAAGTTTGGGCCAAGCGGGGCGCTGGCAGTCGCCTTATCACGACACCATGATCGACCACGACAAAAACGTGGGTCAGGTATTGGATGCCATTGACGCAGCGGGCATTGCCGACAACACCATCGTCATCTACAGCACCGACAACGGCCCCCATATGAACACCTGGCCCGATGCGGCGATGACGCCCTTTCGCGGTGAAAAGGATACGGGTTGGGAAGGTGCGTTCCGGGTGCCCTTTATGGTGCGCTGGCCGGGGCATATCGAAGCGGGTAGGGTGACCAACGACTTTATGTCTCATTTGGACTGGATGCCGACTTTCTTGGCGGCGGCTGGGGTGCCAGATGTTAAAGAGAAGCTGCTGTCAGGCTACAAGGCTAACGGCAAACGCTTTAAGGTGCATCTGGATGGCTACAACTGGTTGCCGTACCTGACGGGGGAAACCACTGAAGCGCCCCGGGACGAGTATTTCTACTTTTCCGATGATGGTGACCTGTTGGCGATGCGCTATGACAACTGGAAGGTGCATTTTGCTCAACAGCGGACCGATGGCACCCTGGCGTTATGGGGTGAGCCGTTTGTGGCGACGCGGATTCCTTGGCTATATAACCTCCGTACCGATCCCTACGAAAAGGCCACTATTACCTCTAATACTTATTGGGATTGGTACCTGGATCACGTGTATTTGCTGCTACCTGCCCAGAAATTTGTGGCGCAGTTCTTGGGAACGTTCAAAGACTATCCGCCCCGCCAAAAAGCGGCTAGCTTCACCATTGATGAAGCGCTAGAGCAATTGCAAAAATCGCCGAGCAGCTAGTCTTAGCTGAACGCTGGACTGGACTGCCAGCGAGGCTGATGGTCGACGATCGCCCTCCTACCAATTGCAGGAGGGCGATCGCGATTCTTCTCCGTTGATGTCCCGTCTAATTTTGGGACGGGACAAACCCTGACCACAGCGATCGCCACACCTGCACAACATTTTTTGACCTAACTTTAGGAGACTTGCCATGATGAAACGACGAGCGGCCCGCAATGGTGGCCTGCTGCAAGGGGGCAATCTGGGGGCCACCCCGCAAGCGGATGGGGGAACTGGCAGCGATCGCCGGGCGGCCTTGCAAAACTTGCAGCAGGCAGCAGAACAGCGCATCGGTACGCGCTTCAAAATGCGGGAACGGTTGTTTAGCTTTGGCGATGACTTTTTCATCACCAACGAACGGAATGAAAAAGTGGTCAAAGTCGATGGCAAGCTGCTGCGGGTGCGGCAAACCCTGATTTTTGAAGACATGCAGGGCCGCGAGCTGTACACCATCAAGGCCAAACTGATCGATATCCGCGAAACGATGGTGATCAAGCGGCCCAATGGCGATCGCGCCGCCGTTGTTCACAATGCCCTGATCACCCCCCTCCGCGATCGCTGGAAAATCGACATTCCCGGCGGAGACGATCTCGTGGCTCGGGGCAACATTTTGCAGCATGAATACACCATTTGCCGCAAGGGCGAACGACGGCCAATCGCGGTGATCTCAAAGAAATGGTTCCGCCTGCGCGACACCTACGGCGTGGAGTTGGAGAGTGCCTTTGACGCGCCTTTGATCTTGGCCATCACCGTCACGATTGACCTGATGGCCCATCCCTAAGGCGGGTTTCATCGCTTCACGATCTCGCGTCATTGTCGTTTCAAAATTGCTCTACAAGCATTGAGATTTATGCATATTGGACCTTTGCAACTCGCCGCGATCGCCTTTGAGAATCCCATCTTTAAAGGCGAAATTTTAGCGGAACTGGATGCCGTTCGGGGGCGGGGCGTCATTCGCTTGATTGACTTACTGTTCATTTATCGCGAAGCCTCGGGCGACGTCACCGTCATGACCGATACCGATGTGGAAGCGGAAGACCTGGCCGCCTATGGCGATGTGCTCAGTGTGCTGCTGGGGTTGGGCGACAGCAGTGCTGCCGAGATGAATGGCACATCGGTGGATGATGGCTATGGCCTCTCACTGGAAGAAATTCGCGGCGTGGTGGATCAGATGCCGCCCGATACCGCTTTGGCGCTGGTGCTGTTTGAACATCGCTGGGCCGGGGGCTTGGCGCAGGCGATCCGAGAGGCCGGGGGCCATCTACTCGCGCAGGGCATTCTCACCCGAGAAGCCGTCCTCGTCGTGGGAAGCGAACTGGCGGCGATCGCCGAAGCCGAAGCCGTCATCGCCACCACCGAAGCCATTAAAGGGGCGGCAGTGCTCGATGCCCTGGCCTTTACCGAAGCAGCGGCAGAAGCCGAAGCCCTGATGGCGGACGAGATGGTGACCTCTGCCATTGCGGCGGAAACCCTGCGCACCTTGATGGCAGTGGGCGTGGTGGACGACACGGAAATCGAAACGGCCATCCTGTCTCTGGTCGAGGGCGGGTTGCTCTCCCCCGACTTGGTGGCCGATGCGTTGGAACAGGCCGATGCGGCGCTGGCGGCGATCGCGGAAACCCAGGCCGCCCAGCAGCAAGCCGAATCCTAGCGGTCTGCGAGTGGAAGAGGATGGGGTTGGGTTGCCAGATGCGCTGCCAACTCAACCGGGGTGCTCAAACAGGTTCAACCGACCGGTATCGCTGATGTCTTGTTGAGTTTTTGAGGTTAACGGATGTTCTCTCGGATTTGGAAATTCACTCTCGCCTGGGTGGCGATCGCCGCGATCGTGCTGCAAGCCACCGTGCCCCCCGCTCTGGCCCTCCCTGCGGCCCCAGCAACCCTGGCTGCCGCCACCCAACTGCCCCAGCCCGACCCTAAATTCACGGGCAAGATCGGCGACACCTACAAAGATTCTGTCCCCAGCTATCCCCCGCCGATCAAAGCTCCGGCAGACTCGCCCAATGTGCTGCTGATTTTGCTGGATGATGTCGGCTTTGGCATGACCTCCACCTTTGGCGGTCCCGTACCCACCCCCAATCTGGACAAGCTGGCCCAAAACGGGATTTCCTACACCCGCTTCCACACCACCGCCCTGTGCAGCCCCACGCGGGGAACCCTGCTGACCGGACGCAACCACCACAGCATCGGCACCGGGGTGATTACCGAGATGGGCACGGGCTACCCCGGCTACACGGGCATCATCCCCAAGAGCACTGCCCTGGTGTCGGAAACCCTGAAGGACAACGGCTACGCCACCGCTATGTTCGGCAAATGGCACAACACGCCAGAACAGGATATCAGCCCCGCTGGCCCCTTCGATCGCTGGCCCACGGGCCTCGGCTTCGACTATTTCTACGGCTTCAACCAGGGGGAAGCCCACCAGTATTACCCCACGCTCTATCGCAATACGGTGAACGTCGATCCGCCTGCCACCCCGGAAGAGGGCTACCACTTCACGGCAGACATGACCGATGAGGCGATCGCCTGGACTCGCAACGTCCGCGCCGCTAACTCCGACAAGCCCTGGTTTGTCTACTTCAGCACTGGGGCGGTTCATGCGCCGCACCATGTTCCTCCCGAGTGGCGCGAAAAGTTCAAGGGCCAGTTCGACTATGGCTGGGATAAACAGCGAGAACTTACCCACGCCAAACAACTAGAGCTGGGCGTCATTCCCGCCGGGACGCAACTCACCCCCCGCCCCGCAGAAATCCCTGCCTGGGACAGTCTCTCGGCTGACGAGAAGACGGTCTACACCACTCTGATGGAAAATTACGCGGCCTACATGGCCCATACCGACTACCATGTGGGTCGCCTGATCGATTCCCTGGCAGCGTCCGGCGAACTGGACAATACCCTGGTGCTCTACATCATTGGCGACAATGGCGCGAGTGCCGAGGGTGGTCTGGAAGGCACCTTCAGCGAACTGGCGAGTTTGCTGGGGATTCAGCTCGGCCTGGACAGCACCATTAACCGTCTCGATGAAATCGGTGGCCCCACTAGCGAACCCCACGTTCCCGTCGGTTGGGCCTGGGCGATGGATGCCCCCTTCCAGTGGACGAAGCAGGTGGCCAGCCACTTTGGCGGCACCCGCAACCCGATGGTGGTGCACTGGCCCAACGGCATTCAGTCCAAAGGCGAGGTGCGCACTCAGTTCCACCATGTGATTGACGTGGTGCCGACCATTCTGGAAGCGGCCCACATTGCGGCCCCCAAGGAAGTCAACGGCATTACCCAAAAGCCCATCGAAGGGGTGAGCATGGCCTACTCCTTTGACGATGCCAGCGCGCCCGATCGCCGCACCACCCAGTATTTTGAGATGTTCACCAACCGGGCCATCTACGACAACGGCTGGACGGCGGTAAGCCGCTTCGGCTTGCCCTGGGATGCCAGCAGCCGCTATGGCGATTTTGAAGATTCCCCCTGGGAGCTGTATCACATCGAGGAGGATTTCAGTCAGGCCCAGGATCTGGCGGCAGAAAACCCCGCCAAGCTGAAGCAGTTGCAGGCCAAGTTCCTGCAGGAGGCGAAAAAGTACGACGTTCTGCCCCTCGACCCCCGCTTTGCCGAGCGCCTCGACCCCAAACTGCGGATGGGCGGCGAACCGCCGACGAGCTGGACCTACTACGGCAACAATGTCTGGCTCCCCGAACCCGTCGGTCCCCAGCTCTTCCCCCGAGGCCACACCATTACCGCTCAGGTCGAGGTGCCCAAAGGCGGTGCGGAGGGCGTAATTACCTGCGCGGGTGCCTTCTCGGCGGGCTGGTCGCTGTTCGTGAAGGATGGCAAGCCCAACTTCCGCTACACGGTGTTTGATATTGGCGATGTCACCATCCCTGGCACGGTGAAACTCCCGGAAGGAGCAGTCACCCTCAAAACCGAGTTCATCCCCGATGGCGTTCCGGAAGGCGCTGGCACGTTGAAGCTGTACGTCAACGATCAGCCAGCCGGAGAAGGCAAGCTGACCCGCACCCTCTTCCGTCATGGCCTGGAACCCTTTGAAGTGGGACGCGACTCGATTACGGCGATCGCTCCCGAATACCAGGATCAGGGCAAGTTCGAGTTCACGGGTCAGATCGAGCAGGTGGCCTTTGCACTGAAGTAAGCAGTTGGACTATAAACCCAGGCAATACCGTACAGCCCTTTCAACCTCTAACAGCTTGCTGTCCGATAACCGTCCTGCTGGCTGTTGCGGAAAACGGTTGGCGTCAAGAGAGCGAATCTGAAAACACAAGAAAACGGTTTCTAGCGGTAAGCCACTCTCACCGGACGAAACCCGCACATTAGTTGGATAATCGCGCTGAATATTGCTGCCTTTAGTGCCTACGACAACCGTAACAACCAGTGGCAAACGATTAATTGCATCGGCAGACAGTACCAGTACCGGACGTTTACCTGCCTGCTCACGCCCCTTGACCGGATTCAGATCAACAAAGTAAATTTGCCCTCGCTGAATGCTCATGAATTATTCAAACCATCCATTTCGGCCACCCTGAATTCATCATCAATGTGGGCGATTTCTGCTTGAATATCGGGATCTGCTGCCATGTCCGCCAGTGCGTTATCCCAGTTTTCTTCTAGCTCAATAGGATGAGGAGTCCGCAGAAGCTGAGCAATGCGTTCTAGCAGCCAGAGCTTTTCACTGAATGAGAGGGTTGAAATCGTTTGCTCAAGGGCCTGGAGCGTCTCAGACATAGCTTGACTCATTCCTGAGAAAGACATTGGGCATCTACTTTATCTTAGGCTGCCCCAATGGTTTTCCAAGAACATCCCGAGCTTGGCTTATCCCTGTGTTTGCAATCCCTGCCGAAAAGCTTTTGCTGCTGCTAAAGGATTCGGGTTTTGCAGGCAGCTTGTCAGCAACTCCAGATCCAGATCAGGCAACACTTCGCTTTGCTGAATGGCTTCATAGCCAGCAGTCTCAGCAAACTGGTCAGGATTTTCCTCCCGCTGGTGGTACAGAGAAAGGCGATTCTTCTGCCAGAACCAGACCTCCCGCACCCCTAGCCGACGGTACAGCTCCAAGCGATTGATGCTGCCACTGGTGACGATAACCTCGATCGCCAGATCGGGAAACTCCTTATCGGTGCCGATGCAGTAGCTTTCATCCGGTTCACCCCCCGCCTTTTTTTCAGGCTTTTTCAGAGTGGTAGAACCCATCGGGAAATACTCCGTATCAGTTTCCAGGAAATAAATCAGCAACAAATCACCGATGCGAGTCTTGCCACTTTCATGATTGCGACTGGGAGCCAAGATTTCCAAAACCCCATCTAGAAAATGCACTCGATAAGCGGACGAATCCCCCAAATCTGCCAGCAGGGCTTCGTACTGCGCCCACGACACCCGGCTCAACACCCGTCGTTCTTCCGGGTCGTCCAGGGTGATTCGATTAGCCAAATCATTCAGGAGAACCATCGCCCACCATCCCATCTGCTTTCGACCATTCTAAGACCGTTATTTGTCCCTTGTTTTCGGAGGATAAGTATGTTCAATCGCATCTGGAAAGTTGCTCTGGCCTGGGTAGTGATGGTGGCTTTAGTGCTCCAATCCGCCGTCCCCCCCGCCCTGGCCCAGGAAATTCTGCCCCATCCCACCCAGCCCTTTTCCGGCAAAGTGGGGCTCACCTACAAAACCTCGGAGCCAGTCAAAACCCAGCTCAAACTGCCCAGCACCTACGGCATTGAAAACGCTCCCAATGTACTGCTGGTGCTGATTGATGACGTGGGCTTCGGTCAGTTCAGCAGCTTTGGCGGCAGCATTCCCACCCCGACGATGGATCGGGTGGTGAAAAATGGGTTGCAGTTTACCCAGTTCCACACGACGGCCCTCTGTTCCCCTACCCGTGCGGCGCTGCTCACCGGGCGCAACCACCACTCTGTGGGCAACGGCGTGATTACGGAAGCAGGCACGGGCTTCCCCGGTTATTCCGGGGTGATTCCCGATAATGCCGCCACTTTTGCCCAAATCCTTCAGGCCTACGGCTACGCCACCGCCTGGTTTGGCAAAAACCACAACGTGCCCGACTGGGAAAGCAGCATGGCTGGCCCCTTCGATCGCTGGCCGCGCGGTTTGGGCTTTGACTACTTCTATGGCTTTGTGGGCGGCGACACCGACCAGTTCCACCCCGCCCTGGTGGAGAATACCACCCGCATCGAGCCCCCTGAAACCAATGCTGACGGCTCCCCCTACCACCTCAGCACCGACCTGGCCGACCACGCCATCAGCTACATTCGCCAGGTGAATGCGGTTTCTCCCGAAAAGCCCTTCTTCGTGTACCTGTCCCCCGGTGCCACCCATGCCCCCCACCAGGCTCCCCAGGAGTGGATCGACCAATTCAAGGGCCAGTTTGACATGGGCTGGGATCAGTACCGCATCGACACCTTCGAGCGGCAGAAGAAGCTGGGGGTGATTCCCGCTGATGCTAAGCTCACCCCCCGTCCCGCCGCCCTCGCCGCCTGGGATTCCCTCTCCCCCGAGGAGCAGCGGGTCTATGCCCGGATGATGGAAGTGTTTGCCGGATTCACCGCCCAGGTGGACCATGAGGTAGGTCGCGTGGTAGACGCGATCGACCAGATCGGCGAACTGGACAACACCCTGGTCATCTACATCGCGGGTGACAATGGCTCCAGTGCTGAAGGGGGCTTCAACGGTCTGCTGAACGAGATGACCTTCTTCAACGGCCTGCCCGAAAAGCTGGAAGACAAGGTGGCCGCGATCGACGACCTGGGTGGGCCGATGTATTACAACCACTTTCCCGCTGCCTGGGCCTGGGCGATGGATTCCCCCTTCCAGTGGACCAAGCAGATTGCCTCCCACTTTGGCGGCACCCGCAACGGCATGGCGATGTCCTGGCCAGCGAGCATCAAAGATAAGGGCAGCAAGCGGTTCCAGTTCAGCCATGTGATCGACATTGCTCCCACGATTTTGGAGGCGATCGGTATCGACCAGCCCATACAGGTCAACGGCATCACCCAGAAGCCCATCGAAGGCACCAGCCTGGTCTATACCTTCGATGACGCCAAAGCTCCCACTCGTCACACCACACAGTACTTCGAGATGATTGCCAATCAGGGCATTTACAGCGACGGCTGGATGGCCAGTGCCCTCTGGAGTGAACCCTGGGACTCGGAACCGCCGCCGGATAAGGACGTTCTGAACCTGGATTGGGAGCTATACCACATCGACGAAGACTTCACCCAGGCGGTGGATCTGGCGGATCAGATGCCCGATAAGCTCCAGGAGATGAAAGACCTGTTCTACGCGGAAGCGGCGAAGTACAACGTGCTACCCCTGGATGGTCGTAAAACCGCCCGGCTCAACGTTGCCAACCGTCCCAGCCTGACGGCAGGGCGCACCCACTTTGCCTACCCCCGCGGCATCCGCATCCCGGAAGGCTCATCCCCCGACCTGAAGCACGTCAACCACACCATCACCGCCAATGTGGAAATTCCCTCCCAGGGGGCGGAAGGCATGTTGGTGACGGTCGGCGGACGGTTCGCCGGATATGGGCTGTTTGTGAAGGACGGCAAGCTCGTTTACCACTACAACCTGGCTGGAGTGGAACGGTACAACATCGAGTCCGATCAGCGCATTCCCACTGGCAAAGTCACGCTCAAAGCTGATTACAAAACCGATGCCAATCAGCCCTATGCCGGGGCGACGGTGACGCTGTACGCCAACAACAAAAAAATTGGTCAGGGGCGGGTCGAGAAAAGCATTCCTAACCGCGTCACCCTGGACGAAACGATGGATGTGGGCTTCGATACGGGCACTCCGGTGACGGAAACCTACGAGATGCCCTTTGCCTTTACCGGCAAGCTGGATGAGGTGGCGATCGCTTTGAACTAAGCCTCATCCCCCCAGCTCAGCTTGCGGGCATCGTCTGGGGGGATATCGTTAACCTGCATTTTTTGAATAGTGAGATCAAAACGTTGACCGTACAATTTTGTTGTTTTCCAACCCAGCCTGGAGGGAACGTCACTGCATTAAGGCTGGTGGGCAGTGCCTACGGCTACGGCCAATCAGGGGTTTCAGCCATGTTGAGTAGTTTATTTCAGTGCCATTCCAGCCTGGAGGGTTCATCAGCGGCTACTGTAGGCGGCAGAACCGTTGTCGATTGTTTTCTGGGACGGTTTCAAAGTAAGGTTCCGACCCTCAACTAATCGCTAACTCATCCACCCACTCACACATCTACCCACCGACAAACTTGACCGGGATGTGTTTTGTCCACCGATCCCTAAAGCCAAGCCATGCCCCGTTCTCATCCCCAGAGGTTCGAACTCAATCGCCGCACTTTCCTGAAAACTTCTCTGGCAATGACGCCTACCGTGATGCTTTCGTTTAATGCGTTAGAGGCCCTGGCGGCCACTCCTGGCAAGCAGATCTTCTCCATCCTTCACACCAACGACATGCACTCTAATGTGGTCGGGGTGGGGCCGTTTCAAGATTACACGCCGTTTAGTCTGGGAGATGACCAGACCCGGGGTGGCTATGCCCGCCTGGGAGCCTTAATTGCCCAGCGGAAAGCCGCACTGGAGCAGCTCGGCCCGGTGCTGGTGCTGGATGCGGGAGACTTCAGCATGGGCACTGCTGTTGCCGCCGCTTGTCGCGAATTGGGGGCCGAACTGCAACTGATGGCCCAAATGGGCTACGACGCCACCACTTTGGGCAACCACGAATTTGATCTGGGGCCAGATGGCCTGGGTCAAGCGATCAAGCAGGCGGCACAGGCAGGCGATATCCCGACCGTGCTGGTAACAAATACGGATGTCAGTGCGGACTCCGATCGCTTAGCCGACTTGCAAGCCATGGCCGAACGCGGAGTGCTGCAGCCTGATCAGATCATTGAGCGGGGCGGCCTGCGGTTTGGCCTGGTGGGGATTATCGGCTACGACGCCTTTAAATACGCCACGGATCCGGGGGAGGTGACCTTCAGTGATCCGATTGAAACCGCCAGGGCGGCAGTGCAACGGCTCAAGCAGGCGGAAAAGGTCGATGTGGCGATCGCCCTCAGCCACGGGGGCGTGGTTAAACGCCCCGATGGTCAATTTGGCCAGGGAGAAGACCTGAACCTGCTCAAAGCTATCCCCGAGTTGGACGTGGTGATTGGTGGCCATACCCATAGCGAGTTGCGAGAGCCGCTGTTCGTCGATCATCGCCCCGTGGTGCAGACTGGCAAGTATGGCGAGCATCTGGGTGAACTGGTGCTCAGCCTTGAGCAGGGCCAGGTGCAGGTGGAGTCCTATCGGTTAATTCCCGTTGATGACTACATCCAGGGCGATCCAGTCATTCAGACCCAGGTCGAGCGCTTTTTGCAGCAGGCGGGAGCGGTGACGTTCGCCCCCCGGGGGTATGCCACCACCCAACCTCTGGTGGTCATCGCCGAAGACTGGCCCATGGACTACGCCGACATTGAATCGGGGACGCCCCTGGCCAATGTGGTCACGGACGCCCTGCGTCAGGCCACCGGCAGCCAGATCGGCTTCACCGCTAATGGGGCGATTCGCGCTGGACTGGCAAAAGGCAAAACCGGGGTGCAAACGGTGTACGACATTTTTGCCCTGGCTCCCCTCGGTAACGGTATTGTGGACGCCACCGCCGGAAGTGCCCTGGTCAAGGGGTATTTCACGGCGGCGGAGCTGAAAAATATTCTGGAATTTCTGCTGATGGATGACCCCAATCATCCCGGCGAATATTACCCCAGAACGTCGGGCCTGCGGTTTTACTACGACCCCAGCCGCCCCCGATTTGATCAGGTCACCGCCTTAGAACTGGGCAACCTGGACGACGGTTACGCACCTCTCGATCTGGAGGCTCCGACCCTCTACAGCTTTGCCACCAGTTTGTATATGGGCTCGATTTTGGTTTACATTCCTCAGCTTACCCAAGGCGCGTTGCCCCTGCAGCCGAAACAGGCGGATGGCAGCCCCCTCACCCGCAAGGTCGAAGCCATCGTTGACCCCCGGGCCTCGACCAGTCCCTATGTTTTACCCACCACCACCCAGCTCAATGCCGACCTGGCGGCGATCGCTCCCACCAGCCGAGAAATTAAAGAGTGGCAGGCGATTATGGATTATCTCGTCAGCCTGCCCGATAAAACTGCTGACGGCATTTCCAGGCTGGTAAAAAATGACCGTGCCCGGGAAGTCCGGGGCCTGCCGATCCGCTGACCCCGTTAACCCGTTAACCCCTTATCCCCCATCCAGGTTGTGCCATGCCAGAGATGCCCTCCCGACCGGAATCAACCACCCTCATGCCCCGCATTGGGGTCGCCATCAAATGGACCCGCTTGATTAGCGTGTTAGCAGTGCTGTCTTCGCTGGTGGGGGCGGTGGTGATGTTCTGGATTGGCACCGTCAACACCTTCAAAACGGTTTTGCTGGTGGCGGGGGTGGAAGAACCGGTGATCGAGAATAGCTCGATTAAGCTGACCGAACTGGCGACCATCGAGCTTTTAGAATGCCTGGATGTGTTTCTGGTCGGGTTAGCCTTCTTGTACTTCGCTTACGGCATTTACTCGCTATTTATTCAGCTGGGGCGCAAAGATCCGGATACGCCCTCCTGGTTGCGGGTCAGCAACATCGGCGTGCTCAAAAAGACGCTGCTGGAATTGCTGGTGGTGCTGTTGACGGTGGTCTTTGTCGAAGGGTTGCTAGAGCGGCTTTCTTTTCGCAGTCTGGAGTGGACGTATCTGGTGATTCCCCTGTCGATTTTGGCGATCGCCGCCAGCACCCGCCTTTTACAATTTGCCAGCGAAGAAGAGCCCCCCACGTCATCGGAGGCTAAAGAATGACCGCCAGTTCAGCCGCCACACCATCGTTTGAAACTCAGCTCGATGAGTCACCCATCACCCGCACCATGTGGCTGCTCTGGCTGCTATCGGCGGGGCTGATTGCCCTGGATGGCTTTGACTTTTTCATCATCGGCGTGGCGATTCCCTTCCTTAAGCAAGATTTTGGGCTGGATGCAGTAGCGATCGGGGCGGTGGCGACGGCAGCCGTCGCGGGTTCTCTCGTCGGTTCCCTGACACTTGGCCCCATTACTGATCGCATCGGTCGTCAGCTCATGTTGATTGTGGACGTGGCGATTTTCGTCATTGCCACAATGGGCACAGCCCTTGCTTGGAATGCCACTTCTCTCATAGCCTTCCGCTTTTTAGTGGGCGTTGGCATCGGGGCTGACTACCCCATCAGCGTGTCTTACATCACAGAGAATATGCCTGCCCGATGGCGGGGCCGCATGGTCATCGGGGCATTTACGTTTCAGGCCGTGGGAGCCCTGTTGGGAGCGGTCACGGGGCTAGTGACGATTGCGGTATTTCGGATGCTGTACCCAGATACCAGCGCCATGGCTATTCAGTATGCGTGGCGTTGGATGCTTGGGGTCGGGGTGCTGCTGGCGATCGCGGTGGCGATCGTGCGACTCAGCTTTAGTCTGGAAAGTCCGCGCTATTACATCAGTCGGGGTGAATATGAGGAAGCTTCCATTGCGGCGACTCAACTGCTGGAAACGGATATCACCATTACCCCCGACACAGAACCGCCCATCTCGACCGAGTCCCCAACCTTCGGGGCTTTGTTCAATCAAATGCATCGCCGCAGTACCCTGTTGGCCTCGCTGCCCTGGTTTTTGCAAGACATTGCGACCTATGGGGTGGGCATTTTTACCCCAGCCATTATTGCCATGTTGGCCTTTGCCGACGAAACGGATTTCATGGTGCGAGAAATGGGCTCAGCCAAAGGTTCAGCTGTGGTTGATGTCTTTCTCATTCTGGGGTTTATCGGCGCCATCGTACTGGTCGAAAAACTGGGGCGCATTCGTTTGCAGGTGGCGGGCTTTATGGGCATGGCCGTGGGGCTCAGCATCCTCGCTGCTGCCAGTAGGTTGCCCGCTGGCAGTCAGGGCGAAATCGGACTGGTGGTGACAGGCTTTTTCGTCTTTAACCTGATGATGAATGCGGGGCCAAACGCCACCACCTTTTTGCTGTCGGGGGAGGTCTTTCCGACCTCAATCCGGGCGACGGGGGCTGGCTTTGCGGCTGCCTTTGCGAAAGCGGGAGCCGTGCTCGGTACCTTTGTGCTGCCAGTGTTGCAGCGATCGCTGGGCGCCCCGACGCTGCTACTAGGGCTGGCCGGCTGTTGTGTGTTGGCTGCCGGACTCACTCTGCTCTACCGCATCGACACCGCTGGGCAATCCTTAGAAGCCATTGGAGCCACTGAGGTTATGCCGGAACCACTGGTGCCCAAGTAAAATTGCTGCCCCCTGCTTGGCGGTATTGAATCCCGAGATGAATACGTTAATGCGGTCCTATCGCTCACCTCACTGATGCAAAACCCTTATCCTCCCAACCCTCAACCCGAGCTGGCCCGCGAGCGAAACCGGATCGCCGCCGATCGCACTTTGCTGTCTTTTGTCCGCAGCAGCGTCACCCTGATCAGCATCGGCGTGGGCATCAGCCAAGTTTCCAACATTCTGGTGCCAGTGGTGTCTTACCTCAGCTATTGGACCTACCTGCTCAGCGTGCTGATGGTGGGGGTCGGCGTCATCACGCTGATCTTTGCGGCCCACGATTATCAAGGCGAGCTGCAACGTTTGCGACAGCCAGAATACTATTTCACGCCGCGTTGGTCGCTCGGGGGTGTGACCGGGTGGATTATTTTGATTGCGGGTGGGCTGACGCTAATTCAGTTATGGCTCACGCCCGTATACTGACGCGCTGCTGCTGACGCGATCGCGACGCTCTGATTTCTGTTTACTCATCGACCAACCAGCCATGCAATTACTCTGCTCACAAAAACAAGGTGATGGTGACCAAGCCCAAGACCCCACTCAGGATGACGCCGATGACAACAAAGTGGTTCAGCCGCGATACCGATTGCAGGACATAGTCTTCGCGCTCCAGCGATTTGACCTCCAAGCGATGCTGAATCAAGGCCAACCCCAGCAGCATCGTACCCAGAGCAATGAAGGCCAGACTGATGGTGTGGGCCAGGGTTTCTCTCAGCAAGGGATCGATATCCGGGAACTGTTGGCGGACGCCCTGATAAATCTGGTCAATCGCGACCCCAAACCCAATCAGCGTCAGCGATTGACCGAGCCAGGCGTTCATCGTCCGTTCCGCAGCGGCGCGGTTGCGTTCTTTCGCCAACTCGTTAGTGGTGCCAAACAGCTTAGGCGGTCGATCAGAGGTCACGAGGCGAGTCTCTCCTATGGATAAGGGCGCAGGGGTCTGGGTGTATTCTCCGCGCTGGGTTCAGTGATACTTAATTGTTTTACAAAAATATTGTTGCCATGAGTGATGCAAATTCTACCCCCCACGTGCCCAATGCTGGCACAGAACTCGCCAAGGAGCGCAACCGCGCGGCTGAAGAGCGCACCCTGATGGCTTGGATCCGCACGGCTTTGGCGCTGATTGGTTTTGGCTTTGGTATTGACAGTATTGTGGCGGCGATTCAACAGGCGTTGGGCGATACGGTGAATCCGGTGCGATTAACGCGCATCTTGGGTCTGGCCTTTGTCGCTCTGGGCACCTTTGCGATGCTGTATGCCGCGATCGACCATCGTCACCAACTCCAGCGCATTCAGCGGAATGACTTGGTATATGTGTCGCGGCGATCGCCTGCCCTGATTGTCGCCTATAGTCTCGCCCTGATCGGCGGTTTGGCCTTTCTCAGCGTGTTGTTTAGCCCGCTATTGCGCTTAGCTCGCTAGTGGCGGTCCGCCTGCATTCTAGATTTAAGCGCAGGTCGGCAACTTTTGTTTACTCAGCTGGGGCATGATGTCTACTTCCCTTTACCCACCCACTTTTTGCGATCGCCATGACTGACTCTAATCAAACGTCTAATCCCAACGACTCCCCCCCATCCCCGCCGCCGAGCAATAACGAATTGGCCCTGCAGCGCACCGAGATGGCGAAACAACGCACCGGCCTAGCCGAGCAGCGTACCGAGATGGCGGAGAAACGTACCGGCCTGTCCATCCAGCGCACCGATCTGGCAGCAGAACGGAACGACCTGGCGATGGTGCGCACCGCGCTGGCCCGCGAACGCACCCGGGCTGCGGAGGAACGCACCCTGATGGCGTGGATTCGTACCGCCCTATCCATGATTAGCTTTGGGTTTGGCATCGATCGCCTATTCAAATATCTGGACAAAACCGAGGCCAGCACGGGTATCAACGTGCTGACCGAGGAACGGATTCTGGGGTTGAGTTTGATGTCGCTGGGGTTGTTTACCCTGGTCGCCGCCATCATCAACCACTGGCGCATTCTCAAAAATATTGAAACCGAGGAGTACGAATACACACCGGGATGGTCCCAGGGCTTAACCGTCGCGATCGTGCTGCTGTTTTTGGGACTGGCCGCATTTATTCCCCTGGTCATTAACGGCGTCACCTTAGGCGAAGTCTTCACCCTCGACAGCCAGATCCTGCAGACCCTGGCCGCTCTGGCGATTTTCCTCCTCATGCTGACCTTAGGGGTTAAAACCGAGTTGGCAGACTTGGTCATCCTCTGGCGGCAGCCACAGCTACTGATGCGGGCTTTGGTCGCCGCGTTAGTCTTATTTCCCGTCGGCGCGGGCGTGATCGGCTACGTCTTGTTGAAAGACACGTCAGTGGGAATCACGATTGGAGTCGGGCTAGTCGCCCTGGCTGCCGCGCCCGGCGCCCCGTTGTTAACCACGCGGGCCACGATGGCCGGGGGCAATGTGGCGATCGCCACCAGCCTGCAAGTCACCCTCGCGACCCTCGCAGTGGTGACCACGCCGATCACGCTGTTCATCTTCACGACAATTTTTACCAACGTAGAGGCTAATGGTGAGTTTCTCCTGATTGCTAAACAAGTCATCATGGTGCAGTTTTTGCCCTTGGGGTTGGGGCTCCTGGTGCGGCGGTTAGGCGGTGAGTCAGCGGCCAACATCGGTGAACTGTTGACCACCGTGGCGAATACGTTATTCATCGTGTTGACCGTGTTCTTAATCGGGCTCAGTTGGGTCTTGTTGCCCACCGTGCCCTGGCGGGGCTTTGCGGTCATTCCGCCAGTGGTGTTATTCGGCCTGGCCTGCGGCCATTGGCTCGGCGGCCCTGAGCTAGGCAATCGGTCTTCCATCGCGACTGGGGTGATTGCTCGGAATGCTGGCCTGGCGCTGTTTTTGGTGGCAGCCAATGGTGCGCCCAGGTCGATTCCGGTCATCATTGCTTACATGGTGGTGGGCGCGATTACCGCTCTGCCCTACAACATTTGGATTAAAAAGCAACAGCAGGCCGCGATCGCCCCCACCACTCCCTAGTGCAGCTTCCAACCTAAACTCACCGATTAGTAGCGGGGTGTCGAGTTTACGAGACCCACGGCTGAATCGGTCCCGTCGGTCGCACTGCCTTTGACCTACGCTACAGCCCACACAAATTTCTAGCCTTGACAGAGCCCTATTCGTGAGAATTCAAACCTCAAACCTGAAACCCGCCCTCACTATGAAACGTTTGCTTTGCCAGCTCATTACCGTTCTTTCAATTGTCCTTGCCAGTTGGGGCATGGGGGGGAATGCGATCGCCGCTCCGGCTAACTCCCTCTGCCCCAGCGACATGGTGTATATCCCCGGCGGCACCTTCACCATGGGGTCCGACAATCCCGATTTTGTGGAAGAGAAAATCGCTGAGGATGTCACCGTCAGCAGCTTTTGCATCGAGCCCCACGAAGTTACCAACGCCCAGTTTGCGGAGTTTGTCGAAGCCACGGGCTATGTGACAGTGGCCGAACGCCCCCTCTCCCAAGAACAGTTTCCGGAGCTGACAGAGGCGGAACGGGCACCGGGTTCCCTGGTGTTCCAGCCGCCGGAAGAGGGCATTCAGCAGGTAGCTTACCTGAGTTGGTGGCACTGGCAACCAGGGGCCGACTGGCGGCATCCCTTTGGCCCCGACAGCGATCTGCAAGGGAAGGCGGATCATCCCGTCGTCCAGATTGCCTATGAGGATGCGGTCGCGTATGCCCAGTGGCGCGATCGCCAGCTCCCCACCGAAGCCCAGTGGGAATATGCGGCTCGCGGCGGCAACGACGAATGGACCTACACCTGGGGCGAACAATACTCCGCCGAGCAGGCCAATACCTGGCAGGGCATGTTCCCCTTCTTTAACACCAAAGAGGATGGTCATTTGGGCACCGCTCCCGCGATGTCCTTTCCGCCCAATGGCTATGGCCTGTACGACATGACCGGCAACGTCTGGGAACTCACCGCGAGCTGGTTCACGGTGCAGCACGACGACCTCGCCCACCAAACCGACCCCACAGGCCCCACCCAAGCCGTCAGCTATGACCCCAAAAAGCCCATGGATGGCGCGATGCACGTGATCAAAGGCGGTTCTTATCTCTGCGCCAAAAACTACTGCAGCCGCTACCGTCCCGCCGCCCGTGAATCGCAAGCGCTGGATACCGGCACCACCCATGTTGGGTTCCGCCTGGTGCGATCGCTCGATAGCTAATCTCAAACCCTCTCAACTGGCCATTTACTCCAGACTCATTCGCAGCATTAGGGTGGCCATCTGCAGATATGTTCTAATCGATGAAAGCAGCGTCAACGACTAGTGCAGCGTCAAATCTAAAGTTAGTAGCGTGGTGTCGAGTACAGCTTCAATCGCCCTGTGGGTCGTATTGCATGACCCACTAGCCAAATTGAGATCTGGCTATAGGGGCGCATGGCGTGGCCCTTACCCAATCTTCGGGATTTGATGCAATCGTCTACCCGCAAGCTGCTTGAACAATTGCATCTCAATCGGCTCACGACCCGTTTGTAACGCTCGGAAACTGAGTGGACCGCTTCGATTTGGCTCAAAAAGTGACCTTATCTCCTACAGATAACCTGATCTGCGAGGTCCAGGACGGCAGTTCGTCCTGGTCGATGGGGGTCTGGGGGCAAAACGAAATTGCCCCCAGTCGCCACACCTCAACAAAGCCAGTATCTCTGCCTGACGACGCCTGGGCAGCTACTGTCGGAAGTGTTGCTATTCATGGCTTTCCCCGAATTATGCCTAATGAATAGCAAACTCGAGGGATGTAAGGGGCTAAGTTGCGGTCAAGTTATTAAAAACAATTTGTGTATGCTGAGTAGCTCTGTAGGCATGAGACTTGAATAAGTTGTGATAGCCATCCTAGCCGTCCCCAGTGAAGCAGCACTTTCACAGCCCTCGAGTTGAGAATTTTACGGTTTACAAACAACTGCGTTCCCTAAAGTCGGATTTTTTACGACAATACATTCACCCACTGACAGATTTTAGGAATCTCCGATGCCACAGTTCCTGCCGATTGCCTACTTTCAGCAAAAGTTTTGCCCCTTCGAAGAAGCGACGATCTCCATTGCCACCCACGGCCTGCACTACGGCACCGGAGCCTTTGGGGGGCTGCGTGGCCTGCCCGACCCTGCCAACCCTCAACAAGCGCTGCTCTTTCGGTTAGAACGGCACTGTCGCCGCCTCAGCCAAAGCGCTCAATTTTTGCAGTACGACTTGGATGCGAGTCACATCAAGTCTGTCATCATCGAGTTCGTCAAGAAAAATCACCCCACGGAACCGTTCTACATTCGCCCACTGGTCTACACGTCAGACTTGGGTATTGCCCCTCGGGTGCATGATGTGGAACATGATTTTGCAGTGTATGGTCTGCCCCTGGGCGACTACCTCTCGCCGGAGGGCATCACCTGTCGCATTAGCTCCTGGCAGCGCCCGTCGGATCTCAATCTGCCCCTGCGCGGCAAAATCACGGGCTGCTACATCAACTCGTCGCTAGCGAAAACCGAGGCGAAAAAGTCCGGCTTTGATGAGGCTATTATGCTGAATTCCCAGGGCAAGGTCAGCGAAGCGTCGGGCATGAATATCTTTTTGGTGCGGGAGGGACAGCTCATCACCCCCGGCGTGGATCAAGACATTTTGGAAGGCATCACCCGCAACAGCGTGATTCAAGTGGCCCAAGATCTGGGGATGCCGGTGCTAGAACGGTCGGTCGATCGCACCGAACTGCTCATCGCTGACGAAGTGTTTCTCTGTGGCACCGCTGCCCGCATCACCCCCGTCAAGCGCATTGAGAACTACACCCTGCCCACCGATCGCCCCATCACTACGAAGTTGCAGGATCTGTTGAAAGCGATCGTCGAAAACCGTGAACCGAAATATCGCGACTGGGTGGATGTGATTCCCCTGGGCAACTAAGACTTAGATTTCAGCACACTCGCGATGGTTCAAACTCATGGGCACTGGCAGAGGTGGCGAGTTTTTGGTCAGCGGCGGAGCTTCTAATCCTCGCTCCTAGCAGCTCCCAAAGCGCGGTCAAGTGAGGCTGGACTGAGACTTGATTATCCGCTTCGGCAACCACCAACCAGGTGCCTTGCAGTTGGGCCGCATCACAGCCGATGACCTGTTTTTGCCCTGCCAAAATTCCAGACGAATACAGCACTTGCGACCAAACGGTGTCTCCACCGTTGCGGCCATAGGCTCCCGACGCATAGACGGCGGCACCATACTCGACGCGGCCAGAGGCGATCGCTTGACGCATCGAAATCCCCGCAGCTTTGGCAGCCGTCAGAGCGGCGGCTGCTTTTTGGCGACTGCCCCACCAGGGCTGCTTTTTGAGGGTGGCTTCTAATTCTTCAAAAGATCCGGTCACAGTTGAGAAGGTCATCGTTCTCGTTTTGTGGGTGGTGCCAAATACCGCAGTGACAGCCATGAGATGGTGACTCAGCGTTTGCAGAACAGTCATGTCGTAGACTCCAGAAAATTTCAGAACAGAAGAACACGGTAAATTGCACCCAACGAACTCACTCGCCCCTGACGCATAGCCGACTGACTCACGACCGACAGATCAGTCATCCGCGAGCCCAACACTGACCGGCTTAACAATTTGCTGGTTGCCAGCGATGTCGGTGCTCTATCAACAGGTTATTGAGGCGGTGTATACGCTGATGTGTGAGCCATGTCTGCGTTCTGTATAAGAACACGCTCATCTTGCCAACTGGGGCTACTCAGATGCTTGAAAGGTAGTTTCCGGTTGAGATGTCTTAAATATTAGGATTAACGCCTGGGTTGTACCGTTCTGGCGCGGCAAATTCAAAGGCGACTCAATCAACTTCAAAGGCGACCTGGCCTCAGCGATCGGGCGGCATCGCTGTATCTAGCCAATCGTCCAAGGAGCTCCTTTACTTTCGTGCTGACTGACCACTCCCCCAAGGCTGCTAAGTGGTCAGTCAGCACGATATGAACTTGATGGGCAATGGTGACATCCCTAGCATCGACTGCACTAAGGGCGCCGGAATGGAGCCGCGAAACTATGGCGAAGTCAGCTTTAAGGCGATGGGCGATCGGTCGTGTCTGCCGGGAACTGGGGCACTAACAGCGGGCCATCGTCAGTAGACTCAATGTTGTAAAAAATGCGGCTTTCTGCTGAAGCGCAACACAACGCATCTTCCGGAGCGTAGCGGTTAAAGAAGGCATCGATCGAGCCGTCGTTATACAGCCGCACATCGTACAGGCTGCCATCGGTGCGCGAGTCCATCAAATTAGGAGACAGCGTACCTGCGAAGTCGCCATCTACAAAGACAAATGCTTGATAGCTAAAGGGGCGACACATGCCATCGGCGTTGGCCATGCCCATGACCAAGGTGGTGTCACCAAAAATATACGCCGGGCCGGTCAAGGTCCAGCCTGCAGCCTCCACTAGTGCATCTTCATACAACCGAGGCGAGCGAAAGGTGCGCTCACATTCTGACAGGTTGGAATATTCCAGTTCGGGAGCTAGCGGAATGGGGGCTCCGGGCACATTCCAATTGGTTTCCTCATCCAACCAGGTGCCGTCTTGCGTCGTTTGGGCGATCGCTCCCGGAGCCAGCAAGGATGCTCCCAGCGTCAAGGCTCCAGCCACTGCCAGCGTCGATGCCGAAAAGTTCATATCCATAATTCCCTCTCTAAAAATTGGCTGAATTATAGTCACCCTTCAGCAAATCACAATCCGCCCGTCAGCCCTGGCGGCCCGGCAAAAGATTTAATAAACGTCCAGTCAAGCTTGTGAGAATCAACGTTTTTGTCTCTAGCCAAAGGCTTCGCGGCAAACGATATCAATGCGGTTGGCGCAAAACCCCAGATTGGGTGCCCCTCTATGCTGACTGAGATCTCCAGGCCAATAACTGTGGACATCAGCCGCCGCAAACTCATCAGAATGATGCAGAATAAACCCTAGTTATTTTGGGGCGACGGATTCCCGATGTTAAGCAACGTTTGGCAGACTGTGACTCTCAATTGTTTCGCGCTATCACAGTGGCGCGAAGTCAGTGTGCTGCATCGGTTACTCAGCTTTGCCCGGACTTGGCGTCAGGGCAGTGTTTTGCTGCAATGGGGCGAGGCGATCGCCCTGGGCATCGTGGCGATTTTGTTTGCCCTGGCTCCCTACGTGCCGACTTCGTTGATTGGCGTTCTGTTGATCGCCTGCAGCGCCTTCTGGCTGTTGTTGACCCTGACCGACAACGCGGGGGAAGGGTTAACGCCGATTCATCTCGTTGTGATTACCTACTGGGGCGTGATGGTGTTGGCAACCGCCTTGTCGCCAGTACGGGGGGCGGCGATCGCTGGATTGATCAAACTCACCCTCAATGTCCTGTTATTCCTGCTGATGGCACGAGTCCTGCGACGGCCCCGACTGCGCACCACGCTAATTACGGTTTACCTGCTCACTAGTCTCATCGTGTCAGTCTTTGGACTGCGGCAATGGTTTTTTGGGGCCGATGCCCTGGCCACCTGGGTCGATCCGACCTCAAATTTGGCGGGCACCACTCGCGTCTACAGCTTTTTGGGTAACCCCAATCTGCTGGCAGGCTACCTGATTCCTGCTGTTATGTTGAGTGGGGCGGCCATCTTTGCCTGGCCCCGCTGGACACCCAAACTATTGGCGGTCTTGGCGCTGCTGGTCAACATGGCCTGTCTCGTGCTGACCTTCAGCCGGGGGGGGTGGCTCGGCTTTGTCGCCGCAGGCTTTACCCTCTTAGTCTTGCTCGTGCAGTTTTGGAGCCTGCGGTTCAACACCTTTTGGCAGCGGTGGGCCATTCCGGTGTTGCTGGGCGGGTCCGCCGCATTTTTGTTTTTTAGCATTGCTGCCCTCGATCCGCTGCGCGATCGCTTTATGAGCATTTTTGCGGGCCGCAGCGACAGCAGCAACAACTTCCGTATCAATGTTTGGATGGCGGTGATCGACATGATTAAGGCTCGCCCCATCCTCGGTATTGGGCCTGGTAATGACGCCTTTAATCAGGTGTATCCGCTGTTTCAACGCCCCCGCTACACCGCCCTCAGCGCTTATTCCATTTTTTTGGAAATCGCCGTAGAAGCCGGGTTGATTGGCTTAGCCTGCTTTATCTGGCTGCTCACTGTGACGTTTGGCCAAGGCTGGCGGCGATTACAGCAATTGCGCGAAACTCAGTCCACACAGGCTTACTGGCTCATGGCTGCGATCGCCACCATGATTGGCATGCTCGTGCATGGCCTGGTCGATACTATCTGGTTTCGTCCCCAGGTCAGCACTCTGTGGTGGTTGATGCTTGCGATCGTCGCGAGCTACTATCAAAGCCACCAGCAGTCATTTGAGCGCCATCAAGCTGCGCTCGATCAGGCCTGACAACCATGAGGCTGGGCCATCAAAATGATGAAATTTTCGCAAAGAAGCCGAGTCCGTGGGCTCATATGGTGGCTCAATCGCGACACTAGATTCAAACGTCTAACTGAGCGGGTGCAGAGTTGACTGCCGCAAGTGCTGTGACAATTGAGGAGGACGCATTCATCTAGGCGGAATTCAGCATTATCACCCTGTCCATTGTCGGTGAAAAACTGTTAGAGCATTAAACAGGTCTTTGGCGAGTGGCTTAGTCGTTAATTGACATCTTCTGACCAGTTCCTGACTGGGTAGACGTTATCAATAACATTAGGAGATGCTCTTTAAACCACGTAACAGCTAATCCTGGCAAAGCTTTCAGTACGATTAAAAACGTCTGTAGGCTGTTGCATGAATGCTTGCTCTGCACTGATTTAAAGGCTCTTTAACGTTTCTTTTGTGTAGATAGCTTTAAGGGTGCGATCGCATGTCCCTACAGATTTTGGGTAGCCGATACAGCATTATTCAACCATTGGGTGGCGGTGGCTTCGGCCAAACGTTTCTGGCCAATGATCTCCACTTGCCAGGGCATCCCTGTTGCGTCGTCAAGCGTCTACAGCCGCGCAACACCGATGGTATTTCCCTCGAGTCGGCTCGTCGTTTGTTCAACAGTGAGGCCGAAGCGCTTTACACCTTGGGCAATCACGATCAGATCCCTCGATTGCTGGCCCACTTTGAAGAAAATCGACACTTTTATCTAGCACAAGAATATATTCAAGGCGATTTGTTAACCGAAGAAGTGCATCCTGGGGCGCAACTGACGGAAACGCAAACCGTCGAACTGCTTCAAGATGTGTTGACCACCCTCTGCACTGTTCATGATCATGGGGTGATTCATCGTGATATCAAACCCTCTAATTTGATTCGCCGCGATCGCGATCGCAAGATTGTGCTGATTGACTTTGGCGCAGTCAAACAAATCAGTAGCCAATCCCTAGATGACGCTGCCAATCCCTACAGCATGACCGTCGCTGTCGGCTCCTTAGGATACATGCCCAACGAACAGCTCGCAGGCCAACCCTGTTTGAGCAGTGACATTTACGCCGTCGGCATTCTGGCATTGCAGGCCCTGACCGGACGCGATCCGAAGCGCATTCCTAAAGACCCCACCACCAGCGAACTGATGTGGCGTGACCTGGTTTCTATCCGGCCTGCACTGGCCAGCGTGCTGGATAAAATGGTGCGCTATGACTATCGTCAGCGCTATACCAATGCACAAGAAGCGTTGGCGGCGCTCAATCAAGCGACGGCACCAGCTCAGGCTTCAGCACCCTCTCAAAGTCTGCAAATTGATTTGACCTCGCAGGCACTTGAGGCCCATGTTGCCTGGCTAGAGCGTGCTGATGAACTGTTTGAGCAAAGTCGCTTTCATGAAGCGGCGCGCTGCTACGAAAAAGTGGTAAAAGTGCAGCCCAATGCCACCACGGCCTGGTTCAAATTGGGGATAGCCCTCGACAACATCGAGCAATACGCCCTGGCCGTTGAGGCCTATCAAACGGTGACCGAGCGGCAAGCGGAAGATTATTTGGCCTGGCTCAAATTAGGCAAAGTGAGGGAGCGCTTAGGGCAGTATGAAGCCGCCCTCATTGCCTACGATGAAGTGCTGAAGCTGCAGCCCAAAAACTACTGGGTGTGGGCCGATCGCGGCCAAATTTTAGAAAAAATGGGGCGCATCGAGGAGGCCCTAGCGGCCTACGATCGCGCCATTGAGCTAAAACCTGACTTTCAACTGGCGCTGGAGAGCCGGAAACAATTGCTGGTGAGGCTCAAGCGGGTGGACGAACTTTATACCTTAGAGCATTACGACGATGCGATCGCCGCCTGTGATCAAGCCCTCAAAGAAAATCCCCAAGATGCCACCCTATGGCTGATGCGGGGCATGGCCCTGGAGAACCAAAAAGACTTGGCCGCTGCCGCGATCGCCTACAACACGGTCATTCGCTTACAGCCAGAGGATCACATGGCCTGGTTTCGTCTGGGTAACGTGCTCGAAGAATTGGGGCATCCCAAACGAGCGGCGAAGGCTTACAGCAACGTCACCCGCCTTCAGCCCCACAACCATTGGGCCTGGTATCAGCGGGGGCGGATGTTAGAGCAACTCTCGGACTATCGGGCAGCGATCGCCGCTTATCAAAAAGTGCTCAAACTGCAGCCCACCTTTGATTCCGCCCAAACCGCATGTCAACGTCTTTTGGGAAAGACCCTTTCCCTGAGTAGCGTTAGGTAATCTCAGGGATACTCCTCTTCCCGACCCTGTCCCGATCACCTTCCCAAACTTTAAGCTTGGGATGCTGCCGGAGTGGGGGGCACATCGGGAATGCTGGACGTCATATTAATGGCGACTGCTTCTGGGTTGGCCCAGAGAATGAGACGCGGCTCTAGGGAACTGTGCAAATAACGATGTCTGGGCAGCAGCCGCAAAGACAGCCCTTGTAAACCGCTGGTGACGTACTGCATCTCGGCTGCATACAAGCTGTTGCCATCCGCATCTTGACCTTGATAGTCCATCGCGATGGAAATGCCGGTGTGCATCTCCCCATCCACTTGCACGGTGCCCTGATAAAGTTCGACCAAAAGGTCTTCAGGACTCAACTGGCCTAGGGCAATTTTGGCCTGCACGTTAAAGGTTTCGTTGACCTGCAGGGCTGACGGCGCAGCAATGTCAATGGCTTTAATTTTCATGTCATACCAATGCTCAGACAGATGGGTGTGCCAGGCAGCCAGTTCTTTGGCTGGGGCATACTGGTCAGCCCTCAACTGATGGAGGCGATCGCTCACCATAAAGTAGGCGCGACGAGCGTATTCTTTCACCATGCGAGACGTGTTGAAGCGAGGCGTATTGAGATAAATCGCATCCTTCATTTTGGCGACCCAGCCTCGGGGGATGTCGTTTTCATCGCGATCGTAAAAGAGTGGCACCACTTCTTTTTCAATCAGCTCATACAGCGCATTCGCTTCGACCTCATCCTGGTAATCGGGGTCGTCATATTCTTCACCAGAGCCGATCGCCCACCCCGTTCTCACGTAGTCGGCCTCATCCCACCAACCATCGAGCACGCTCAGATTCAGCAACCCATTCATCGCCGCTTTCATGCCGCTGGTGCCGGAGGCTTCGCGAGGCCGCCGGGGATTGTTGAGCCAGATATCGGCCCCCGCCACCATGGCGCGAGCGATGTGAATGTCGTAGTTAGGGACAAACACAATCGAGCTATCGAGTCCTTTATCCCGGGTGAAATGGATGATGCTGCGGATGAGCTCTTTGCCGGGAATATCTTTGGGGTGCGCCTTGCCCGCAATCACAAACTGGACGCGCTGCCGCCGCTGGCCGTCGCCAGTGATAATTTTACGAATGCGGTCTAAATCGTGGAGAAATAAGGTGGCGCGTTTATAGGTGGCAAACCGTCGCGCAAAGCCAATCGTCAAAACGGCGGGGTCTAGAATTTCGGCCGCTTTGGCCACCTCGGTAGGGGCGGCATCGCGCTCGAGCAAGCTTTTCTGTAAATGGCTCCGCGCATACTTCACCAACTGCGAGCGACAGAGTTCGTGGTTGCGCCACAGCTCTTCGTCCGGAATGGATTGAACCCGCTCCCAGAGGTCATCTTTGGCCCCTGCCTGTGACCAGTTTGGCCCGAGGTAGCGATCGTAGAGTTCTTGCGTCGACTTAGCCACGCAACTACGAGCATGGACGCCATTCGTGATGGCGGTGATCGGCACTTCTGCTTGGGGCAGGTCTTGCCATAGCCCACCAAACATCTCCCGCGAAACGGCACCGTGGAGCTGACTGACGCCGTTGACAAAGGAGGCGGTTTTAATGGCTAACACCGCCATGCTAAAGGGGGTAGAGAGATCGCCCGTATCTTCGCGACCTAACGCGAGAAATTCATCATCGGAGAGGCCAAATTTGCGGGCGTAGCGACCGAGATAGTACAGAATTTTGTCAGAACTGAACAGGTCGATGCCCGCCGGTACCGGAGTGTGGGTCGTAAAAATTTGGCTGGACGCTGCCATCTGCAAAGCTTCTGGATAGGCCAGTCCGTCACGCTCCATAAAACGGCGAATCCGCTCTAGGGCGAGGAAGGCGGAATGACCCTCATTCATGTGGTAAGCGGTGGGCTTGAGTCCCAGCGCTTCGAGCATGCGGACGCCCCCAATGCCCAGCATGATTTCTTGGTGAATCCGCATGTCGATATCGCCCCCGTAAAGGCGATCGCAGATGTCTTGGTCGTATTGATTGTTCGGCTCGATGTTGGTGTCCAACAAATAGAGCGGTACGGTGCCGACCTGCACGCGCCAGATGCGGGCATAGACCGTGCGACCAGGATATTCCACCGCGATGCGCATCTCGGAGCCCTGATCGTCGCGCTCTAGTTCCAGCGGCATATTGTAAAAGTCATTGACCGGATAGCGCTCTTGCTGCCAGCCATCGGCGTTGAAATATTGCGCAAAGTAGCCTTCTTGATAGAGCAGGCCCACACCCACCAGCGGTAAGCCTAGATCGCTGGCTGATTTGAGATGATCGCCCGCCAGTACTCCTAAACCGCCAGAGTACACCGGCATACAAGAGGTCAGCCCAAACTCCATCGAAAAGTAGGCATAGCATTCGTCTGATTGCGGCCGATTGCGGTGGTGCCAGGTGCGCTCGCTCAGATAATCATCCAGGCGCTGCACGGCTCGATCAGCTTGGGCGACAAAGCCCTCGTCATCCGCGATCGCCTGCAACCGCTGCTGATTGATCATCCCCAACATCAGCACCGGGTTGTAATGGCTGGATTCCCACAGGTCGGGGTCAAGTCGGCGAAATAGCTCGATCGTATCGACATCCCAATCCCACTGCAGGTTATAGGCCAGCTTCTTTAATCCGGCCAGGCGCGGGGGCAAGGCAGGGGTGACGTTAAAGGTGCGAATTGGGCGCATAGTTCCAGAATGTCTGATGTCTATAGAGCGTTAATGATGCGATCGCAGTCTACAGAGGATATGGATTTATCGCCTCTGACGACAGCAATAACAGTAATTGTGACGGTCAATACCAGCGCCGCTGAGACCCTTAACACTCTTTTGGGGATTGTTATCTCAAAACATTGAGTTATGTACGCAATGTTCAACTGGGTGGGTTGATCCATAACTGCACAGATTCGTCCGAGGGAACCCTCTCCTGAATCCGATATTTTCCGGTTCATCGCTGTGGCAAATTTTTGTGATGGCAGCGATCGTCGGTGTCTTCATCAGACCACATCAGGCTTTCACGGATTCAAGCCAGCGCTTCAGATGCGGTTCCAATCACAAAATTTGCCCGCTCAATTCAGCGGAGCTTCATCAAATCGACGAGAAAATCTAATTCTTTAACCTGTCCTTTACGTCGGCTCGGTAGTATCTCACAGAACAACGTGCGAAAACTGATAATCGAACGTGAGGGAGATTTTGAGATGATATCGATCAAGCAATTTGCTTATTCTTTGTCACTGGTGGCCCTGTTGGGTAGCGCCGTGGCTTGTGGTGCTCCTACTGATACAGCTGACACCACCACTGAAGAAGGTGGGGAAGAAGTTGCCGCCACCGACGGCGGTTCTGATTTAGAAGGCTCTATCACCGTTGACGGTTCCAGCACCGTTTTCCCGATTTCGGAAGCCATGGCTGAGGAATTCCAAATCGCCAACCCAGGTGTGCGGATTACAGTCGGCGCTTCGGGGACTGGCGGCGGCTTCGAGAAGTTCTGTAATGGGGAAACTCAAATTTCCAACGCTTCTCGCGGTGTCAAGCAAGAAGAGATCGACAACTGTGCTGAAAACGGCATCGAAATGATTGAGGTGCCGGTGGCCACTGACGCATTGTCAGTTGTGGTTAACAACGATAATGATTGGGCGGCCTGTATGACCATTGAGCAGCTCAACACCATGTGGGCTCCGGAAGCTGAGGGCACGGTTACTAACTGGAACCAGATTGACCCGAGCTTCCCAGATGCTGAGCTCATCCTTTACGGTCCGGGTACTGACTCGGGTACCTTTGACTACTTTACCGATGTGGTGAATGGTGAAGAGGGGGCCAGCCGCGGCGACTACACTTCCAGCGAAGACGACAACGTCTTGGTACAGGGGGTAGAAGGTGACACGAATGCGATCGCTTACTTCGGTTTTGCCTACTACTTCGAAAACCAAGATCGGATGAAATCGGTTGCGATTGACGACGGTAGTGGAAATTGCGTTTCCCCCAGCCCAGAAACCGTACTGGCAGGTGAGTATACGCCTTTCTCCCGGCCGCTCTTCATCTACGTCAATGCCGCTGCGTATGAAGAAGATCCTACTGTTCAAGCCTTTGTGGACTTTTACCTAGACCCGGCGAATGAGCAGTTTGTGGCCGATACTGGCTACGTGCCTCTGTCTGGCGAAAAGTATGAAGCCTCTTTGGCGGCTGTGAAAGGTGGCGAAGTTAAATCCACTGCTGAGTAATCTCACTTACTGAGATTCACTGACTAGGTAGGGGGGTATGATTGCGAATGCCCCCTTGCCTTTATTCAGTTCATCTTTGATTCGCTGAGCTGCCACTATAAATCTACTGACTTTTCAAGGTCAATGCTGCAGCTAGCAGTTAAGAAGATAGTCGCGTGTTTACTCGCGCTTAGACCCATATTTAAGAGTTGCTATGACTCAAAGCGTTTTCCCTGATGCAGGGGTTAACCAGAGTGATCTCTGGAAACCCAATCGTTCCGCCAGCAAGATGTCGCAGAAAGCTGTGGTGATCTTGTTCGGGGCGTTTGCCATGGTGTCGGTGCTCACCACCTTTGGCATCGTCTTTACGCTGCTATTCGAAACGATTGAATTCTTTCTCGAGGTCTCCCCACTACATTTTTTTACCGCAACTCGTTGGACTCCGCTGTTTGCCAATCCTGAGTTTGGCATCATTGTCTTACTTTGCGGCACATTCCTGACCTCTGTCATTGGTTTGTTAATTGCGATCCCACTCGGGCTGCTGTCAGCGATTTGTTTAAGTGAATATGCGCCCAGAAAGGCAAGAGCTTTCCTCAAGCCGGCCTTGGAGGTTTTGGCTGGCGTGCCGACGGTCGTTTTTGGTTACTTTGCTTTGTTGCTGGTAACCCCGGTTTTGCGATCGTTTATTCCTGATATGCAGGTCTTCAACGCGCTAAGCGCAGGCTTTGTGCTGGGATTTGCAATTTTGCCGACAATTGCCTCCCTCAGCGAAGACGCAATTTTTGCAGTGCCGAATAGTTTGCGACAAGGGTGTTATGCGCTAGGTGCCACCAAGCGCGAAACGATCACTGGAGTCGTTTTGCCAGCAGCCCTTTCAGGCATCGTGTCATCGATTATTTTGGGCGTGTCGAGAGCCGTAGGCGAGACCATGATTGTGACGTTGGCGGCCGGGCAAAGTCCAACGCTGACGCTCGACCCCCGGGTTTCCATTCAAACGATGACCGCGTTTATTGTGCAGGTGACCAAAGGGGATGCCCCTTATGGCTCAATCGAGTTTAAGACGCTGTTTGCCGTGGGGATGACGCTATTTGTCATCACCTTGGTGCTGAACCTCATCAGCTACTGGTTTGTGCGGAAGTATCAGGAGAAGTACGAATAATGGTCTCCCCTCAAAAATCGGTTGAGTCTAGTCGCAGCGACTATCAGCCTCAGCTGCAAAAACGCTACAAAATTGACCAAATTTTCCAGATTATTAGCTGGATGGCAGTTCTGTCTGGCATTGTTGTTTTGACAGTTCTCATTGTCGGGATCTTGATTCAGGGGATTCCTAACCTGAGCTGGGATTTCTTAGTGTCACCGCCATCTCGTAAACCAGAGCAAGCGGGTATTTGGCCTGCTTTCTTGGGCTCAATCATTCTGCTAATCATCACGGCCGCAGTCTCGATTCCGATTGGGGTGGGCACCGGCATTTTCTTGCAGGAGTTCGCTAAAGACAACAAGCTGGCGCAGATTATTGAAATCAACATTAGTAACCTGGCGGCAGTCCCTTCAATTATCTATGGTCTGCTCGGCTTATTTGCCTTTGCGCGGATTTTTGGATTTATCACAGGTGGGCGCAGCATTTTGTCAGGCGGATTGACCTTGGCACTACTCATTTTGCCAGTCATTATTGTGGCGACACGAGAGGCACTGAAAGCGGTGCCTGATAGCATTCGTCTAGCGGGTATGGCGTTGGGCGCGACTCGCTGGCAAACGGTGCGGACCCATGTGCTGCCTCAGGCGATTCCTGGCATTATGACGGGCACCATTTTGGCCTTGTCTCGGGCGATTGGCGAAACCGCACCCATTATCGTGGTCGGGGCGGCCGCGTTCGTTCCCTTTGCACCCACATTGACGATTGAGGGGTTGCAAGAACCGGCGTTTACGGCCTTGCCAATTCAGATTTTTAACTGGGTGAGTCGGCCTCAAGAAGAGTTTCATTACATCGCGGCTTCGGCCATCATTGTGCTGATGATTGTGCTGTTGGTAATGAACGCAACCGCGATTTTTGTCCGTAACCGCTTCCAAAGTTCCCGCTAGTCCTTGTTGATTTAAGATTCATTGTGTCAAGAGAGTAACTCCCATGCAATCTGAACAATCTCCCACAACCACAGCTACTGAGCAGAAAAGCATCTTTCGGGTTGAGAATACCGATTATTACTACGGCTCCTTTAAGGCAGTGCGTGGGGTTAATTTGGAGATTCCGGTCAATAAGATCACCGCGTTTATTGGACCATCCGGTTGCGGTAAGAGCACGGTGTTGCGATGCTTCAACCGTCTGAATGATTTGATTGCTGGTGCTCATATCGACGGGCGGATTACCTTTCACGGTCAAGATATTTACAGCAAAGCGGTTGACCCAACTGAGTTGCGTCGTCGGGTTGGCATGGTATTCCAAAAGCCGAACCCCTTCCCGAAGTCCATCTACGACAACATTGCCTTTGGTGCTCGCATCAATGGCTACCAGGGCGATATGGATGAGCTGGTGGAGCGGTCACTGCGCGGCGCGGCCCTATGGGATGAAGTGAAGGACAAGCTTAAAGAGAGTGGTCTTTCCATCTCTGGGGGACAACAACAGCGTCTCTGTATTGCCCGGGCGATCGCGATCGCCCCTGAGGTGATTTTGATGGACGAGCCTTGCTCAGCCTTGGACCCCATCTCCACCCTCAAGATTGAAGAGTTGATGCACCAACTCAAAGAGAACTACACCATCATTATCGTGACGCATAACATGCAGCAGGCGACCCGTGTGTCCGATAGGACGGCTTTCTATAATGCGGAAGCCACTGATTCGGGCAGCAAAGTCGGCTATTTGGTCGAGTACGACGTCACTGAAAATATTTTCAAGAATCCGCAGAACGAAGCCACGAGAGACTACGTATCGGGACGCTTCGGTTAAGGCAAAGCCAAGCCTTTGGCCTTTGGTCTATTAAACCTCATCCAGATTCAGAAGTGGAGTTTTAGCATCTGCTCGAACCTCACCGCCTGCGGCACCTCTCCTTCTCGAGGAGAGGTTTAAGAAGATTCTGGTTCCTCTCCTTGAGAAGGAAAGGTTAGATGAGGTTTTTCAGAATATGCAAAACTCCAGTTTTCAAATTGGACTTGGTTTAGCTAATTTAAGTAGCATTTCATTTGATTGGGAGGCTTAAAGCAACTGATAGGCCTGATTATTTTAGAGGATGTTTTAATGGGTCGATTTGTACAATCAAGCTCACCCGAGTCCATTAAGTCGTAGCTATAAATTCTCATGCCATTGTCGATGACTCTGGGCAGTTTAAGTAGCCAAACATTGGCTGGATAGCGTTTCAAGCATCCTTTCACCCCATCGGACGGTTCGAGGTTGTGGCATTTGCTTTTAGTCGTCATATACTCAGGCTTACCAGATTGCGGTATTCATAGCTTTTTTGAGCCGATGAATCGAGCTGACGCTTGAGTCATTTAAGCTGAAATTCTGAACTTAGCACTGAGTTTTAATGAGTCCAACATCTCCCTTTAACCTCTAACAGAAACGAGAAAGATAAACTGAAGTTGAAAACAGTATTAGATGATACTGTTTATTGTTTCTGAAAATAGATTAAAGCCATGAAGACTCAAGAACGTGCTCGTAATTTGCTGGCCCGACGTCGACAACAATTTGAAAACCGTCGAGCTTCTATGCTCGGTCGGACAGGGCAAGAAATTGTCGATCGCATCAACCCGACGGCTGCTTTGCAGTAGTGCCGATTTGGTTTTGCAATGTTTCGTTTGTTAAGGAGTTTCTGATGCGGTCCAAAACGTCTAAGGAAAAGGTGGAATTTGAGGTCTGGGCCTCTGCAGTCAAAGCGCAAATGCTTCGTGCGCTGCAAAAAACACGCTTGAAGCATGCCTCTGAATCATTAACAGAGAATGAGGCTGAAGAGTTGGCCTCTTAAGGGAGTTAGGCCAACATGCGGAGTAGTCCTTGCTGGCCCAGCAACACTTCGCGTAATAGAGTCGTGATGCCCACCCAAACGATCGGTGAAATATCGACGCCGCCAAAGGGGGGAATGACTTTGCGCACGGGCACCAGTAAAAATTCCGTCGGCCAAAACGCCAGGTTGAACGGGAAGCGATCGCCATCCGCTTCGGGATACCAAGTCAGGACAATCCGCACGATGAAGAGCAGCGTGTAAATTGCCAGCAGCGGGCTCAAAATCCAGTTGGCAAGGTGTTCCAGAGTCAATAGGTCAGACATAAGTGGTTTGCTAGCAACACAACGCGACAGGACGATGACGTCCCATATCAATAGGATAAAACGTCACCTGGGCAATTTTCATAAGCTTGCTCGTCAGTTGAATATTCCACTGGACAAGGCTGGCAGAAATGTCGGGAACGCATGCCCCAGTCGCAGTCGCAAATTGACTGGGTCAAAAGGCCGCTCTGGCTCATTTTCGGCTTACTCGATCGCGACCTCTAGGGTGTAGGTGGTGTTGCCCCGAGTGCCGCCGACAATTAATTGATAATCGCCAGTTTGGGGCAATAGCAGTACTTCGCTGGTGGCCTCTTGCACCATAATCATGCCACTGGGTGAGACCAGGTCAAAAACGGCATTGTCTTCTAGAGAATAGATGTCTAAAACAATGGTCTGTCCGCCCTGGGCACCCAGCAGATAAACGTCGCGATCGCCTCGCACCAAGGAATTTTCCAGCGTCGTTTGGCTAGTGCCGGGGGCAAACTCAACTCGCTGGGCTGGCGGCAAATCGGCCAGCAGCGTGGCACTGTCGACGCCCCCCGGCCCAATGAAATATTGGGTTACCGCCGGATCATCGCACTCTGTGGCGAAAAAGCTATCTCCGCTACTCATCGTCAGCGTCTCGGCGGTGACCTGCCAGGTCTCGTCTACGGCTTGCAGGTCGTACTCAATCCAGGTGGAAACGGTTAAGCTGACGCGATCGCCCAGCAACTCGCCCGCGAAGTTTTGTGCATAAGAAGAGTAGTAGCCCGCTTCCTCATTGTGAATCGACACCACGCTGTCGCCATCCACTTGCCCTGACTCATCTACCGTTAGCCGCACCGCCCCGGTGATCAGGTCGTTATCGCCAAAATAGCAATATTGATCCGGCTCTAGGCTAGTCGCAGCACTTGCCATGGAGGCTTCAGATGACACATTGGCTGACGGCGTTGACTCAGCGGTGGTGGCATCGGCAGTCATTTCATTGGCCGCTTCTGAAGTTGGTGGCTGGGGAGCGGACGGTTCGACCGAGGGGCCGCTACACCCCAGCAAAAATAAGATCCCTAACCAACCGAATTGCTTACCCGTCATGATCAAGATTCAAATTCAGTGAAAATACACAGCTACCTCTAATATGCCCAGACTCGCTGCCGGGAATATCAATCCCCCGTTAGGGAAGGGCGATCGGCGGACAATCGCCCAGGCACGAGTGCATTTAACAGTTGCTCCATGAATTGTTAGAGCAAGGCCGAGCGATGGAATACCGACTTTAGAACTTTTCGCTGAGAGAATAGAAATAGTGCTGAAGGACGGGTGCTCATGGATGCTGAGATTAAGGTTTTGCCGTTGCTACACATGGCATCGGGGGATATGTTGTCGCTGCAGCAATATCGCTTGGTCGGGGCGCACCCTGGCAAGGTGGTGTATCTGCAAGCCAATCTGCACGGGGCAGAAATTGCGGGGAATAGCGTCATCCATCAGCTATTGACCTATTTCCAAAAACTGGATGCGACTGCCTTGCAGGGAGAAATTCGCCTCGTTCCGGCCTGCAATCCGATTGGGGTCAATACTCGGGCCCATAACTTTGCCAGTGGTCGATTTAATCCCTATGATGGGCGCGACTGGAATCGGATTTTTTGGGATTGGGAACAGGAGCACCAGGGTGCCCGGACATTTGCCGAGCAACATTTGGCCAGCGATCGCGCCACCATTCAACAGGCTTATCGCGAATTTATTGGTCAACACTTTAAGGCGGAGTTAGCGACCCTCGATGATCCCGCTGGGGTGCCGGTGCATCAGCGCTACCGCACCCGCTTACAACAGCAAGCGCTGGCTGCCGACCTGCTGATCGATTTGCACAGTTCGAGCAATCAGGGGCTGGTGTACGCCTACTATTTTCGCGATCGCACAGCGTCTATTCCTTACTTTGATCTGGACTTTGCCATTTTGTTAGATCAGTTTGATGGTAATGCCTTTGACGAAGCGTTCATCAATCCCTGGCTCGCGTTAGAGCAAGCGTTTGCGGAACTCGGGCGATCGCTGCGCTTCGATATCGAGGCTTGGACCCTGGAGTTGGGGACGGGGATGAAGAATGATCCTCAAGCGATTGCGCGGGGCGTTAACGGCATTTTGAATTACCTGCGGCAGCAGCAAGTTTTGCAAGATGGCGGCGGCATTGTGCCGCGATCGGTACCGCTGACCCGGGCGAGCCAACTCAAAAAGTATTACGCCACGGCAGGTGGCTTTGTGCAAAACCGAGTGGCGCTGGGCACTTGGGTGCAGTCGGGCGACGTGCTGTACGAACTGCTGTGTCTCAACAAAACGGGGCAGTATCCACAGGTGCTCACGGTGCAGGCCCAACAATCCGGTTTGGTCTATGACCTCTCCACCTGTGAAGGTGTCAGCGAGGGGGAATATGTGCTGGCGGTGATGGTGCCGGATGCCTGAGGGCTGCGCTCCATCGGTCAGGCGCAAGAGTAGGGAGAATTAGCGAAGGCGATCGCTTTGCCATCAACGCTGAGCAAATAATCCGCGCGAATAATTGTGCCGGTTTGCAGCTTAATAAAGTCTGCGCCCCCTTGGGCATAAACATCGACGATGCGACTTTCCACCGTTTGAGTGACTCCGTCCACATCTTGATAAACGATGGGGCACCGTTGGCGTAGGGTCGCCAGGGCTTCTAATTCGTCGTGAAAGCCGCAGTCAATCAGGCGGTAGGGTTGCATAAATCGAGTCATTCAGAATCGGTGAATACCTTAATGATGCAATCTGTGGCTGAGACATTAATGAATGTCGCATGAGGGTGCTAGAAAGATGCAGCCCTACAGTCGCGCTGAATTACATGAGCAATGATAGGGCGATCGCGGGCGCAATTACCCAAAACAGAGCCGCTTGTAAAACCAAACGTCCACGATTTTGTTCTCTCACCATAAGGCTGTGACTCCGGCTCAACATTGAGCATAAATGTTTGCTGGACTGGAAATCGATTGCAAAATACGGGGCTAGATAACGACTGTTGACCAGGCTGCCCAAGTTCAGACGGCGAGCGATCAAGCGCAGGTAAATTTAGCAAAAATCACTGAATTGTGAAAAAACTGGCTTGAAGGAGAAAAGTTAAGATCCGCGTTTACCCTGTTTCGATCACAAGCGATATTTTTGCCGATGACTCCAAACGCTCATTAGCTTTACAGTTCGTTCTCAATTGCAGGTAAGCAGTCACCATTAACACCGGTGCAAAGTTGATGAAAGCAGAGAGTGTCTCCTGTCTACGAAGAGTCTCAATACAGAAACGCTGACGCTTAGTTGAGTAAAGGCTTAGAAATTAGAGGCAATTGCAAAACATGATTAGCTCTAGCTCTCCTGAGAGATTGGCGAATTTTGAATCCAGGCTATTTGATAACTCAAAATCTTGAAGATTGACAAGGGGGCGAACGTTTTCTTTGGGATCATCCTGTCGTCATAGAGAACGCTGTCGCGCTGCATATCCGTAAGCTGGCGCTTAAATCTCTTTTCCCAGAGGCGGTTAGTGAGCATGGCGAAGCCCAGGCGGGTAATGGGTTTCGCACCTCAGCCATGATTGACCTGTCGTTATGTTTACTAAGGTCTATCTACCTCACTTATTGGGTTTCGTTCGCGTGTTTCTGGGGCGTCAGAGGCTACAACACCTCAACATTCAGAGCACCATGTTGCCGCAGCCATTGTTGTTGATCGCCGGTCAGCCCCGTGGCATCGGTGAACAGCGCCTCTTGTACTTGAGCATTGTCGAAGATGGCGCCATCGAGTTGCGCATGTTCTAAATTGGCGCTGCGGAGGTCGGCCCCCGTGAAATTGGCCCCACTCAAGTTGGAAAATTCCAAATTAGCTTCGAACAATGCCGCCTCTTGAAAATGGGTGTTAACCAGTACGGCATTCCAAAAATCGGCCCATTTCAAGTCACTCGATCGCAAGCTGGCCTCAGTGAGGTCAGCCGCCTGAAAACTGCTACTCGTCGCGTTCACGCTGGTGAGGTTAGCTGCCTTCAGGATGGCTGACTTTAAGTTTGCATGGTTGAGGTCGGCGGCTTGAAAGGTGCTCCCGATCAAAATGCTCTGCTGAAAACTCGCTTTGCTGAGCTGGGCCGCTGCGAAATTCGCTTCCCTGAGTTCCGCGCGATCAAATTGCGCTTCAATGAGTTTGGCCTGTTGAAACTGGGCGGCAGTGCCCTGAATATCGCGCAGGTCAGCTCGTTGTAAATCGGCTTGAGAAAAAATGGCGCGATCGCACACCGCCCCGTAAAGCTTGGCTCCCAAAGCATGAATCTGCCGAAAATCTGCATCGGCCAATTGTGCCTGAATCAAAACTGCGCCGGTTAACTGACAGCCAATGCCGCAACTGCTCGACAGGTCAGCCAACGTCAGCGTAGCATTGGAAAAATTGGCCTGACGCAGGGACCTATGCTGAGCCTGCAAACGCCGCAGGTAAGCCGATTTGAAATCTCCGCCATCAAGTTGGGCGTTGTTCAGTTCAATGCCACTCAACTCGGCGCTGGCCAATGATTGACCAGCATGGATCTTGTCGATGACTTCGGCTGGGGAGAATTGCGTCATACCGGCTCCTGAGTGGGCGATCGCTCTGAATCGATTAACCGCCTGAATATACCAATAATCTTGTCCCGACTGACGTTGATGAGGCGAGGGAATGGCGGCATAAAAAAAGAGGCGCGGTATGAGCGCGCCTCTAGGTCCAATCTCAATTTGACTGCTCAGGTCAGCACTTATGCTTCATCCAGAGCCGCAATGCCAGGCAGGGTCTTGCCTTCCAGCAGTTCCAGACTGGCACCGCCGCCGGTGGAGATGTGGCTCATTTGCTCAGCCACGCCCACTTTTTCGACCGCAGCGACCGAATCGCCACCGCCGATGATGGTAGTCACGCCACTAGGGGTAAGTTCGGCTAGCGTGTGAGCGATCGCTTCCGTCCCCGCCGCAAACTTATCGAATTCGAACACGCCCATCGGGCCATTCCAGATCACCGATTTGCACTGCTTCAGCGCCTCTTGGAAGACCTTGACCGCATCGGGGCCAATGTCCAGACCCATCCAGCCATCGGGAATAGCTTCGATGCTAACGGTTTGAGCATTAGCGTCAGGAGCAAAATTATCCGCTACAACCACATCGGTGGGCAGCAATAGCTCCACACCTTTTTCCTTGGCTTTGGCTTCCAGGGCTTTGGCCAGTTCGAGTTTGTCTTCTTCCACCAGAGACTTGCCCACGCTCAGCCCCCGCGCCTTATAGAAGGTGAAGATCATGCCGCCGCCGATCAGCAGCTTGTCCACTTTGTCCAACAGGGTTTCGATGACACCGATTTTGCTGGAAACTTTGGAACCGCCGATGATCGCTGCCAGAGGCCGCTGGGGATTTTCGATCGCCGCCTGCAAATACTCCAGTTCTTTCTCGATGAGATAGCCGCCAACGGAAGGGCTGAGGTACTTGGTTACCCCTTCCGTCGAAGCGTGGGCACGGTGAGCGGTACCAAAGGCATCGTTCACATACACATCTGCATTTGCCGCCAACTGCTGGGCAAACTCAGGGTCGTTGGCTTCTTCACCCGCATGGAAACGGACATTTTCTAACAACGCAACTTGGCCATCTTGCAAACCATTGACGGCCGCCGCCACATCGGGTCCCACACAGTCGTCACATTTCACCACTTCTTGGCCCAGCAGCTCAGAGAGACGCTTAGCCACCGGGGTCAGCCGCATGGAATCGACCACTTTGCCCTTGGGACGACCAAAGTGGCTGGTGAGGACAACTTTTGCACCTTTGCCAGTCAAGTCTTGAATGGTGGGTAGCGCCGCGCGGATGCGGGTATCATCAGTGATTTCACCCGCATCGTTGAGGGGCACATTAAAGTCGGCCCGGACCAGGACTCGCTTGCCCGATACATCAGCGGCGGTGAGCGTTGCTACGGTCTTCTTTGCCACAGGTTTGATCCTCCCAAGTTGCGATTATTACGTTTCTGCATGGCTGTTGCCGATCAGCCCCCACCCTTGAACTACTCTAGGAATTGGGTAAGCACGTGACAGTGCAAATGCGAGCCACGATTTTGTTGTCACTGCTACAACCATGTCCGAGAATCATTCTACCGGAGTCTGTGTATTCGTCTGAGGAGCTATGTTCAAGACGATTCTGTTTCCTATCGATATGAGCCCAGAGGCCCAGCAAGCGGCGCATCTGGCGATTGACTTGGTCAAGCAACACCAGAGTCAATTGGTGTTGTTGTCCGTGGTTGAAACGGGTGACAGTCCAGAGCACCCAGAGCAGGCCTCCCAGGAAGCGGTCGCCGCCCTGCTCAACCAAGCGCATTCCCTCTTTGAGCAGCAAGGCGTACAAAGCAAGACGATCGAACGAGAGGGACAACCCGCGTTCGTGATTTGTGATGTCGCTGACGAGATCGACGCTGACTTGATTGTGATGGGCTGTCGCGGCGTCGGGTTGATCGAAGAGGTGGCGCAAGAGAGTGTGACCAATCGCGTGATCAATCTTTCGCCTTGCCCTGTATTAATCGTTCCTTAGCCCCGGCTGAGAAATGACTCTTGACGATCGCAGCTTGTTGATCAATCGATAAGCTGCGTCGGTTGATCAACGATGATTGAGGACTTAGCCACTTAATTCAGAGGCAGGGGCTGTAGCGCGATCGCGCCCCCCCCACAAAGCAAGGCGTTGATCCGATGACATGGCACTCAGCTCGCAGTTCGTGATCTGGGGCGACTGCTCGTCCTGGTATCGCCAACCGCCATCCGGTTAGATTGTGCTCAATTGCCAAATCGCTTGCGGTAAGAGCATTCTGTATATTCTTTACACCTTGAACTTGTCGCCCCTCCGCGATACAACCCAGTGACCAGAAAGCACGGTCAAGATAATCGTCTGGGGGCAGGTGCGCTCTAGCTGGATGAGCGATCGCCTGACTCCAGCTGTGATGAAGCGCCATGGAGAGTCAGTGCGATTTGGCTGACTCTCCATTAACTAGCATCGGCGCACTGTCCTTTTAGGGAATCCGAACGCGGAATCGAATCGCCCCAAACTGGTTTGAGGGGACATTAAACGGACCTGCGACGACGCCACCGCCAGCACCCACGCCGAGGCCACCCGTCGGTCCGGGCGGGCCAACCGGAAAGTTAGGAACAACTGGTGCTGAAGGACAGAATCCATCTAGTGGAGCACCCGGCGATCGCCCTTCTAGCAAGTTTCCTGCGGCACTGAAGTTTGGCGTACCTAAAGCTCCTACTGGCGCAATCTGAAATGGAGCCCCTGTATTCAAGACGCTCGGTGGCTGCAACTCGTCGCAAAGCTGTAGCTGACTAATCTGACCCGCTCTGCTGTTCCAGAAATAAACAGTGTATTCGGCTTCGTCGTTTGGTTCGAGGGCAAATCCATTAGGTAATTCAAAGATGCCGGCAAGCTGATTACCGCCGCCCAAAGCCGAATTGAACGGCGCGTCATTAGGATCTGCAGCCTGATCATTAAAGTTATTAATGCCAGGGACTGATAGCGCCGAACCACCTCTAAAGATATTAGTAATTCGTTTTACCAATACAAGGTCTGATGTAGTAGCAGGAAATTGAATGGGAGTTGGTTGGTTGTTGTTGCCGGGGTTGCCATCACCGTCAGGATCAACGTTGCCTCCGTTTTGCGAATCATCGGTTATTCGTTGTTGGCCAGGGGGTACGCCAGGGCCGCTAGGAAGGCCACTGGCTGTAGCAGTATTTTGAGCAATGACAACGCCATCATTAAGTGGCCCCGGTCCACCGCTGCCTAGGTCAGCCCTGACTGAGATTACCGTTGTTGTGGAAGCGCCAGGGTTAAATGAGTTAACACCAACCCCTGTGGTAAATACATCAATATTTCCGTTGCCGTTATAGGCTGCATTGCCAGTCGGCGGTGTAAACCCGGGATTAAACCCTGTGGCAGTAACCGTTGGTGTACCTGTGACGGTAAAGCTATCAACTCGGTTAGCGGCGCTAGTAATCAATGCATCTTGTAGATCCTCTTCCAGCTCAACGTCATCCAGGATGGTCGATCCACTATTGGTCACGATGATGGTGAAATCGAAGTCATATTGCGTAGTGCCCGCAACCGGACGGAACGCACTGATGCTCTTTGCTACTCCGATGCTGGGAAAGGGAATTTGAATGGGGGTTGGATCGTTATTGTTGCCAGGACCAGTCCCGTCAGGATCGACATCAGTGCCGTCTTGGGACAAATCATTTACAGGTACGGTCCCTCCAGGTGGAAAGCCACTCGTACTAGCTTGATTATTAGCCACTAAAATTCCATCTATTGCCGGGTTGACGCCACCAAGATCAGTACCGAGATCTAGCCTAACGGTAAGCCCGACAACTGCTGTATCGCCTACATTGAAGCGGTTGCTCGGATTAGCTACGGTTCCATCACCATTGGTCACAAAAAGGTTACTAGTTGCCCCCGAAGCACCTGTATAAGTCCCTTGAATGGTTGGAGCAACACTCGGCAAGGCAGTTGTGCCAGGTGCCGGGGTGAAGTTGATAGTGGGAGTACCCACTAATGAAAAACCATTTGCGGGATTGAAAGTACCCGCAGGGGGAACTAAAGGGGTAGGACCGTTGTTATTAATAAACGCCGCTTCAAGATCTTCCTCAAGCTGAACATTACTAAGCGCTGTGTTGCCAGTGTTAGTAACTCGTAGCGTTAGATCAATATCAAAGAATCCTGCTTGGCCCGGCACTGGCCGAGGGGCCGAGTTCGTCTTCGCCACACCGATTTCAGGGGCAGGCTCAACTCGAAAAAGTGCACCACCCGCAACCAGGTCTAAGCCACCGGTCGCTTGTGGAGTATTGGTTGGAAACGTATTGAAGTTGACTAGATTGGCGGCTACTGGGACATCAGCTGCGAATAAGGAGTAGCCAAAAATCCGAGTAGTAGTGGTATCTCCAGGTAATAGATCAGCAATGGAAAAGAATTGACCTTCCAAGGGTTGTGGCCCCACGATGTGGGATGGCTGCACGATCTCGCCAAAAGGTGCTACGGGATCAGAGGCAACTAGGGTACGGATGTTTCTATTTCCTACTGTTGCAGCACCATAATTTGCAACATTGGCTACTTGAAGCTCGCCGTAGTCACTCGGCGCAGGATTACCTGCAATGGTGCCATTAAGCTCAGTAATGGCAGCAATACCAAAGGGATCATTACCACCTCGGTCAATCACCAAAAAGCCAAAGTTGTCTCTTTCTGCAATTGGGATATCAACACCGGCTTCGATGATGTAATCGACCCTTTCAATATTGTTACCAGTTTCTTGAATGTTGTTACCCGTATCATTGCTAGGAATGTTATTGAAAAGGTTGTCAATGCCTCGGTTGACGGTATTACTGAGCATTCCAATCTGCAAACTAGCGGCTAAGTCAGGCACAACATCGAACGTTGCTGGTAGGGAAGCCGGTGCATCTTCGATTTCGTAGAAGAGGAGGGCTCGTTCGGGCGGATTACCTCCTGCACGGCGAAACTCTACTCGGTCAGCCAGACCAAAAGGCGGCCGTAAGATTGTATCGGGAATAAACGTATTGCCCGCAACGCCAACGTCAATGCTTTGCAGCTCAAGATTGTTGCCGCTGCCAAAGTTGATGTTTACAGGTGCCGTGGGAGTCCCGGTAGCATCGCAGTTATCAAAGCTTTGGCCACTACACGGGGTGGTCGGATTAACTCCGTTTCGTACGGTCGGAGTTGCTGGGACATCTATAGATTGAAAATTGAAAACTGGTTGGTTGGCCCAGGCAGGGGTCGCCAATGAACTGAGAGAGAACAGAACAGCAAAGCATAGGGTGAGTAAGGCTTTGAGATGAGCGATCGCTCTTGTCAGAAATGGCGCGCGTTGGTTCATTGTTCTACGTTCTATTGGCTGATCCGGTTAGCTGAGCACAAATGGAAGACGAGATAAAAACTTTAAGCAATTTGACAGATGGACGCTATTCGATCTGCAGGTCGGTTTCGACCGCTTCGAAGATGATGTCGAGCCCCTGGGTGTCGGTAAAGATGAATTCCACGCGGCGATCGCGGGCATAGTCCAGAGTGGTGTTGCCCTGGGTGCGCCGTCGTGATTCGCCAAAGGGCACGATGCGCATGCGTTCAGCGGCAATGCCTCGGCTGAGCAGATAATCGCGGGCGGCGAGGGCGCGGCGTTCACTCAGGGCTTGGTTGTAGCCAACGCTAGCTCGGGGATCGGTATGTCCTTGCAACTCGACGGTGAGCGAGGGATAGGTCTGCATCGCGTCGGCGATTTGATCCAGGATAAAGGAGCTTTCGAGGCTGATGAAGGACTGGTCGAGGGCAAAGTGAATATTGCGCGGTACCCGCAGCACAATCGGCTCGATGCGGGGGGTGGGGGTGCTAGCCACCGGCCCATAACAGCTGGCCTCAAAGGGGATGGTGGCGGGCAGGCGCTCCGGCAGGGTGCCATCGCTGGCGGGTAGGCCGATGACGGGAGAAGGCTCGGAGGTGCCATATTCAGGGTCAGAGGCGATCGCGCTTACCCAAGCGCCGGTTTCGGTATCCCAGTCAAAGCTAAAGTTGCCGTCGGCGTCGGCGGTCGTGGTCATCAGCGGCTCGCCGAGGGGGCTGTAAACGCCCGTATCTTCTTTGATTTGATACAGATCGACTTCGCTACCGGGGTCGGCCTGACCCACGATGGCGTAGTCGGGGCCAGTGCGAAAGGCGTAGACCTTAAAGTCGGGGGCGTTAATTGCGCCGTTGCCCGTTTCGGCCCGACGGTGGTGATGATTGCGGGGCGGGTTGGGGCCATCGCCTCGCTGAAAATGGAGGATGTCGCTGTTGCCTTGGGCCAGCAGATCGATGCTGAGGCCATCCAGGCCCGTAAATTGATTGGCGCGGATCAGGTTGCGATTGCTCTGCGGATAGGCGGAAACCGCCACCCCAGGCCCCGGCTGGTAGCCAATGTCATTGCCCACGATGGTATGACCGTGACCCATCACATACACCGCCGCGCGGCGGAAGCGACGCCCATTAAACCGAATGGCATTGGACTCAATTTGTACCGAGCCGTCGGGTTTGAACAGATAAATACCACTGCCGTCGTTGGCGCAGATGAGGTTATTGGTCACCGCTGCGCCGATGAGGGAGCCCTCCAAACGCACACCGTCAGGCATACCCGCGAGGCCGTTGCCGATGATGGCGTTGCCATCGAGTTCCAGGCCATCGGCGCGGAAGCCCGTGATCACGCCACTGGCCTCGTGATGCTGAATCAGGTTATTGGCGATGCGCACGTCGGTGGCGTTGTGCACCACGACCCCCGCCGCCGATCGCTGCTCGGGCATGGACTCATCGAGTCGCGTGCCGAGCCAGTTTTGCTCAATGGTGACGCCCGTAATGGTCGCTTCGGGGTCGGCCAGTTCCAACCCTTCAAACATGGGGGCGTCGGGGTCAAGATCAGCGGGCAAGTCACGGTTGATCACCAAAATGTCTGCCGACGGGGTGGTCAGGGTGGCAATGCGGGGAACCGCTTCAAAGCCATATATATTCAACCCGCGCACGGTCACATCGGAGCCCGTGATGGTCAGTCCCGTCAACACCTCGATACCCTCAGCGGGAGTGAGACTCACGACGGGCACAGGGGTATTCGGCAAATAGGGACGAGTCTCGCCATAGCCGGGTTGGGAAGTGCCGTCGAGTACGAGGCCAGGGGCCTGCAAAGGGGGCAACGCCGCGGTGAGGGCGATCGCGGTATCGTCACTGGGCAGGTCAAAGCCAATGGTGCTAGTTGAAGCCGGAGTAACGAACCCTTGCTCTGCTGAGGATAGCGCTTCTAAAGCTAGTGCTCCATTCGCCAACAAAATGGCTTCCCGCAAGGTCAGAGACTCATCGGGGGTGACGGGGCCGTCGATCGCGCTATTGACGGTGATGTCATAGCCGCTCGGCGCTTGTGCGATCGCCCCGGTGGTCACCAGGCTGAGGCCGGTTCCGAGGGCCAAAACTGTCCACAGCGTGTTCATCAGATACCTCTATCACGGGATGAATTAGGGGGCACCGTCGCGATCGCCGACAAGTCAGTGGCGAAGTCACCAGCGGCATTAACCAGCGCTGTCACGACCGCTGCGGTCGCCGCTGGCTGGATAAAAGAAAGGTCATCTGGCGTCGGTTCCGCTGCCTCGGGGTCGGCATCAGCGGGGGCGTTGGCCGTGTCGACCAGCGATTCTTCTTGCTGCTGGGGCACCACATCGGGCTGCACGCCAAAGCCATTCAACAGCTCGTTAACCTTGAGCTGGACGCCCAAGTAAGGGCCGCTGGCCGAGCGATAGCCGCCGCCAAAGCCGTCATTATCGACGCTGCCAAAGCTGTAGCCTACGCCAATGCGCAGGTCTGGCGTGAGGTAATAGCCCAACTCGAGGGAAGTCCCCACTTCGTTGAAGCTGGCTTCTGGCTGTGTGATGTAGCGCACCTCGCCCAGCACATCCCAGCGGTAAGCAAACTGGTAGGCCGTGCGGAACTGCATCAGGTGAATGGAGTTCGAGAAGGTGAAATCATCGGCCAGGGTCGCGTCACTCAGGCGGAAAGCATATTTGCCGTAAAACTCCCATTGCCAACTGGGGGCATAGATCGCCTCTAAGGCCAGGGTGTGGTCAGAGGAGCCAATGCCGCTGTCAATCAACAGAGAATCCGGCGTGGTCGAGGGATTGCGCCGATATTCGTAGCTCATCAGAGCATTCCACTGATCGCTGATGGGATTGCGATACGCCATGCCCAGCTTCAGTTCAGAGGAATTGCCCAACTCTTCGGTAATACCCTGGTTGGCAAAGTTGGCGGTTTGGAACCGGAACAGCGTTGTGAGTTCATCCGTGACTTTGCCCGCAGCAGCAGCGGTAAACACCGTGTTGTTGCCCGCCGCGGAGTCGCGGTGTTCAATGCGGGCGCTGGCCTGAAAATCAGGGTTATTGGTGTATTCCAAACCAGCTGAGTAGGAGGTGCCGCCGAGGATGCCGAGGGCCGTGCCGCCGAGGCCCACGGCGTAGGGCTGCTCAAACTGTTGCCCCGCGCCCGTGTTGTTAAAAGCATCGTTGATCACATGCTCCACGCCGACGGTGGCCCGCAAGCCCGGGGCCAAAATGATGCGGTGATTGAGTCCCAGAGCCGCTTGGCCGATGAGGCCGCCGTAGCCACCAATCAGCGAATACCGACTGCGCAACGAGGTGTTGTCGCCCAAGTCGTAGTCGGCGATGGTGTCGAGGCTGGTAATGTTGCGCGGTTCGACGCCGCTGCCAGTGATGAACTGCTGCGACAAGCGCATGGTCACGCCCGGTTGCACGGCCCAATCGAGCGCCAGGATAGTGCGATCGGGGTAGGCGATATCTTCGTCGCTGCCGATGTTGATTTCGCTCTGGGCGCGAAACTGGAGGTCGCCCGTGATGGGCACAGCCACCTGGGGCACAAACTGCTGGGAGTTGGCACTGGTGTCGGTGAGGCGATCGGTGCGATCGCGGTTCACATAATCCAGACCAACATCCACGGAGCCAATTGCTTGTCGAACCCCGGCACGATAAGTAGTCAGGGTATTGTCCACGCGATCGCCGGGCTCCGCAAACTGTCCGGGGCGGAACAGGTCAAACTCATCGGTGATGATTTCTGGCGCGACGCCCCGATTAATCTCCTGATCAAATTGAACGTTGACTTGAGTCGTTGGGCCGACTGCCGCGTTGACACCCGCCCCCCAACGAGTCTGTCCCGGTCGGAAGCTCGTCGTCGCCGTGTTGGTAAAGCCCTCGTCTGCGCTCCGGAGATAGGCGATACCCTGCACAGCGGGATCAAAGAGGGGACCCTGGGCTTCTAGTCGGTAGGCACTGCCGTCCGCAGATTCGCCAAAGCGATCGAAGGAGGAACGAGCATATTCCCCAGTGAAGGAACCGGTTTCGCCCAGGGGTACTTGCACATCCGCCCCATACAGCGAAAAGTCCTGATCACCCTGGTCTTCAGACAGCAGCGTGATGCCCGCCCAACCGCCAGCGTTCGGTTGACCTGCCTTAAAGTTGTATTGGAAGCGTCCGGCGTACAGGTTGCCCTCATCCGCTGAGTCCACCTCGTAGGTCGCGACGATGCGAGTGACCAAGGTGCGGCCCGATTCGTCAACGCGGGTACGGTAGATCGGCTGGCGGAACAAGAGGGTGCCGCGATCGTAATCAATTTCGTAATCGCTGACCCGCGTCAGGGCTTCCCGCGAAATTACGGTGCCTGGGCGGTTGAGTTCTTCCGTTTCAATGAAAACGTTTTCGCTGCCGGGCAAGATGACGCGGCGGGACAGGAAATAGAAACCACTGGTGCCATCAGGGGCGATCGTATCCCGTTGGAAGGGACGCAAATTGTTGGCGTACATGGCCGTGATTTGCAGGTTGCCCAGGGTGTAGTTGCCCTTAAAGCCATGCAGTTGGCGCGTGATTGAAGTGAACTCTTGGGAAGCGCGAGCAAACTCAGTGGTTTGATAATCGCCCCACATGAAGTAGTCTGACTCGCCCCCAGCCACTTCTGAATCGCGTTGGAAGCGGACAAAGAAGCTGTCAATCGAGGGGGTGAGAAAGTCGACCTGCGAGCTGTCGCCATAGACCGGATACGAGTTGTCGCAAAACTGATCATTCCGGAACAGGCGATTGCCATCGCAGGTCTCGTTGAGGGCTCGCCGGGTATTCATCGCCCCGGTGAATTGCCAATCACCCAAAGTACCCGTGGCGAACAAGGCCGCCCCGAGGTCAAATTCGGTGTCGCCGATGTCGTCGGGGTTTAGAAAATCGGCATAGCTACCCCAAAAATTCGTGCCGCCAGGGCCAAGACGCACATCCACCACACCGGAAATCAGGGTCGGTCTGAGGTTAGTAGCAAATTCGACCTGGGCAAAGGTTTCGAGCGGTTCTAGTCGATCTAGCGTGACGTCTTCATCAGGGTCTAGACCTTGCACCTCGTAGGCGTCGGCTGCAGCCCGAATACGAACCTGCTGGGCATCGAGGGTAGATCGCAAAATCGCGCTGAACTGACCGCGCCGGGCCAATACTTGAAAGCCTGCCATATCGGGATCGTAATCGGCCCCTTGAAACTCACCGGCCCCGGTGGTCAGTGTTACCACCACGTCCCTCGCGATGAGGTTACCGTCGGGGTCAGTAATGCGACCTTCAAACTCGATGGTGGAACGGCGGTTGGCGGGCACCACGGGATCGGTCACCGGCACGAAGCTGAGATTAAACTCTAGCAGCGACTCCTCGACTGCGGTTTCCGATAAGACTGCACCCTCCGGGATTTCGGGTAAGGGTTGAGGATTTGACTGGGCGGTTAGCTCTGCCGTCGCGGGGAGCTCTGAGAGTCGGGTGCTAGCAATGCCTAATTGCCCAGCTCTGGGAGTCCGCGATCGCGGAGCCGATGCCGTCGCCTCACTAGCGCGTTCAGTGCTGCGGCGAGCCGTATCTCCAGTGGAGACAGGGGCGATCTCGCGCTCACGGGGGGCCGAGTGGGTAACACTATCTACGCCGACTGCGTCGAGATTGGACAGGGCAGCGGCATTCGTCGAGACGTTAGTGGCGGGCGATCGCTCGGCGGTAGCGCCCGCAGCGGCCAAGTTGATGACCGATGGCGATGCGGCTCCACCCGAGGGTGATGCGGTGGCATCGGTACCCTCATCTGATGTTTGGGCGATCGCGACGCCCATGACATCAGCGGCTAAGGCGCTGACTACGAGCCAGCCAATCATTGCAAGTAAGGTTTTCATCACCCCTGCTCCTCCCCAAATGCGGGTGTGACGCCAAAGTTCATCCGAGCGAGACCACCGGGTTCTAGCTGCACCAGTCGCGATTGACTGTTATCGGCCAATCGGAACAGGTTAGGGGCCAGGGTGTAGCCCGGTAGGCTGGTCAGATCTAATGTGCCAACTCGATTGCCTGCTAGCACGTTGGCGACTGAGAATAAGCCATCGGCGTCGGTCAGAATCCGGTTGCCGTCATCCATAAAGACCACGGCGTTGGGCACCCCTGGCTCCCCAGGCTGCTGCTCACCGTCGAAGTTTTTATCAACAAAGACTCGACCAACAAGGGTGCCACAATCGGCCAAAATACCGGGCCGAATGGCTAACTCATTGGTGGCAGATGCACTACTGCTCGGTGTCAGCGCTTGGGCGACGTTGCGACCAGAGCCTCGAATGGCATCGGGGGTCACAAGGGCGGCATACACTACGGATAACTCTTGGCCGCCGCCCAGCGAAGCGCCGCCAAAGTCGAGGGTAAAGCTGCGATCGCGGGTCGTAATGCTAGTGAACTGTAGTGGTGAGGTGCGGACGGATTCTTCAATGAATTGCATTCCGAGCGGCAACTCATCCGTAATCGTCAATGGTCCCGCAGGAGCTGTCCCTGGGTTGCGCACCAGCAGACGATAGACCACTACATCACCCGGCTCAGCCGCGCCACGATCTGCAGTTTTAATGATTGTTAACGGTACTGCTATAGCCGCTTGCAGGTCTGTTCGATTCGAGCTGACCCTTACTGTATTGTTGTTGGCGTCAACATAACTGCCGCCTGCACGATTACAAATAACGCCACTCGGACAACCGTTAGCTCCCACCTGTGCATTGACAGGCTCAAAACCAACCCCTGGTACGGAACCAGACCAGTTGAGCAACTGAACGACGATAAAGGCGATCGCCGCTTGTAGCCAAAACCGACGCTTCAGGGGACGGGCCAAAAATCCGACAAGTCGGTATGCCGAACCCAGAATGGAAAAGATCCAATCAAGTCGCAACATTCTATTCAGGAGACCAAGTTCACATCCTCAAATTGCGAGTCTGCTAGAGACTACGCTGATCCCGAAGGATCACAGAAAGCCCGAAATACACCACATTTTGCAAAGTCAGCTCAGTAAACCCACGCAAAATACGTTTGTATTAAGTGTGTGGATATCACTAACAGCGCTTTACGGGAATTAAGAGTACAGCAAAGATGTCCGTAAATATACCCTAAACAGCTTAAAGAATTGATAAATCTCGCAAAACTTTCCGGTTGGAATTAGTTTTCTGACGTATCTGACAAGTTATTTGATTATTGAGCAATATTTTGTCCAAATGTTTTGGTGAGACCGCTCCAAAGGTTACAAAAATGCAGGACTGTCAGTTTTCGACTTTAGAGTTCTCTACACGACTCATCCTCATGCGCTGAAGAAAGCGTGACAGCTATCGGTGAATAGATAAGAAGCCAGCTTGAGGTGTCTTCGTCTCCTCAAGCTGGCTTCATCCGGTCAGCATTTCTCAGCTACAGCAGCAGACCATGCAGTTTTCTCGCCAAATCTTTCGAGCTGTTACCCACTGAACTTAAGAGATCTCTGAAAAAAGAAATTACCCGAAAGAAGGTGCGGTGTAGGTTGCGGTTGACGTCAGGAAACCCAACAGCATCAAGGATTCAAGTAGGTTGGGGCTCGTTCCTCGACACCAACCTACGATGGGAAATTTATTCCTAGAGAACACCTCAAGGAGTCAGTTACTCTGTAGATATTCGGTTACTTTACATCAGCCAAGTGGCTGGCTTAAACCGTTTGAGAAAGCACCTTTTCAGCCATCTGATCTTCTGCATGGGCGATCGCTGGATAGTGGGCCGTGCCAGTGGAATAAGGCGTCTGGTAAAAGCAGCTGTAAGTCAGTAATCCGCCCGCCAGGGTGGAGACGTGGCTAAACCCGCTTTGCACCAAAATGCGATAGGCCAGATAGCTACGAAAACCTGAGCGGCAGTACACAAAGATGGGGCTATGGGAGGGAATTTCCGCATAGCGATCGCGCACTTGATTCAGCGGTAGGTGCACGGCTCCGGGAATATGCCATTCTTCGAACTCGCGCGGGGTGCGCACATCCAGTAGGGTGCCAATTTGCGTCTTTTCCGGATAGTCGTCGGGATACCAAAAATGAACATCGCCCCGCAATAGATTCGCGCCGAGGAAGCCCGCCATATTGGCCGGGTCTTTGGCGGAGCCAAACGGGGGAGCATAGCTCAGTTCCAGATGCTCTAAGTCAAATACCGTCATCCCCGCCCGCATGGCCGTGGCGAAGACGTCAATGCGCTTATCGACGCCGTCAAAGCCGACTACCTGTGCCCCCAACAGCTTGCCTTCTGCTGGAGAGAACAACACTTTGAGATGCAGCGTCGATGAGCCGGGATAGTAGCTCGCGTGGGAAGACGGGTGCAGGTAAACCTTGCGGTAGGGAATGTTAGCCCGCTGGAGCGATCGCTCTGACGCTCCAGTGCCGCCCCCCGCCATATCAAAAATTTTGACAATAGCCGTGCCCTGGGTGTCGCGGTATTGACTGCCGTGGCCAAAGATATTGTCGGCGGCAATACGGCCCTGACGATTTGCGGGACCAGCCAGCGCCGCGAGCATCGCGTCTCCGGTCACAAAATTTTCCGTTTCCACCATGTCACCTACGGCATAAATGTCAGGATCGATGGTGCGCATATGCTTGTCGGTTTGTAGGCCGCCCCGTGGTCCCACTGGCAAGCCACAGTCGGTCGCCAGCGCCGTATTGGGACGCACCCCAACCGCCATCACCACCAGGTCTGCCGTGATGGTTTCCCCATTCGACAACTGGGTGCGAATGCGTCCGCCGTCATCTTCAAAGGACTGGGCCGCCGTCTGGAGATGGACTTGCACCCCGTGGTCTTCAAGGTGATATTGCAAATCCCGCGCCATTTCTGGATCGAGGGTGGCCATAATTTGCCCCATCATTTCCAGTAGATCGACCTGTAACCCTCGGTGAACTAAGTTTTCGGCCACCTCGACGCCGATATAACCGCCGCCTACCACGATCGCCCGACTGGCGCCCTGGCCCAACGTCGCCAAAATCGCATCCATATCGGGAATGTTGCGCAACACGTGAATCTTGGGATGGTCGATGCCGGGCAACGGTGGACGAATCGGATTCGCCCCTAACGACAGCACTAACTTGTCATAGGTTTCCTGATAGGTCTCACCCGTGGCGATCGCCCGCACAGTTACGGTTTTTTGCTCGCGATCAATGGCAGTTACCTCGTGGCCGGTTCGTACATCCAGATTCAAGCTCTGCTTCAATCTCTCAGGGGTCTGCACCAATAGCTTGTCGCGATCTTCAATCACCTTGCCTACGTGATACGGCAAGCCACAGTTGGCATAGGAGACGTACTGATCCTTTTCCAGCACGATGATTTCGGCTGACTCATCCAATCGGCGGGCTCGAGCTGCCGTCGAAGCGCCCCCAGCCACACCACCCACAACCACAATCTTCATAACGCCTCCTCGTTCTACGATTGGCGGAGCCGCCCTGGGGCAACCGACAGGTTCCTCAGGATCTTGCTACGCTCAAAGCCAGCGCCAGCTTATATTCCTGGCGAGACATATTTCTCTACTTAGTGTTTTAGTCGCAAACTGCGTTGTGACATCCAGCTTTAGCAAAGAGTTAAGAGTTCAACCGCCCCCGCCCCTTTGCCCCATTTACCCCGGCTATTTCCCCATGGCGCTGCCTCAACGTCACCGCTACCGACTCCTGCTGCTGACTGCGATCGCTCTCGCCGTCACCCTAGTCCTGCCCGACTGGCGATTTGTCAGCCGCGCCATGACCTATCCAGAGCAGCCCATCATGGCGGTCGATTGGTATCAGCCCCAAGCGGCTGTGCCCGGGGGTGACGATGAACCTTTGCCCGTAGCGGCCCAACCTCCCCCCCCTGAGTTTGCTGCCGCCCTCCAATCCGTCGCCGACTATGCGGCTGAACGCAATTCCACAGGGTTGCTAGTCATGCATCAGGGCGAAATCGTGCTGGAACAGTATTGGCAGGGCTATGACCAGTCGTCTAAATTCAATGCCATGTCGATGACTAAAAGCATCGTCGGCTTATTGATTGGGCAAGCGATCGCTGAGGGCGCGATCGCCTCGGTGGAGGAGCCCGTCGCTAACTATTTGCCCGAATGGCAACGGGGCGATCGCGCTCAAATCACCCTACAAGATCTGCTCTACATGCAGTCGGGCCTGCGCAACGAACGCAGCACCACCAGTCCAACCTCCGACCTCGTTCATCTCTACATCGGTTCTGATGTTGAGCAAACCGCCCTCAGCATTCCTCGCGTGCGCCCCCCCGGCGAGGTGTTTGACTACAACAATGTGAATAGCCAGATTCTGGCGATCGTGTTGGAGCGAGCCACGGGTATCGCCTATCCCGAATATTTGGCGACTCGACTCTGGCAAGCGATCGGCGCGAACCCCGCGAGTGTGTGGCTCGATCGCCCCGACGGCTCAGCCAAAACTTTTTGTTGCCTATTTGCCACCCTGCGCGACTGGGCTCGCATCGGGCAACTGTTTCTCAATCAAGGGCAATGGAAAAGGCAGACGGTGATTTCTCCTGATTGGCTGGCCGCCATGCTCACCCCCTCCCCCATTGAATCAACCTTTGGCAAACATATCTGGGTCCAGGCCCGGACCCCCGACCACCCCAACGTCGAAACCACCGCGACCGTGCCCTATCTCGATCCACGCGGTTTCCATCTCGATGGGCGTGGCATTCAAAGAGTGTTTGTGTTGCCGACTTACGAGCTGGTCATCGTCCGCATGGGCGAACAGCCAGATAACTGGGATGATGCCGTGATTCCGAATACCCTCATCCGAGCCTTATCCCGCCGTACCGAGCAGCCGTGAGGTCAATGCAACTGGCAAAATGGCTGACGGATGCCCCTGCACCAGGCCCCTACCTGTTCGTGAGGGGGAAAGCCATTCTGTTGAGTCACAGATCGACTTCACTACCCTGCCCTTAGAGGATGTTTGATAAATCGCTCAGTCAGTAAAAAAGCTCACTCGCCATAAGCTGAAGATACGAACCATCAGCCCTTGAGTGAGCATG